>SLLG01000115.1 GCA_007134215.1 Opitutales bacterium | reverse complement strand
TGACGGCGGACTGGGCGCAGCTCCCGCACGAGCTGTTGCAGAAGATTTCCACCCGCATCATCAACGAGGTAGCGGGCGTCAACCGTGTCGTCCTCGATATTTCCTCCAAGCCGCCCAGCACCATTGAATGGGAGTGACGCCATGCGATCCGCCGTGAAATACTTCCTCGCCGCCGCAGTCCTCGCCGCCTGCGGCGTGACCGGCCGGGCGGCTGTCGACGCGGAGGATGTTATCACCATGGCGCGCGCCTACATTGGCCCGGAGGAGAAGCTCGGCGCGCTGCATTCGCTCGTCGTCGTGGGCACCGAGGTTCCGGCGGATGACGGACCGGAAGTCCGCTATACGGCGCACCTCAAGCGCCCGCTCTACCAGCGGGTGGAGCAGGACGACGGGCAGACGCTCACCGTCATGGCGGTCGATCCGTTTGAGGGCTGGGTCATGCGGCAGCGGCACGGGCAGCCCCTCAGCTCGGCGATGATCGCGCCCATGGACGCGGCGACCTACGCGGAGATGCGCGCGAACACCATCATGAACCTGTACTTTTTCCGCGGGCACGAGAAGTTCCGCGGCAGCGTGGAGTACCTCGGCGAACGCGAGGTCGACGGCGAGCCGGCGCACGTTCTCGAATACCGCTTCGGACGGCGCGGGCGCATGGTGCGCGCCGTCCATGCGGAGACGGGACGCCTCCTCACGACGGAGATGGGCGGCGGCGTATTGCTCCGCGAGCGCGGCGAGCAGCGGGTCGACGGCCTGCGTTTTCCCACCGAAATCGAATCCTACATCAACGGCGAACTGGCGGGGACGATCACGTTGGAGCAGATCCGCGTGAATCCGGAAATCGACGACGCCATCTTCGCCTATCCCTCCAATTTGTAGCCGACCGCACCATGCGCGTATTTGATTCCAGCGATCCGCGGTTCTACCGCAAGCTCGAGACCTTCATCGCGAAGCGCTCGCGGGACGAAGCCGTGGAGTCCGCCGTGCGCGCGATCCTCGCTGATGTCCGCTCCCGCGGCGACAAAGCCGTTCTCGAATACACCCGCAAGTTCGACGGCATCGACCTGCGCCCGCGCGACCTGCGCGTCCCGGCCGATGAACTGACCGCCGCCCGCCGCCGTCTCGATCCGGAGGCCCGCGCCGCCGTGCGCGACGCCGTCGCCTGCGTAAAGGCCTTCCACAAAGAGGGCCTGCCGCGCTCGTGGCGCGGTCGCAACCCGCACGGCGCCCGCTTCGGCGAGCGTTGGTATCCGATCCGCCGCGTGGGTATCTACATCCCCGCCGGCACCGTGCCGCTTGTCTCCACTGTTGTCATGACGACCACCCTCGCAAAGCTCGCGGGCGTGCCGGAGATCGCCGTCTTCACTCCCGCCCGCAAAGACGGCACCCTCGCTCCCGAGATGCTCGCCGTCCTCGCCATGTGCGGGATCGACGAAGTCTACCGCCTTGGCGGCGCCCAGGCGGTCGGGGCGATGGCCTACGGCACCCGCATGATCCCCGCCGTGCACAAGGTCATGGGGCCGGGCAACGCCTATGTGGCCGAGGCGCAGCGCCAGGTCTTCGGCGACGTCGGCGTCGACCTCCTGCCGGGGCCGAGCGAGGCCCTTGCCTTTGCCGATGCCACGGCGCGGCCCGACTACATCGCCGCCGACCTCCTCGCCCAGGCGGAGCACGGCACCGGCAAAGAGAAAATCTACTACGTTTACCTCGACGACGCCCAGCGCGAAGCCGTCGAAGCGGAGATCGACCGCCAGCTCCCCGCCCTCGGCAACCGCGACGCCATTGCACGCGTGCTCAAAGCGGGCACAGCCTTCATCCGTGCGCGTGACCTGGACGACGCCGCGGAAATCGCCGACTTCATCGCCCCCGAGCACCTCGAGCTGCACGTCGCGGCCGAATCCTTCGAGCCGCTCATCAAGCGCATCACGACAGCGGGCACGATTCTCTGCGGGCACGATTCGCCCACCGTTCTCGGTGACTTCGCGGCGGGCCCGAGCCACACGCTGCCGACAAACCGCACCGGACGCTTCTTCAGCGGACTGAAAATCACCGATTTCATGCGTCGCAGCAGTGTCGTGCGCTACGACCGCCGCTCCCTCGCGAAAGCGCGGCCCGTTGTCGCCGCCTTCGCGCGCATGGAGGGGCTCGACGCGCACGGACGTTCCCTCGAGATCCGTTTCGACGGGGACGGGGAGGGGGAGGGCGTATGAGCGCGGCGGACGGCAGCCCCGCCGGGTACGCGCGCCCGCACATCCCGCGCCTGCACCCCTACGTGCCCGGCGAACAGCCGACGGACGGCAACTGGATCAAGCTCAACACCAACGAGCTTCCGTACCCGTGCAGCCGCGACGTCGGCCCGGCCATTGCCGCCGAGGTGGAGCGCCTGCCTCTCTACCCGAGCCCGCGCAGCATGCCCCTGCGCCGCGCCCTCGCCGAACACCACGGCGTCGACCCCGAGCAGGTCATCGTGGGCAACGGGTCGGACGACATCCTCAATCTCCTCACGCGTGTCTTCTGCGGGGACGGAGGCGACGCCGTCATGGCCTTCCCCGGCTATTCGCTCTATCCCGTCATCACCGCCATCCGCGGCGAGGAGATCCGCCGCGTGCGCTTCGGCGATGACATGCGGCTGCCGGTCGATGGACTCACCGCCGCCGACCCGCGTATCCTCTTTCTCACGACGCCCAACGCGCCCACCGGCGTCGGCTTCGGCAACGACGAGATCGCCCGCCTCCTTGACGCCGTGCCGGGCATGGCCGTGGCCGACGAGGCCTACGCCGACTTCGCCGAGTCCACCGCCGCCGACCTCCTCGCGCGTTATCCCCGCCTTGTCGTCACGCGCACGTTCTCCAAGAGCTACGGCCTCGCCGGCCTGCGCGTCGGCTACGCGCTCGCCCATCCCGAGACCATCGGCCTCCTCGACCGCGTGCGCGATAGCTACAACGTCAACCGCCTCAGCCAGGCCGGAGCTCTCGCCGCCTTGCGCGACCAATCGTATTTCCGCGAGACCGTTGCCCGCGTCAAGGCCACGCGGGCGCGCTTCAGCGCGGAGCTGGAGGCGAGGGGGTGGTTCACCTATCCGTCAAGCGCCAACTTTGTCTTCACCCGCCCCCGCGACGCCGGCGGCCGCGAGGGGGCGGATGTGGCCGAGAGCCTTTTCCGCTTTCTCCACGAGCACCGCGTCCTCGTGCGGCATTTCCCGTCCGATTCATTGACAGCCCCCTTCCTGCGCGTCAGCATCGGCACCGATGCGCAAATGACCTCGCTTCTCCAAATCATCGACCAATGGCAGACAACCGAGTGAGCAAACGCCGCCGCGAAACCACCGAGACCCGTATCGAACTCGCCCTGCAGATCGACGGCAACGGCAGCGCCTCCGTGGCCACCGGCATCCCTTTCTTCGACCACATGCTCACGCTCTTCGCGCGGCACGGTCTCTTCGACCTCGAAGTCAAGGCCGAGGGCGACATCGACGTCGACTACCACCACACCGTCGAGGACGTCGGCATCGTCCTCGGCGAAGCCGTGAAGGAAGCCCTCGGGGCCAAGCGCGGCATCCGCCGCTACGGCTTCTGGATCCTTCCCATGGATGAATCCCTCGCCCGCGTAGCCCTCGACCTCGGCGGGCGGCCCGCCCTCGTCTACAAAGTCGAGGCGCGCGAACTCTTCGTGCGCGACTTCAACATCCAGCTCGTCAAAGAGTTCTTCCAGGCCTTCGCCAACGCCTGCGGCGCCAACGTCCACATCGCCCTCGAATACGGCGAGGAACCCCACCACATCGCCGAGGCCATCTTCAAGGCCTTCGCCCGCGCCCTCGACATGGCCACCCAATACGACGGCCGCACCGGCGATTCCCTCCCCACCACCAAAGGCCTCCTCGCCTGAGACGGGCGGGGCCGGCGCAGCGATGACGGCGTCCGTAAAGGCAATCAGCCTGTTGCTCGCCGCTCTATTGATTTTCGCGGGGACGTTTTGACACTGCGGAAAAAGTATCTCGGTTACATCAATGACTACGAAGTGATCGGGAATGGCTTCGCTTGTCGCCTTTGGCTCAGTACGGAACGTCTGTGGCGTTCCTGGAACGCGAGCCGCCGGACAATCATCCGCGGCCTCAACCGGCCGCAGTCAGCGGAAAAGCTACAACTGGACCGGCTTTGAGGCGATGTGGAAGCTGCTGCAATCCCCAGGCCCAAAAACCGTAGCAACACCCTACCGTCGGCAACAAGAATGGACCCTCTCCTTCAGTTGAACCATGCCCCGCCGCCTCCACTGCGTCCCGTGAAACGGGATTCAGAGGCGTCCTGTGCGGGTTCCGAGCGCCGGCGACACCCCGCCAAACCGCACGCAGGGATTTGCGAGGGGGCCGTCCGGCAACGGGCGGTACTCCCTATTAACCCTCTCATAGTTAAAGGGACAGTTCAGATCCTTGCGTAAGAGGTCGCGGGTGTCTGGAAGAATCCGCGGATCACATCGGGAAGCTTTTGCAGCTTGCGCAGGTGATTCACCGCCGTGCGTTTCATCTGTTCCTTGGTCGTGTGCATTATCCGCCCGAGCACATTGGTCTTGAGGTGGTTCCAGACCAGCTCGTCAGGGTTGAGTTC
>SLLG01000318.1 GCA_007134215.1 Opitutales bacterium | reverse complement strand
TCCGCGAGGCCCGCGCGCACCGCGTTCAGGTCGATGTAGGCCGCGATCAGGCCGACAAGCCATGGCGTGTCCTGCACGAGCACGCTGCCGAAACGCTCGGCCCACAGCGTGCCCGCCGTCTCGTGCGCGCGGTTGAACCAGCGCGTGAAGCGTTGGCGCAGCGTGCGCATGAACTCCGAGATGTCGCCCATGCGCCGGCGCAGCCGCGCGCGCAGCGCCTCCGCCGTCTCCGGCGGACCTTTCTCCAGCGCGTGCGCCAACTCGTCCGCATTGAGCCCGCTCCACTGCGCCCGCGCCCCGCCGTAGAGGGCACGGTAGCGCCGCACGAGCGTCGCGTCGTCGCACAACCGCGCCGCCGGATCAATGCGCACGAGAATGTGGAAATGCGTCTCCAACACGCAGTAAGTGATCACCTCCACGCCGCTGAACTCCGCCGCTCTATGCAGCGCCGCGACCCACACCTCCCGCTGCCCCTCCGCCAGCAACCGCCGCCTCTGAATCACCCGCGAGGTCACATGATATACCCCAGGACCATCTTCACACTTGATACGAATTTCGCCCATAATGAATTGAAACCTGAACTGCCCGGAGACGGCACGCAAGAAAAATTTCTTCGAGAAAGTGAGTCAGTCCGTTGGACCATCCCGGCGCTTGACGGGGGAGCGAAGAGAGACAAGACAGAGACCGGTCGAACTTGCGGTTTTCCGAACCGAGCATCATCGCGCTGTCGGTGCGTCGGTGAATCGCGCAGCGCCTCAGTCCGCGAGGATGAAGTAAGCGGTTTGAAAGAGGATATAGGTCAGGATGATGATGAGGATCCACGAGAGCGGCCAGGGTTTGCGGGGCTTGTGGACGCCGTGGTCGGGATCGGTTTGTCCGGGCGGGGGTGCGGTGGGTTCCGGTGGCTCTTCTTTCACGCGGGTACTTTCGGCGGGTGGCTGCGCGCGGGCAACCGCTTTCTTCCTTGGCATGCGCGGCGGGCTGCCTCAGAAACATCCACGCAATGAATGGTGCGGCAAGCGAGACGAAGACGCTGACACGGGAGGCGCCGGAGGCGGAAACAACACCGCCATGGCGCGTGGTGGTGCTGAACGATCCCGTGAACCTGATGAGCTATGTGGTGCTGGTGTTCAAACGGGTCTTCGGTTACCCGACAGAGAAGGCGCGCAAGCACATGCTGGAGGTGCACCGGCTGGGCCGTTCGGTGGTGTGGACGGGCCCGCGCGAGCGTGCCGAACTCTATGTGCATCAACTGCACCAGTGGAAACTCTCTGCAATTCTGGAAAGTGAAAGTACGGATTAACCTGCGTATCGGTCCGGGCGACAGCGAGGCGCTGCGCCGCAATCTCCGCGGGGTGTGGACGGGGCCGCTGGAGGGTTTGAGCCGACGTGCTTTCGGTGACTCCGAGCTGGCCGACGCGATGGTGTCCGACCTTGCCGAGGACTACGCCGCCGAGGGCGAGTTGGTGGACCGCCTCCTTGCGGAGAAGGCTTTCGAGAAGGGGCCGGTGCTGGTTGCGGAGGGCGAGGCCGAGGCTCTCCTGCGGGCGTGCTCGGCGATCCGGCTGGCCCTGCGCGAAGGGCCGCTCGGCGAAGTGCCGGACGAGGCACTGGAAGCGGGCGAGGCGGAGGACTGGCTGACGGGGCGCGGCGTGCGGGAGGCGTTTGCGTGTTATCTCTTTTTTGCGGCCCTGCAGGAGCACATCATCCACGGGCTTGATCCTGCGGTGCATGAGGGGCTGGCCGGACTGGACGGCGGCGGGGAGGACGGGGCGCCCGGCGGCCCGGAGGAGGCGGAGTGAGGCGGTGCGGATGATTATCGACGCGCATACCCATTGCTACCCGCCGGAGACGGCGGCCGATCCGGTCGCGTGGGGCACGGCTCGGGGTGAGCGGCACTGGGTGGAGTTGGTCACCCGCGGGCCGCAGGGCTGGGCGACACGCGAAGCCATGCTCGCGGAAATGGACGCGCACGGGGTGGACCGCGCCGTCTTGGCGGGCTGGTATTGGGAGAATCAGGCGACGGCAGAGGAGCAGGCGGCGTGGCATCTCGAGTGGGCGGCGGCCGCGCCGGGACGCTTTTTACCCTTTGTCCCGGTGCAGCCCCGCGCGGGGCGGGCGGCGCTGCGCGCGGTGGAGAGCGCCCTCGGCACGGGGCTCTTCCACGGGATCGGCGAGCTGATGCCGGCTGCGCAGGGGTTTTCCATGGACGATGGCACTTTTGCGAGCCTTTGCGCCCTCGCGGCAGATGCGGGGGTGCCTGTGCTGATGCACGTGACAGAGCCGGCCGGGCATGAATATCCGGGCCGTCTTGAGACGCCGCTCGACGGCTATGTCCGGCTAGCAGAGCGCTTTCCGGACCTGCGACTGATTCTGGCGCACTGGGGCGGGGGGCTTCCCTTTTATATGCTCAACCGCCGGGTGCGCAAGGCACTGCGCAACGCGTGGGTGGACACGGCGGCGGGTCCGCTGCTCTACGCGCCCGAGGTGTGGACGGCGGGGACGAATCTCATGGGGGCGGACCGTGTACTTTTCGGGACCGACTACGCCTTGCGGCTCTATCCGCGCAGTGGCAACGGGCCGGGCTACGCGGAGATTCTGGCGGAGGCGCGGGCGGCTTTGCCCGATGCGGCGGTGCGCGAGGGCGTGCTCGGGGAGAACGCGCGCAGGCTCTTCGGGTTGGCCGCTCCGGAGGGCCGATGAAAAGAGTGTGAAAGACCTTTCAAAAAGCACCGGCATGCCGCCGCCGGTCTTGCGCTCGTCCGGGTAAATGTAAAGAACTCTCCCAGGAAGTCATCCCCTCCGCATGGCCTATACCTCGATCATAAAAGAATCCCAGTTCCAGCCGGGCGATATGGTTGGCGACTACGCTATCCTGCGCTGCGTCCGCAACGGGTTGCTTGGGGGGCTTTATCATGCGCGGGACGGTCGTGACGGGAGCGTCTATCTCATCCTCATTCTTCCCGATGCCCTTACGCGCGAGCCGAGTCCGCTGGCGGGGATCAAAGAGGCCTCGGCCAAGCTCGCGAAGGCGAAGGCGAAGTCGCTCCTCGCGCCGGATCTGGTGGAGATGAACGCGGATCACCTCATCCTGCGCTTTCCGCTTGTCGAGGGGATCTCGCTCGCCGATTACCTGTCCAAAGGCGGGCATGAGGAAGGGCTTCCCGAGGAGGAGGTAGGTTTCTTTCTCAATGCGGTGAGCACGGCGGTAGGCGCGGCCAATCTGCTCGGCATCCCGCACCTCGCGCTTTGCCCGGAGGATGTTATCGTGGCGAAGTCGGGTGAAGTGAAGGTGCTCGGGTTTGGGATTTTCAGTGCGCTGCACCGTCGCCGCTTCGAGATGTATGTGAGCACGGCGATCATTCCCCTCGCGGAGTCGGAGGGGCGCTCCGTGTTCACGCCGGTGGATTCGATTTCGCCGGAGATCCGCAACGGTGAGGAAGGCGGGGAACAAAGCGACGTCTTTGCGCTCGGCTTGCTGGGGCACTATATGTTCACCGGCCAGCGGGTGGGGCGGGACGACTGGAGGCTCACGGAACGCCGCGACGACATCGCGCCTGGGTGGGAGATCCTTTTGTGCGCGGCGACTGAGGGCAAGGCGACCGACCGTTATCCGTCCGTGGACGTCTTCCGGCGCGACTTGGCGAATGTGGCGAATCTCACGCAGGCGTCGATAAAACGGCGGGATCCCGACAGCGGCGAAGAGATTATCGTTAACGATGCCGATCGCTCCCGGGAAGCGGATGAAAGTGCGTCGGCGAAGCGCTCGTGGCGGCGTCCGCTGTTACTCGGAGCCGCCCTGGTCGCGCTCGGCGCGTTCGGTGCCACGCAGGTGCTGCCGTGGTTCAGTTCGCCGGACGCCGCGCCGCGGGTGGATTCGGTCCTCGCCGACTCCCGGGCGGACGCCAACGTCATCCTGCGGGTGCAGCCCGGGGCCGGTTCGGGGCGTGTGCTCACGGTGCAGAGTCCGCCGTTTTCCTTTTCCGGCGGGGAGGTCGCGCTCGATCTGCCGCGCGGTACCCACCGCGTCCGCATCGAGGCAGACGGATTCGGAGCTGCTGAGGCGGATGTCTCGGTCGGCGCGGACCCGGTGCGTGTGAGCATGGAACTCGAGCCGCAGTGGGGGCGGCTGCGCCTCACCGGCACCCCGGGGGCGGCTCTCTTTTCCCTCGGGGCAGATGCCGGAGCTTTCGTCGATACGGTGCCGGACGGCGGCGTCCTCTCCATCGAGGGACGTCTGCTTGCGATGGAGCACGATCTTGAGCTGCGTCTCGATGGTTATCTGTCGCGGCGCTTCGAGGGCGTGCGCCTGCGTGCCGAAGAATGGACGGAACTCGACGGGCACCTGGAAGACGCCCCCGGCAGCCTCTCGATTCTCGCCGACCGCTCCGGTGTGCCTGTCGAGGTCGAAGGTGCGCTGCGCGGTCGCACACCCCTTGAGGTGAAAGGGTTGGCCGTGGCACGGCCCGTGACGGTTCGGGTCGGCGGGGGCGACTGGCGTATGGTGGAGCGTGAGGTAACGCTCGCCCGTGGTGAATCGCGGGTTCTGCACTTTGGCTCGCTGGAGGCGGCGAGCGGGCAGTTGACCGTACGCCTCGAGCGCGGGGGCGAGCCGCCTCCGGCGGAGATCCTCGACGAGTTCCGCGCGCGCTTCGGCGAGATTACGGTCGACGGGGAGGCGGAATTCCGCCGCGAGGTCGGCGCGGGGCGGGGGACCGTCGTCGTCGAACATCCTGATTTCCGGACCCTCACACTTCCCTATGAAATTGCCGACGGAGAGGAAAAACTCCTCGTCGGCGAACTCGTCGGCCGCCCGGCGCGGCTGCGCATCGAAGGGAACTTTCCCCGCGATGACCGCGCCCGGCTCCTCCTCGACGGAGAGTCTCAGCGCGGCGTGCCGCGTGCCGTCGAACTGGCCTCCGACCGCGAGACGCGCGTGACGCTCGCGGTGCGCGACTTCGAACCCGTCACAAAGACATTCGCTCTCCGGCCCAACGAGGAAGCGACGTGGACGCCGCGCCTGGAGCGACTCCGCGGACCCGGGACCGGGGAGGGATGGACGGTGCCCTACCTCGCTTACACTTTCGCATGGGTGCCGCCCGGCACGGGAATGATGGGCAGCCCGCCCTCGGAGCACAGCCGCCTGCCCAACGAGGGACCGTTGACGGAGGTCGTCTTCCGGCGCGGATTCTGGATGGCGACGCACGAGACGACGCAGGTGCTGTTCGAACACATCACCGGCGAAAACCCGAGCCGTTTCACGGGCCCTCGGCATCCGGTCGACAGCGTCACGTGGAGCCAGGCCATGGAATTCTGCCGCTTGCTCAACGAGCGCGAGCGCGGGGCCGGCCGTCTGCCGCCGGGCTATGAATACCGCCTGCCGACGGAGGCGGAGTGGGAATACGCCGCGCGCGCAGGCAACACGGGACCGTTCTACTGGGGCGGGACGGCCGATGCCGCGAACGCGAATTTCAAGGGGCGCTACCCGCGCGAGGTGCACCGCGGTGTTGCCGAGATCATGCGCGAAGACACCTACGGAACCGTCGAGGTCGGCAGCTACCAGCCCAACGCCCTCGGTCTCTACGACATGCACGGAAACGTAAGGGAGTGGACGATGGATTTCTTCGCCGACCGGCTGCCCGGCGGACGCGTCGAACCCTTCGTGCGCACAAGCGGTTCGCGCGGCCGCGTCGTGCGCGGCGGCGGGTGGGAGGATTTCGCTTTCCGCGCCCGTGCCGCCTCGCGTGATCGTGCAAGCCCGGAAATCCCGAACCACGCCACCGGTTTCCGCGTTGTCCTCGCGCCCACGCTCGACTGAATCCCCAATGATGCCGCCGGAGATGCCGCCGGCTCCGGGGGCGCCGCGGTCCCCCCACGGAACTCCGCCGGAACGTTCTCCGATGTCCGTCTTTTCCGGGTCGACCGGAGACCGCGGAAATTCCCGGTGCCCCGATACTTCCAGCCGATCACCCGTCGCGTCCAGCCCCTCTGCCGGAAGTAGTGCAGTGGTTCCCGGATCGTTGATTTAAAATACCCGGTATTTCTCTCATGGGAAATTTTTCGTCCTCAAGTTTGCATTCGGATGCAATTTCTCAGAGAAAATATCAGGCAAATTTTAATCCCGTAGATAAAATAGTTGACGGTGCGGATGCTGGTTTTCCGTTGAAAAGGGGAGGCGCGGCGGGCGGTGTCAGGACTCGGTGAGGGCGGCCCTGTCGGCGGCTTCGGCTCTTTGCGGTGCTTCGGCGGGGGGCAGGGTGAAGGCGAATGTGCTTCCTTCGCCGACTGTGCTGTCGACGGTGATGTCGCCGTCGAGTTTTTGAAGGATGCGCTTGACGATGGAGAGACCGAGGCCGGTGCCCTCGGCGCGGGTTTGTTCGAGGCGGGTGAAGGTTTCGAAGAGTCGGCCGATGTTTTCCGGCGCGATGCCGTGGCCATTGTCTTTAACCCAAAAGACGGGGCGCCCGTTTTCGCCGTTGTGTCCGCCGACTTCGACAACGGGCGGGTTGCCGCCGTACTTGAGCGCGTTGCTGATGAGGTTGGCCCAGATTTCCTCGATCCACGAGCCGTAGCCGAGGGCGCGCGGCAGCGATTCGGGGAGGACGAGCCGGGCGCGCCGCCCTTCGACGAGGGTCTGTACGCGGAAGAGGGCAGAGCGCATGTTCTCGGCCATGTCCACCGGTTCGGCCACCACGTCCTGCTGGCGCACACTCGCGAAGACGAGCAGCTCATGCACGATGTTGTTGAGGCGCGTCGAAGCTTCGTGGATCATCTTCGTCCACTCGAGCCGCTCCGCCTCGGTCACGCTCCCGCCCTCGAAGAGGAGAGTTTCGGTGAGGACCATAAGCCCCTGGAGGGGGTTTTTGAGGTCGTGGGCGACGGTGTGCGCGTAGCCGTCGAGGTCCTTGATGGCCTCGTCTTTGGCGGCGATCTCGCGTTTGAGTTCGTCCCGCAGGCGGCGCAACTGTAGCTGTGCCTTGATCCGGGCGAGGGTTTCCTCCTTTTGGACCGGTTTGGTGACGAAATCGACACCCCCCGCCGCGAATGCCTTCACTTTGCTTTCCGTGTCGTCGAGAGCGGTCATGAATATGACGGGAACATCCTCTATGCCGGGTGTTTCTTTGAGGCGCCGGCATGTCTCGAATCCGTCCATGCCGGGCATCATGATGTCGAGGAGTATGAGGTCGGGGTGCTCGGCGGCGGCTGTGTCGAGGGCGTCGGCCCCGCCGCGCTCGAAGAGCACGCGCCACGGTTCCCGCTTTAACAGATCCTTCATCAAAAGAAGGTTATGGCGCGTATCATCGACAACGAGAATGGTCTCGGTTTCGTTCATCACAGACGGAGCAACAGGGTAGCCATCAGCGGGCAAAGTAAAGCCTTTCCATCGCCCTGGGGCGCATTTTGCGTACATGCACTTGATTTTCCGCCGTCCCGCGTCCCCGTCTGACCGCCGGGCAGAGAAAGTGTAGCCGGCCGCTGCCGCCTGTTCTTGCGCTTTCGGTCGATTTCCGCATCCTTCCAGGGAATTTCACTCGTATTCCACTCCTCGAACAAAAAGTCCTAGATGCCATGAATATACCGAAATCACTCCTACTTCTGACTCTTGCCGTTGCCGGTGCCCTGTCACTCGGTGGATGCCAAACGGCCTCGCAAAATCCGAGCACCACGCAGGGGGCCGCCATCGGCGCGGCGTCTGGCGCGGTATTGGGCGCGATCATCGGGCACCAGAGCGGTCGCAAAGGCGAAGGCGCGGCCATCGGTGCGGCGGCCGGCGCGGTTCTCGGCGGTGCCGTGGGCGCTTCCAAGGACCACGAGGAGCGCCAGCGCGAGGAGGCCCTGCGCCGCGAGCGCGAACACAACATAGAAATGGCGCGCATCCAGCGTGAGAGGGAGAAAGCAGAGACGGAGCGTGAAGAGCAGATCGCCATCGCGCAGGGCCGCAATGTCTCCGACCGCGAGGTCTTCGAGGCGGAGCAGCGCGCCAAGGCCGCCGAAGAGCGGCTCAAGCAGCTGGAGGCGGAGCGGCAGGATGCGCTTGCGCGGCAGCGCTCCATCGAAGAGGCTGAACGCCGCGAGCGCGAAGCATTGGAGCGTATTCGCGAGCTTGAACGCGAGGGGACAACGGCGAGCGCCGGTTCGTCCGGCGGCGGAGCCTGACCATTATGAGATTTCTTCTTCCCAAGTCCACTGCCCACCTCCGCCGTCTCGGTCTACGGGCTTTTTCGGTCGCCGGTGTGGCGCTTTTACTCTCCGCGTGCGCGGTCACACCCACGCGCACCTTCAAGGTAGACGCTCTCACCGACCGCGGCCTTGTGCCGACGGCCCCGCCCGGCGAGTCCATCGCCTTTTACATCGAGCCTGCGTACGACCTTGCGGAGGGCGAGACACTCCGTTTCCGCGAGGCCGCCGGGTATGTGGAGACGGCCCTCGCGGGCGCCGGTTACTATCGCACGCACGACCGTTCGCGGGCCCGTGTTCTGGTCCGTATGGACGCGGTGATTTCCGATCCGGTTTCCGAGTCGCGCGTTTATTCCGAGCCGATCTACGTTCGACGCTGGGGGTATTCACGCACGGTGCGGATTCCGGTGCGCAACGAGGAAGGCAAGGTCGTGAGCTACCGCTATAGCACAATTTACGAGCCGCCGCGCACCGAGTTCGCCGGATGGACGGACCGCACGCGGCGGACGACGGTCTACGAAAAGACCCTCGACCTCACCGCTTACGAGATGCGCAACGGCGAGCGCGGTCCGGAACAGTGGACGCTGCGCGTTTCCGCCGTCGATGAGAGCAGCGACCTGCGCGGCTACCTGCCGCTCCTTGTGGCGGCGGCCATGCCCTACGTTGGCGAACAGACTCCGGGCGAAGTCCGCGTGCAAATGCGCGACGACCACGAAAACGTGAAGCTCGTGCGCCGCGGCATCTGAGGCGGCGGTGGTTCCGGCGGTCATGGCACAACAGAGGGACGCCACAGCCGTAGCCGACGAATGGCTCGATGTCGTCGATGCCGGCGACCGGGTGGTTCGCCGCGAGCGCCGTGGCATCATCCACCGGGAGGGGCTGCGGCACCGGGCCGTGCACATCCTCCTGTGCGACGCCGCCGGGCGCTACTACGTACAGCGCCGGTCGTTTGCCAAAGACACCTTTGCCGGGCGCTGGGATTCCTCCGCTTCCGGCCATGTCGATTCAGGTGAGGACTACGATACGGCCATGCGCCGTGAACTCGGCGAGGAACTCGGTTGGACCCCGCGGGACGACGGCGCGTGGCCCCGGCGGGTTCTCCGTTTTTCCGCCCAGCCGCTCACGGGCAACGAATTTGTGTGGGTCTATACGGGCGAAGCGCCCGGACCCCTGCGTCCCGACCCGGATGAAATCATTGACGGACGCTGGCTCGCGCCGGAAGCCATCGATTCGTGGCTGGTGGAGCGCCCGGACGATTTCGCCGATGCCTTCCGGCTCATCTGGCCCGCTTTCCGTGAGAGCAGGACGGGCTGAGCGGCGGCGGCGCAGTGGTATTGTTCGCATTCCTCCGGTTTTACTATTGCAGGGCGGAATATTTTTGTTCTTTATTTCCCGCATGCGAGTATCGGTTATTGGAGCGAACGGAAAGATCGGGCGTCTGCTTGTGGAGCGCCTGCGGGCGGCGGACGGGTTGGAGCCCGTTGCAATGGTGCGCGAGGAAGCGCAGGCGGCGGATTTGCGCGGGCGCGGCGTGGAGGCGGTCACCGGCGACCTCGAAGGTGAGTTCGCGGCCGCCCTCGAAGGTGCCGGGGCGGTCGTCTTCACCGCCGGGTCGGGTGCGCACACGGGCAAGGACAAGACTCTGCTGATCGACCTGTGGGGCGCGGTCCGCGTCATGAAGCACTGCCTTGCGCGGGGTCCGCGGCGGTTCATCATGGTCAGCGCGATGCGCGCGGGCGATCCCGACGCGGCGTCTGGCGGCATCAAGCCGTATCTGGTGGCAAAGTGGGCGGCGGATGAATGGCTTTTGCGCAGCGGGCTCGAATACACCATCCTGCGCCCCGGCGGGCTGACGGAGGATCCGGGCACGGGCCGCGTCGAGGCGGCGGCACGCATCGAGCGCCGCGGGAAAATTCCGCGCGCTGATGTGGCGGCAGCGATCGAGCGCTGCCTCCGCGCGCCGGAAACGGTCGGCAAGGTTTATGATCTGCTCTCGGGCGAGGTCCCCGTGGAGGAAGCGCTGCGCTGAGGGGCGCTCCGGAATTCGACGGAGGCGGAAAATGCGGTCGGGAGGTTGGTGGTGCGGATCAGCGAAGCGGCGGTGCCGGGCTGCCGCGGTCTGCCTTTTCATTGCCGTCTATTTTCCGCCGGTTCTCTCCGCTGCCGCGGAGGACGGCGCCGTGGAAGCGGTGCCGGAGACCATCCGCCTGCGCGTCGCAACATGGAACGTGGAGAATTACCTTGTCATGAACCGGATCATCGACGGGCGCTGGCGGCCCGACTATCCCAAGCCGGAGGCCGAAAAGGCGGCTCTGCGCCGCGTCCTCGCCGCGCTCGACGCCGACATCCTCGCCCTCCAGGAGATGGGCACGGAGCCGTTCCTGCGCGAGCTTCAGCGCGACCTCCGGCGCGAGGGCCTGGACTATCCGCACGCCCTGCTCATGGAGGGCGACGACCCGGTGCGCCATGTCGCCGTGCTCTCTCGCGTGCCGCCCGTTCACGTGGAGGGGCATGCCGATTTGGATTTTCCCTACCTTCACGGGCGCATCCCCATGAAGCGCGGCTTGCAGGAGGTGCACTTCGAGACGGCCGGCGTGCGTTGGATCCTCTTCAACGTCCATCTCAAGAGCCGTTACACGGATTACGGAAAGGACCCGCGCTCACTGTGGCGGCGCACCGCCGAGGCGCGGGTGGCGCGCGACTCCATCCGCCGCCGCCACGGGGAGAGCGGCACGCCCTACATGGTTATCGGTGACTTCAACGACACGACGCGCAGCGGCCCGGTGCGGCGGTTCCTCACGGTGGGCGACCGCACCCTCACCGTCATGCTCGACGCCACCGACCGCCACGGACAGCGCTGGACCCACCACTGGGCGCGTGAGGACGTGTATTCCCGTGTCGACTACATCCTTGTCTCGCCGGCGTTGCTCCCGCATGTCGACGGCGGGCGGGCGTGGATATTCGACCATCCGGACACCGCTGCCGCGAGCGACCACCGCCCCGTCGTCACCGAGCTTGTTTTCACCGCGCCGTTGACGGACGCGCAATAGGCTTGTCCGCCGCCGCGCCGCCGCCATTGGATGGTGGTTATGTTTATTGACGAGGCACGGGTGAAGCTGCGCGCGGGCAACGGAGGGCACGGCTGCGTGAGCTTCCGCCGCGAGAAATACCTGCCCAAGGGCGGCCCCGACGGCGGAGACGGCGGGGACGGCGGCTGCGTGATCCTCGAGTGCGACGAAAACGTCAGCGACTTGCGCCAGTTCCACTTCACGCCCCACTGGGAGGCAAAAAACGGGCGCGGCGGGCAGGGTTCCGGCAAAGACGGCAAAAACGGCGCGGACTGCGTCCTCAAGGTGCCGCCGGGCACGGTCGTCGTCGACAACCGCCTCGAATCGGTCGCCTGCGAACTGCTCGCGCACGGCGAGCGTTTCACCCTCCTCAAGGGCGGACGCGGCGGCTGGGGCAACACCCGCTTCAAGACTTCCGTCAACCGCGCGCCCCGGCAGTTCAAGGAAGGCGAGCCGGGGCAGCGCGGCGAATACACCTTTATCCTCAAAACGCTTGCCGATGTCGGGGCGGTGGGCTTCCCCAACGCCGGCAAGTCGACCCTCGTCGGCATGCTCACCGCCGCCGCGCCGAAGACCGCCGCCTACCCCTTCACGACGATTCATCCGGTTGTGGGTGTGGTGACTTTCGACGACCCCGCCGAGCGCCTAACCTTGGCCGACATCCCCGGGCTCATCGAGGGCGCGCATGCCAACCGCGGCCTCGGGCACCGCTTCCTCCGCCACACCGAGCGCTGCCTCGTCGTCCTCCACCTCGTCGACATGGCGGGTGTGGACGGCCGCGACCCGCGCGAAGACTACCGCGTCCTGCGGGAGGAGCTGGAGCGCTACGATCCCGCCGTCGCGGCCAAGCCGCACTTCGTCGCCGCCAACAAGATGGACGAGCCTGCCGCCGCGGAAAATCTCACTGCCTTCCGCGCGGCTTACCCCGGCATCGATGTCGTGCCGGTTTCCTGCCTGCTCGAAGAGGGGCTCGGCGCCCTCAAAGAGCACATGTTGCGAGAGGTGCGGCGTGTCCGTGCGGCGCTCGCCGAAACAGCCGCGGAAGAGCGTGCGGCACCGCCCGCGGACGGTGCGGAAGGGGTTGACTGAAGGCGCCCGCGCCGTCGCAAGGCAGCTGCGCCGACAGAAGCCGCCGGGCGTGCCGGGCGGCCGGGCGGAAGAACGGGCCCGTTCCTTGACTTTCCGGAGGCCCGTGCGTTAGCCTGTGAAGCTTCGTTTTCGATGATAAACACCACAAAAACCCGATAAATTCAGGCAGCTATGAAAACCAGACATCCAAACCGCCTCCGATTTTTCCCCGCCGTGCTCGCGGGCGCCGTGCTCTTCTCCGCCCACGCGCTTTCCGGCGGAGTGCGCTACGATCTCGTCGAGACCGCACCAGGAGAGGCACCGGGCGATTCCGCGCCGACGGTCACCATCTGGGTGGCCGACGGCAACCTAAAGGTGCGCGGCAGCGGCGACGACGCGGGCGAAATGATCTTTTACACCGACCGCCGGGAGATGGTCGTCATCGACCACGACGACCGCGCCTACACCCGCCTCGACGAGGCCGCCGTGGAGCGTATTGCCGCGCGTATGGAAGCCGCCATGGCGGAATACGAGTCCGCGATGGCAAGCGTGCCCGCCGCGCAGCGGCAAATGGTTGAGCGCATGATGCGCGACCGCATGGGAGAGATGCTCGAAGGCGAAGAAGCCCCGCGGGTGGAATACAAGGACACCGGCTCGAAGGAAACCGTGGGCGAATATTCCACGCGCGTCTTCGAGGCCGCCGTGGACGGCCGCAAAGTGCGCGAATTGTTTGTCGCCGATTGGTCCGAAGTTGCCGGAGGGCGCGATTTTTCGGAGGCCTTCGAGGGTATGGCTTCCTTCTTTTCCGACATGATGCAGGCACTCTCCCGCGGCCCAATGGCCACGATGCTCATGGAATGGTCCGGTGACTCATGGCTGGACGGCTTCGCCGATGTCGGCGGGTTTCCCGTCAAGATCCGCGAGTACGGGCCGGGCGGCGACGCCGAGTCGGAAACGCACCTTGCGGGCACGGATACGTTCGAGCCCGACGAGTCGACCTTTGCCCCGCCTTCGGGCTACCGCGAACGCTCCATTGATCTCTGAGAACTCCGGCGCGGGCGGGGCTCCCAGCGGCCGCCGCCATGCCGCGGAAAAAATCGTCGGCTTCGGCTTGAAAAGGGAACGGCGCGGAAAATCCTTTCCTTCGCTGATCAATCCTGAATCCTATATCCGATGATCTATTTTCTCGTTCTCATCGTTCCGACGATTCTTCTCGGCATCTTCGCACAGATGCGTGTGCAGGGTGCCTATAGCAAGTGGTCCCGCGTCGGCTCCCGCAGCCGCATCACCGGGCGCGAGGCGGCGCAATACGTCCTAAGCAAGGCCGGGATCTCTGATGTTGAGATCACCGCGACGCGCGGGCACCTCACCGACCACTACGATCCGTCGAAAAAGCGCCTCGTGCTGAGCGAGGAGAATTATCACGGCACCAGCCTCGCCGCCCTCGGCGTGGCCGCCCATGAAGCCGGGCATGCCATCCAGCACGCCACCGGCTACTCCATGCTGCGCCTGCGCATGTCGCTCGTGCCGGTGACGATGTTTGCCTCGCAGATCCTGCCCTTTGTCCTTATCGGCGGTTTTCTTTTTCACATCCTCGGCCTGATCTACGTCGGCATCGGCGTCTACCTCGTCCTCACCGTCTTCCAGCTCGTCACCCTTCCTGTCGAGTTCGACGCTTCCAAGCGCGCCAAGGCCGAACTCGTCAGCACCGGTATCCTTCAGCAAGACGAGATGGGCGGCGTCTCCGACACGCTCAACGCCGCCGCGCTCACCTACGTGGCCGCGTTCATCGGATCGCTCGCCAACCTCCTCTATCTTATCCTCCTTACCCGACGGTAGGCTGGCTCGCCGCGCCCGTACCCTTGTCCCTGCGCTCTGACCGAGCGTGGCTACGGCGCGGGCTTAGGACGGGGAGCGGAAGGCATGCGGGCGCGCATTTTGCGGTCCCGACGGAATGTTCTTGTTCATGAAGAACCTCCGTTTCGCCTGCGGCGTCTTTCGCTGTGCCCGGAAAAGTCATCCCGTAGTTAAAGCTATTGTTTTCTTAACTACGGGATAAATTATTTGACCAGGTTTTGCTTAACCCGGAGAAATAGAAGTTGTCGTATCGTGCGGCGGTGGTGGATAGTGGATAGGGACCGGGGACTTGCGAGAGTGGGCGGACAGCGATTGACGCGGGGGGAAAGATTCGTAACCTGTTTGCTTATTCGATGATTCGATGGGTTGCAGCCGGTTTGATGCTCGGGGGGACGTTTTTGTTTTTCGTCCTCCTTCTTGTGCTGCCGCCGCGGGTTTCGCCGGACTACACTGTGGAGGATTCCGCCGCTGACAATGGGCATGAATTCCTCTCGCCCGGCATCCGCGGGGGTTGGGATTCCTGGGCGATGCCGCAGAGCGGCGGTCTCGATTTCGGTCCCGACGCTCTGCCCGGCGAGGCTGTGGTGACGCTGGGCGATGTGCGCGATATCGATTCGCTGCGCGCGCTGGCGGAGGAGTACGGCCTCGAACTGGTCGGTGTGATCGACGAGCTGGGGGTGGCACGGTTGCGCGGCAGCGCAGGGGACTTCGGACGGTTTGCCGAAGCTGGCTACGAGCTGGAAGGTAATTTCCGGGTGGCGATCCCGCCGCTGGTCGGCGACGACGAACAGCCCGACTTTTTCGGGGGTGAGCTGGTTGGCTTTGAGAGCGGTGTCCTGCGTTTTCTCGGGGTGCCGGAGGACAACGGCGCATGGGGCGAGGGCGTGCGGATTGCGGTTCTCGACACCGGGGTGGGGAATCATCCGGCGCTGGAGGGCGCGCGCATCCGCTCCATGGATCTCCTTGACCCGAGCCGCGGAGGCATCGACGACAACGGCCACGGGACGGCGGTCGTCTACCATCTTGTGGCGCGCGACGAATTTGACACCGGGATGGTGCCGGGGGCGGATGTGCTGAGCTTGCGCGTCCTCGACAACGATGGAACGGGCGACAGCTTTACCCTTGCGCAAGGGATTATCACGGCGGTGAACGAGGGTGCCGACATCGTCAACCTGTCCCTCGGCACGCGGAGCGATTCTTCGGTGTTGCGGGCGGCGATCGATTTTGCGGTTTCGCGCAACGTCACGGTGGTGGCGGCGGCGGGCAACGACGGGGTGGAGGGCGCGGCCTATCCCGCCGCCTATGCGGAGGTCTTCAGTGTGGCGGCGGTGGATGCGCGTGACCGCCGCGCCCCGTTCTCTAATTTCGGCAAGGTGGACGCCGTGGCCCCCGGATACGGTCTTCCCTCGGGTTGGCTCGACGGCGAGTATGTGAGTCTGGGCGGCACTTCGGCGGCGGCACCGCTGGTGACCGGCGCGGTGGCGCGCCTGCTCAGCGTGGAGCCGGCGCTCACGCCGCGGGAGGTGCGCGCGGTCGTCGAGAGCGCGAGCAATGATCTCGGCGCTCCGGGCCGGGATCCTTTCCACGGGGCGGGGCGGATTGATGTCGCCCGCATGGAGCGCCGCAACGAGCCGGGGATCTACGATCTTGCCGTGACGGATTTCTCCTTCGGGGCGGAAGGCGGCACGCACGACTCGGTGGTGCTCTCCGTCGGCTTCCAGAACCGCGGCACCGAATCGGTCGCGGGCGCGCGGGCGCGCCTTTTTCTCGGCGATATTCTTGTCGCCGACGAGCGCGTGGATCTGTCGGTCGGAGAAATACACGCCGTGCGCACGCTTGTGAACCTTGCGCAGCTCACGCATGAAGAGGGCTTGACGATGCAGGCGGAGATCATCCCGCCGACAGGTATTACGGACGTGCGGCCCTCGGACAATGTCCGCGTGGGGCGGGCGGGCCTGCAGGATCCGGCCTATTGAGGTGTTTACGGGCGGCGGGGTTCAACGCCGCCGGTTCCAAGCCGTCGAGCGGAATGTCGCGCGCAGTGCCGCGTGCACGGCGGCGGGCGGAGGGGAATGGAGGACGGCTTCGGCCTCAAGGGATTGCGCGAGCCGGGAGATGAAGGCACTGCGCAGGACTTCCCTTGCAGCGGGGGAGGCGAGTGCCTCGGCCACAATACTGCCTTGCAGGAGGATGCCGTCGCGCGTGCGTTTCATGGCGGCCCCGGCCACCTTGGTGCCGCTCGCGGGGTCAAGGAGGTCGCCGGGGACGGGTTCCTCGAAACAGACGGAGGGACCGCCGTGGTTAGGGCGGGCG
>SLLG01000337.1 GCA_007134215.1 Opitutales bacterium | reverse complement strand
GGTCGGTCGGTTTCAAATGCGTGACACGTTAGTAATCGTGGATCACACTGATACTGAAAATGTTACCGATCAATCAAAACATCTTAACTGGACACTAGTGACTGCAAACATAAAAAAGTCCCTCGCGTAGAGGGACTTATGAAAATGTGTTAACTGTTTCGAACCGAGGTTCGTATTTGATGAAATATGGCTGCTCGGGCAGGATTCGAACCTGCGACCAAGTGGTTAACAGCCACCTGCTCTACCACTGAGCTACCGAGCAATGAAAAGTTGAAAGAACGGCAAGTCGGCCAAGCGGTTAATCCCGCGGAGCGGGACTCTGCCACTGAGCGGCCGGGCGGTTGGATGTTCCGCGCGGGCGGGTGGCCCGGTGAAACAAAGCTGGTGAGGAAAGCGGCGGCAGGGCGGGGGTGTCAAGCCCGTGAAAAGAAAATTTTCGGAAAGGGCGGGAAAAAGGGATTGCATCGGGAGAACGGACGGGTTTGCCTCTCCGTTTTTCTCCGGCCCAAGGGCCGGGGGCGAACACGTTGATATTGTTATGAAACAGGTACGGCTCAATGCCAGTGTGCGCACGGAAACAGGGACTGCCGCGGCGAAGCGATTTCGCGCGGCGGGGAAGATTCCGTCGGTGATTTACGGTGAATCCGGGGTGACCCATCTTGCGGTGGACGCCCATGATTTCTCCATGGCTTGGCGCGACATCGCGGGCCGCGCGGCGCTGATCGAGCTGCACCACGGCGGTGACGACGGCGCGGATGAGTCGCAGTTCGCGATTATCCAGGAGGCGCAGCGCAATCCGCGCACAGACGGGTTCGAGCACATTGATTTCAAAGAAATCGTGCGGGGCAAGCCGAT
Source organism: Opitutales bacterium (assembly GCA_007134215.1). Classification (GTDB taxonomy): domain Bacteria; phylum Verrucomicrobiota; class Verrucomicrobiia; order Opitutales; family Oceanipulchritudinaceae; genus SLLG01. The sequence goes on along the minus strand of SLLG01000337.1, from coordinate 3,812 downwards.
GGAGGCGGAGATTCCCGTGATCACAAAGGGCGTATGCCCGGGTGTGAAAAACGGGGGCATCCTCGAGGTCCACGCGGACACGTTGACGGTGCGCTGCCGCCCGCGCGACCTGCCTGAGTCGATCCCGGTGGACGTCACGCAGCTGCAGATCGGCAGATCGATCCACGTGCGCGAGATCACCGCCCCCGAGGGGGTCGAGATTCTGACCGACGGCGACGAAGTGGCGGTGGCCTGCGTGGGAGCGCACGCTGGCCGCGACGAATCGGAGGACGCCATCGCCGAGGACGCCGAACCCGAACTGGTCGGCAAGGCGAAGGGCGACGACGACGACGAGGGGAAGAAAGAGGAGGACTGATTCCCCGCTTTCCGCGGGAGGTGATTTCGCATTGGCGGCGCCTCCCTGTTTTGTTCTTTTTCAACTTCCATGACGGTGCGTGTTATCGCGGGGCTCGGCAATCCGGGCGAACGCTACGACGGAACACGCCACAACGCGGGATTCGCCGTGGTCGACGCCCTCGCGCAGAGCGAGGGGGCGGTCTGGCGCGCGTCCACGCGGTTCAGTGCCCACACCGCAGACGTCGTTATCGCCGGCAAACCGGTCACGCTCGTGAAGCCGCAGGCTTACATGAACCGCAGCGGACAGGTGCTCGGCGAGTTGTTCCGCTTCCACAAGTGGCGGCCCGAAGGGCTGTTGGTGGCGGTGGATGAGTTCCAGATCCCCGTGGGAGCGGCCAAGCTCTCCATCGGGGGAAGCGCGGGCGGGCACAACGGGTTGGCGGACATCATCGCGCGCATCGGCGCGGGGTTTGTGCGCTACCGGATCGGCGTCGGTCCGGACACAAAGCCGCTCATGGATATCGCCGATTTTGTCCTGAGGCCTTTCGCCCCGGACGAACTTGAGCGCTTCCGGTCTGCCCTCCCGCAGTTTGTGGAGGGCCTGCGCCTTGTGGTGCGGTCCGGACCGCTGCTCGCCATGAACCATCTCAACCGAAAAACAAACAACAATGAGCGCAACGCTGACTAAATCATACAGGGCCACTTTCATCCTCGACACGCGTGGATACGAGGATCCCGTGGAAAACCTCGTGGAGAAGCTCTCCGGGATCATCAAGGAACTCGGGGGCGAAGTCTCCGAGACGGAGAACCACGGACGCCGTGACTTCGCCCGTGTGACGGACGCGAAGCACACGGGCGACAGCTACGTGATCTTCCACTTTTCCGGCCCGCTTTCTCTGCCGGCCGAGCTGCACGAGAAACTGCGTCTCGACAAGACGGTGAAGCGCCTCTTGGTTGAGGGGCTGTAAGGAGCGGTTTCCTCTTCCGGCGCGCTTGCGCGGCCGTTTTACCCAGCAATCAACCACCCGACCCGATGGCCAACTACAACAAAGTGTTTCTGATGGGCAACCTCACGCGCGACCCCGAAAAGCGGGTCACGCCGACGGGCCTCACCATCGTGAAGCTTGGTCTCGCGGTGAACCGGCGGTTTACGACAAAGGAAGGCGAGCAGCGCGAGGAGACGACGTTTGTCGATATCGACGCGTTCGGGCGCCAGGCCGAGGTCATCGCCCAGTATTGCACGAAAGGCCGTCCGCTCTTTGTCGAGGGGCGTCTGAAGCTCGACACCTGGCAGGACAAGCAGTCCGGCGAGAACCGCAGCAAACTCGGGGTCGTGCTGGAGAATTTCCAGTTTCTCGGCGGCCGCGGCGACGGCGAGGGCGGCGGCGATTCCGGCGGCTACGAACAGTCCTCCCCGCCGGCGCGGCGCTCGGGCGGCGATTCCGGAGCGGCGTCTTCCGGCGGTTCCTCCTCTTCGTCCGCCCGCCCGGCGAACCGCGCTCCGGCGGACGAGTTTCCCGAGGACGACGTGCCCTTCTGAGCGGCGTCGGGTCCCCGTGTTTATTCAACCATTTCAACCACTTTAAACGAAGCAATATTATGGCAACTTCCCAACTTCTCCTCGTGCAACCTGTGGAGGGCCTCGGTGACGAGGGCGATCAAGTGAACGTGCGCGCGGGCTATGCGCGCAACTACCTGCTCCCGCGCAAGATCGCGGTGCCCGTGACGCGGGCGAACCGCAAACAGATGGAGGTTCTGAAGCTCCGCGCCGAACAGCGCCGGGCGAAAGAGCTGGAGGGCGCGAAGGCCGTCGCCGCCCGTCTCGAGACGATCAATATCGCCTTTGCCGTGAAGACCGGCCCGGGCGGCAAGATGTTCGGTTCGGTGACGTCGCAGGACCTCATCGACCGTCTCGCCGAAGACGGCGTGCAGCTCGACCGCAAGCAACTCAGCCTCTACACGCCGGTGAAGACGCTCGGCAAGCACGAGACGACGATCAAGCTGCACCCCGAGGTTTCGGTGGATTTCGCCTTCGAGGTTGTGTCGGAAAACCCGATCGAGGAGGACGGAGAGCCGGAGGCATCCGCGGCCGCCCCGACGGAAAACAACGCCTGACATCCGCTTCCGCCGGAAGTAAACCATGGATGCGGGCACGCAGGCGTCGGCGGCGGATTCCGGGCGCGGGGGCCGTGTGCTGCCGCAGAATCGTGACGCCGAGGAGAGCCTGCTAGCGGCGTGCATCCTCGACGCCGGCCAGGATGTTCTGACGGCGTGTGTCGAGGCCAACCTGAAGCCGGATTCGTTCTACCTGCCCGCGCACCAGATTATCTACCAGGTGCTCCTCGAGCTTTACGGCTCGGGCAAACCGGTGGAGGAGGTGACGCTCTTCAACGCCCTCGAGACGCGCCAGCTCGCCTCCATCCGGTGGCTGCGTGAAAAGCACCGCAAGCTGCCGGAGGAGACGCCGCTCATCGACCTCATCGGGGGACGGCAGGTCGTCGCGGAGATCACGGGCCGTGACATGGCCCCGATGCTTCACGCGCGCCAGTGGCTAGAACTGGTGCGCGAAAAGTGGCTCCTGCGCCGCCTCATCGAGACCGCCTCGCAGATCGCGGAGGACGCCTACACCAGTCACGACAAGCTGGATGTCTTCATCGACCGCGTGGAGCAGCAGATCCTCGGGATCAACGAGGTGCGCTACGCTGACTCGGTGAAGCCCTTTTCCACGGCGGTGGACGACGCCTCGCACCTTATCGAGCAGATCCTCAAGGGGCAGAACGAGAGCGGCGTGATGACGGGCTTTCAGGATGTCGACGCCATCACCTTCGGGCTCCATCCGGGGCAGATGGTGGTCCTCGCCGCGCGCCCCTCCATGGGCAAAACCTCCTTCGGCATGAACATCGCGGAAAACGCCGCCCTGCCCATGAAGGGGAGGGGCGAGCCCGTTCCCACGCTCGTCTTCAGCCTTGAGATGCCCGCCGAGCAGCTCGCCATGCGCATGCTCTGCGGCCGCGCGCGGGTGAATATGAACAAGGTGCGCAACAAGTTCGTGAGCAAGGAGCAGTTGCGCGAGATCTCCCGCGTGGGCAAGGAACTCAAGGCCGCGCCCATCTGGGTGGACGACTCGAGCAACCTCAACATCCTCGAGCTGCGGGCCAAGGCGCGCCGCATCCACCGTAAGAACAAGCTCCGCCTCATTGTCGTGGACTACCTCCAGCTCATTGCCGGGACGGACAGCCGCGTGCCGCGCGAGCAGCAGATTTCCGAGATCAGCCGGGGCATCAAGGGCATGGCAAAGGAGCTGGGGCTCCCCGTCCTCGTCCTCAGCCAGCTCAACCGCGCCTCGGAGAAGGAAAACCGCCAGCCGCGCATCTCCGACCTGCGCGAGTCCGGCTCCATCGAGCAGGACGCCGATGTCGTTTTCCTCCTTGCCACGCGGCAGAAGAGTGAGGATAACGCCGGCATTCCTCAAGCTT
>SLLG01000157.1 GCA_007134215.1 Opitutales bacterium | reverse complement strand
GCACGGCCACCGGAAAGAGGATCGGCTCGCCGCCCTCGGCCGTGTCGATCCAGCCCGGACCGGTGGCGAAGATCATCTTCAGCGCGATGATAAAGAGGATGATGCCGCCCGCCATCTGGATCGCCTCCTGCGAGAGATTGAGCGCCCCGAGCAGGGCCGGGCCGAAGAAGAGAAAGCCGGTCAGCACGGCGCAGGCGAAGGCGCCCTCGCGTAGGATGAAGACGCGCTTTCGCCGGATGCCCTCGAGGAGAGTCATGACGGGCGGGATGTTCCCCAGCGGGTCCATCACGATGATTAGCAGAATGAGCGCGGAGACGAAGTCCATGGCGGTTTGGAAAGCGCGGCATCCTCTGCCGCTGCGGCGTTATCCGCAAGCCAATCGCGCGGGGATTGACAGGAGAGAGCGGAGTGGAAAGAGGAAACCGCCCGCCGTTTGCGTAGTATGAAAGCGGGGAGAGAAAACTTTTGTCGCCGAGCGGGCCTCAGTCTATTCCCGCGCCGCCAGCGACTCGTCGATTTCGCTGTTGTCGTAGAGGTTCTGCACGTCTTCGAGGTCGTCGAGGGCGTCGAGGAGGCGCAGGAGTTTTTGCGCGGTGTCTTTGTCCTGCACGGGGGTGAGGACGGTGGGGATGTAGGCGAGTTCGGCGTTGTCGGGCTCGATCTTCGCTTTTTCGAGGGCCGAGGAGACGGTGTCGAAATCGGTCATGGCGCAACGGATCTCAAAGTGGTCTTTGTTGTTGAGGATGTCCTCGGCGCCGGCTTCGAGACCGATTTCCATGAGCCGGTCTTCCGTCGCTTTGTCGGCGCTGATGAGGAACTGGCCCTGCCGGTTGAAGCTGTGCTGCACTGCGCCGGGCGCGGCGAGGTTACCCCCGTGCTTGCTGAAGGTGGAGCGCACCTCGCTCGCCGCGCGGTTCTTGTTGTCCGTCGTCACTTCGACGATGATGCCCACCGCGCCGGGGCCGTAGCCTTCGTAGGCGAGCTGGAAATACTCCACGCCCGGCAACTCGCCCGTGCCTTTCTTGATCGCCCGCTCGATGTTGTCGTTGGGCATGTTCGCCGCTTTCGCCTTGTTGACGAAGAGGCGCAGGCGCGGGTTGAACTCGGGGTCGCCTCCGCCCTCGCGCGCGGAGATCGTGATGTCCTTCGCAATGGCGCTGAAGATTTTGCCGCGTTTCGCGTCGACCGCCGCCTTGTGGCGCTTCGTCGTCGCCCATTTGCTATGTCCAGCCATGATTCAAGGGAATTCGAAGTGCGCCGGCGGACCGGTCCGCCGGGTTGGAAAAACCGTCCACTGTTCCCATTTCCCGCCGCGAAGCAACCGCAATCCGCCGACACCCCGCCGCCGCGCCGCTCTGCCGCCTTGCCCGCGGGGTCTCTTGGAGAGGGGATGCCGCGGGGGCTATTTCGTGCGCGGGGGTGTGATGAGGCATCCGCAACCGCGCCCGCAGCATTTGCCGACGCGGCTGAGGCGGGCGCGCCGCCAGAGCCATGCCGCGGCGGCGACCGCGGTGGCGAGGAGGAGAAGGATGGCGAGGGCGGTCCCCATGGAGAGCGAACATGGACGAAGGCGGGCCGGGGCGCAACCGTGAAGGGCGTGGTCAGCCCCCGCCGGCTTCGCGGAGGAGGCGTTCGAAGGTGTCGCGTCCCTCGTTGGCGGCGTCCTGCGCGAGGCGGAAGCGCTGCGCGCGGGCCTCGGCGTCGTCCGCCGAGTCGGGGTTGAGTTCGAATTTGCGGAAGGCGAGGAAGGCGTCGGTGCGCTTGTCCTTGAGAAGAGAAAGTTCGCCGTGCATTTCGCGCACCGCCTCGGACCAGCGGCGGTAGTCCGGATCCTCGCCGGGCTCGCGGTTGAGCCGGCGCATGTCCGTGGCGAGTTGTTCGAGCATGGCTTCGCGGCGTTCGATTTCGCTCTCGAAGCTGTGGATGACCCGCTGCAGCTCGGGGAGATGCTCCCGGGCGAAGGCGCGCAACTCGCTCTCGGCCTCGGCGAGGTTGCGCAGGTGGCGGTTCTCTTCGCGGCGCTCCTGCCAATTTTCAAAGCGGTTCATTCCGAAAACGAGGGCGAATCCCGCCGCGAAGACGATGAGGAGTTTGCCGAAGCAACCGATCTTGCCGGCGGTGCCGTGGATGCGTCTGCGGTTCCGCCGGGTCATGAGTCGTCGCGCATGATGTCTTCGAAGCGGCGGGACTCCGCGGCGCGCTCGTCGGCTTGCAGGAGATCGTCGAGCGAGAGCGTCCGTTCGGTTTCGCTGCGCACCGCGCGGGTGGTGTCGAGGAGGGCGTTGATGCGGTCGTTGAGCCCTTCGATGCCGTCGAGGGTGGAGTGGAGGCGCACCTGCTGGAGCTGCCGGTCGACGTCCGAGCGTCGCTCTCGCAGGTCGCTTAGAACACTGTCGACGCGGGCGAGGTCGTTGCGTGTCCGCGAAATGGCGACCTCGTAGGCGCGGGCGTTTTCGGCGTAGCGCGCGCGGCGTTCGTCGGCTTCGAGGATGAGCTGGCGCAGTTCGTCTTCGACGACGCGCAGTCCGCCGATGTCGGCGGGCCATTGGCCGGTGTCGTCGGCGAGCCGGTAGGCGGCCTTGAGTTCCTCCAGCTTTTCCGCGACGAGGGGGGCCTGCCGGGCGTCGACTTCGCTGCGGCGTTCAAGGGAGTTGAGCTGCGTGCGCAGGTTGACCTGGCGGCCCCGGAGTTCGTCTTCCATGCGGTCGAACTCGGCGAGGGTCCAGCGCAGGTAACCCTCGGGGTCCTTGGCGATGTTTTCGTCGGTCCATGCCGTGGCCGACTCAAAGAGTGTGTTCACCTTCGTGCGGAAGGGGTCGCTCACAAGATAGGCCCCGGCGAAGACGACGGCGGCGAGCGCGAGGATGGCGAAAATGGTTTTCATAGACGGGTCGAGGCGGTGGAAAGATGGCTGTTTTACGATTCTACCAGAATCCGGGTGTTTGTAAATAGGTTGAATTGCTTAACGGTGGCGGCGACCGGCAAGGTTGTCCCCCGTCGTTGACACGCTTCGGTGGAACGGGTTCGATCCTCAGCTTCTTCTTTTTCCACAATGTACCATGCAGCGGTCCTTTTCAAAAGGTTTCTCTTGATGTGTTTCTCTTATTCATTCCGCCCGATGATCAGGGGCATTTCCAGGAAACATCGCACGGTGCGGCGCGGCTTGTTTACCGTCGTTTGGTTCGCGTTGAGTGCGGCCGTGCTGCCCGCTCCACCGTTTACGGTCGAGGGGCCGGGGGTGCGGGCCGCCGATTTCCGGGTCACGGTGTTTGCGCAAGGAGTGGATTTCCCCCTTGGAATGGCGGAACTGCCCGATGGTTCCCTCTTGGCCACCGTGAGCGAGGGATCCAACTTCTTCGACACTGCCGGCAAGATCGTTCGCTACGCCGATACGACCGGCGACGGAGTTGCGGACACCGGACCGCAGGTGGTTTATCATGGTTTGGACGGGACGCTGACTGCCGTGCGGATCGGCGGCACGCTGGTTTTTGTGACAGGTGCGGCGAAGCCGCTCACGATTTTGCGCATGGGGGACACGTCCGGTGAATCATTGTCGTTTGTCGGGCAAATTGACTTCGAGTATCCGGAGGGAGACTATCATGCCCATTCCACGCTGGCGGTGAGGCCCGCCCCAAATGCGGAGAACAGTTGGGAAATCTACTTTCAGCTCGGGTCGGACACCAATTTCGCCGCATCCGCGCGGACCGTGCCGGTCTCCAGCGACACTGTGCAGGGCATCGACGATGTCCTTGTCAGTGATTCAGCCTACCGGTTGACCGTCAAAGACAACGGGACCCACGTGAGCGTGGCGGAGCTCACCCGTATTGGCGCAGGGCTGCGCAACGCGGCCGGATTCGCCTTTCATCCGGCCACGGGCGATCTGTTTTTTCAGGACAACGGTATCGACGGACTTGTCGATCCGAACATTCCCCACAGCCCCGACGAATTGAATCGCATCCGGCGCGAAGACATCGGCAGCGAAGTTTTTGATTTCGGGTTTCCGGAGAACTACACCGCTTACCGGACAGGCGAGATTGTCGGCGGCGAAGGTGTGCAGCCGATAATGGTATTTCAACCAGTTCCTGATCCGTTCACCGGCGAGCGGAGTGAGGGAGCAAACGACATTACATTCGCACCGCCCGGATTTCCACCGGGGCTCAACCGCGGCTTGTTCATCGGATTCCATGGTAAATTTGCCTTCGGCGGTCTGCAGAACGACGAAAATCCGGTCGTCTATGCGGATCCTGATACCGGCGAATATTTTCACTTTATCCGCGGGCGGCAACCGGGCCTCGGGCATCCGATCGGATTGCTCGCCACACGCGACAGCCTCTACGTGGCTGACTTGGTGACACACGGCAACCTATTCAACGGAAGCGGTGCCGGGGCGATTTACCGCATTCAATCCGTCGTTCCTCCCGAACCAACCGGACTCCGGATACGAAAGAATCCTGTCGACGGTTTAGTCACTGTTGAGTGGGACCATGGAAGGGTTGAAGCTGCGGAGAAGCCCGGCGGTCCGTGGATCCCCCTCCCGGAGGCGTTCAGTCCGCTCGCGGTGCCGGCGGAAGATCTGCCCCGGTTTTTTCGCGCCGGATTTTGACCTGTGGTTTCGTATTGCGCGGGCGACGGGCGGCTTGTTTCCTGCCTTTTGCTGTATGGTCGTCCAGGAGAAATTTTCCAACGCGGAAGCGTCTGTTCCGTTCCGTCACGCCCTGGCAGTGTGGTGGCGTATCGGTTTTCTGAGCTTCGGCGGACCGGCGGGGCAGATCGCGCTCATGCACAGGATTGTTGTCGAAGAGAAGCGGTGGCTCGACGAAAAGCGCTTTCTCCACGCGCTGAACTACTGCATGCTGTTGCCGGGTCCGGAAGCGCAGCAACTGGCGACCTACACCGGTTGGCTCCTCCACGGCGTGCGCGGTGGGCTGGCGGCGGGGATCCTCTTTATCCTGCCGGGCGCGTTTGCGATTCTGGCACTTTCCTGGCTTTATGTCCTGCTCGGTGACCTGAGCGTCGTCGAGGGCCTCTTCTTCGGACTCAAGGCGGCCGTCCTCGCAATCGTCGTGCAGGCTATGATCCGCATCGCGGGCCGCACCCTGCACGGCATCCTCAATCCGCTGCTGGCCGCCGGAGGGTTCACCGCGCTTTTTGTTTTCAACGTGCCGTTTCCCGTTGTCGTTCTCGGCGCGGGGCTTTTTGGATACATCGCGGCGAAGGCCGCAGCGCCTTCGGGCGGCGTGGAGGCGGACGGTCCGGGTTCCGCTCCGGAGATCACCGTGCGTCCTGGCACGAAGCGGGCGGCGGCGGTGTGCCTGCTCCTGTGGGTGGTCACGCTCGGTCTGCTTTTCGGGCTTTTCGGCGGGGGCCACGTCTACACGCAGTTGGGGGCCTTTTTTTCGAAGATGGCGGTCGTCACTTTCGGGGGCGCCTATGCGGTTCTCAGCTATGTCGCCCAGCAGGGCGTGGAGCATTACGGTTGGCTACAGCCCGGCGAGATGCTCGACGGGCTCGGCATGGCGGAGACGACGCCGGGCCCGCTCATCCTCGTGACCCAGTTTGTCGGCTTCATGGCGGGCTTCCGCGAGGCGGGGACGGGCCCGGCGCTTTTGGCCGCGACGCTCGGTGCGGCGCTCACGACATGGATCACTTTCCTGCCGTGCTTTTTGTGGATCTTCGGGGGCGCTCCCTACCTGGAGAAGCTGCGCGGCAACCGGCCCCTCTCCGCCGCTCTCGCCGCCATCACCGCCGCCGTCGTCGGGGTTATCGCGAATCTCGCCCTCTGGTTCGCCGTCAACGCGCTCTTCGCGGAGCAGCGCACCTACACCGGGGCGGGCATGGATTTCCGTTATCCATTGCCCGGCAGCATCGATCCCGCGATGCTTCTGATCACGGTCGCCGCCGCCGTCATGGTTTTCGTTTTCAAAGTCCGCATCCTTGTATTGCTCGGCAGTTGCTCGGCGCTGGGGATTGTCTGGACTGTCTTCGGTTGAGGCGGAAGGCTTCCCTTCCGTGATCTTTTCCGCGTCACTCTGTGTGCTGCGGGGATGGATTTTCCGCACGGGCTATTGACCGACTCTGTCGTCCCCGTGCGCGGGTTCGGCGCGGCTTTCCTTGACGTGTCACGGAGTTTTTTCTTATCATTTCCAGCCATTGTTTCCGGAGTGCCTATGCGAGGAATATCCGGTCCGTTGCCGCGGTGTTGGCCGGGTCGCCGCAGCGCGGATGCGACATACCCGCCCCATACATAGAAAGGAGAGTCTTCCATGGACCTGAAATTGAGAGGCAAGAACTGCATTTTGACCGGCGGGAGCCGGGGCATCGGTCGGGCGATCGCTCTCGCGCTCGCCGAAGAAGGTGTGAACGTGGCTATTTGCGCGCGCAACAACGATGCGCTTGAGAAAACCGGTGAGCGGATTCGCGCGCGTGGGGTGAAGGTGTTCACCCACGTTTGCGATGTCGGCGACTCAATGGCCCTCGCCGCCTTTCTTGAAGCTGCCCGCGAAGCGCTCGGCGGGGTCGATCTATTTGTCCATAACGCTTCGGCTCTGGCGGTTGACGCCGGACTCGAAGCTTGGCGGCCCAGCCTTGACGTCGACCTCATGGGTGCGGTCAACGCTTGCGCGCGGGTTGTGCCGTGGATGGAAGAAGCGGGCGGGGGCAGCATTCTGTTTGTCTCGTCCATCGCGGGGATTGAGGCCGTGCCGCTGCCCGATTTCGCCTACACCACTGTCAAGGCCGCCCTCATTGCGTATGCGAAGAAGCTAGCGGTGACGCATGCGTCGCGCGGCGTCCGCGTAAACGCCCTTGCGCCGGGTCCATTGAATTTCCGGGCGGGGTGTGGGACGAGGCGCGGAGGAACCAGCCGGAATTCTACCAAACGGTCCTCGACTCCATCCCAGGCGGGCGGATGGGGACGGCGGAGGAGGTCGCGGACGCCGCCGTGTTCCTGCTTTCGCCGCGCGCGCAGTGGGTCACCGGTGAAACGCTCTCCGTCGACGGCGGTCAGCACCGCGGTATCCGGTAGGCGCCGGGTAATTCACCGCGCTCGTTGTTTGTTTTCATAGAGCAAACAGATGAAGGCTGTCGGCGGGGCAAGGTAAGAGATGCCTGCCGGGCGTCGCATCCGGTTGTGCCAAAGAGGATGCGTCCGTGAAACCAGTGGCGGCAATTATGAATATGATATAAAAATCGCGACAAGGCTCGGTTCTGTGTTTTTCCGAAGCTTCGAAGGCATCCGCCGACACGGCCCGTCGCGAAAGGTCACAAGGACAGAGATGTCTTCCGGTGCTTGACATGAGTTTCACGGATTCCTTACAACCTAAGATGCAGTCCCTTAGGGTCTGTTTTATTCGCGTCATCATGATACGATAGGTGACACTCCGCTAATCCCCGTAAACAGAAAGAAGAGAAAAGCAATGATCCACCTTCTCCTTAAGCTGAAATGCATCGTTACATTCACCGTGCTGATTCCCGTCCTTGCGGCAGGGGCGCCGAAAATCATCTTCATATCTGAGAACCGGACTGCGGAAGAAGCCGTGCGCGCGACGGTCGTCCGGGAGTACAACGCGGCGCAGCGCGAGGCCTTGCGTGAAACCGACTTCGAGGCATGGAAGGCTTACGAAAGCGTTGATTGGCGCGACATACCGGTTGATTTCCGGGATGCCCGTGCCTCGGAGCTTCTTGATCAACTTGGATTGATGCCCGATGATCCGGCGGACAAGGGCTTTACCGATTTTCTTGAAGGCCTCGGGTATGACGTGGTCCGTTCGTGGACAGAGCGTGATGAGGACCCCATCACAGGCGCGGTGACGGTCACGCACGAGTTTTGGGGGTCCGCGGAGTCTGACGATCCGACGCGGGATTTCTTTCTCTCTGAAAGTCAGTTGGACCGCCTTTCCGGTGCGAATCTCATCATCATGAGTCCGGACAACACCCCGAACCCGTATTCGTGGAGCGGGCGTGAAAACGGCAGTTCCTCAACGATCCTGATCGAGCAGTGGAACGGGCTCGAAGTGCCTATCCTCTCCCTGAATGCAAGGTTGATCCAGACAAATGAATGGGGCAGTTGGGCCTGGGGTTGGGGTTACGGATTCACTCAGTCGCGAATGGCGAATGCGGCGTTTGACCGGCAGGAACAAACGCCCGCCGAATTGAATCGTTTTGTGTTTCCCGACTGGCGTCCGAAGGTGCTGCGGCCGGAGTCGGAACTGTTGCGCGGGTTGGAGCCGGAGGACGGCGACCGGCTTTCGCTCTACAAGGAGCATGAACTGTTTCCTGTCCTGCCGAGAACGCCGGTGAAATTCAGCAACAATCCCAATTTCGAGTATCCGGAGAATGTTCAGGTGGTTCTTGAGCTTGATGTGCCCTCTTTTTTCGCCGCCGGGATTGAGATTCCGACGCGCGATCCGGTGATTCTCGATATCGAAAAGGGAGTCAGGTTTTTCGATCCGACGGACATGCAGCCCGAGCGAGTCGGGACCCCGGCGGAGCGCCGGGTGTACTTTGCCGCCGGGATGGGCGGTACGGGACTCTACAACCTGAGCGTGACCGGCGAGCAAATTTTCCTCAATGTGATCGAAGATCTCGCCGGAGAGAGCCCCGGACTCCCGCCGGTCGTCCCCGTCGGCACTGTCCTCAATCTCGATGCAACGGGTGCGAACAGCGTCTCGGTGATGACGCAGCCCGGACTCACCTATGCTCTGTGGCGTTCGAGCGATCTTGAGGATTGGGGCGAAGCTCCGGTCGGCCAACTTTCCGGAGACGGAACCGTACGGACATTGAACGACGAGTCCGGATTACCGCCCGTCGAGCAAGGCAGCCCTGTCTTTTACCGCGTGGAAATCGTCGAGCCGTAGACGGGCGGGCGGAGTCCGGACGGTGACGGTCCCGTCCCGCCCCCGGAAACTCCGCACGCTCACCGCCACTCGTGCTTCGGGTAGCGGCCGCGGAGGTCTTTCTTCACGGCGGGGTAGCTGGTCGCCCAGAAGGCGTCGAGATCGGCGGTGATCTGGACGGGGCGCTGGCTGGGGGCGAGCAGTTCGATTTTCGGGAGGACCCGCCCGTCGGCGACGGCGAGGGTCTTGTGCGGGATGTCGTAGAGCTGCTGGATGCGTGCCGAGAGCACGGCGGTGCCGTCGTCTTCGTAGCGCAGGCGGGCGCGTCCCTTGCCCGGCAGTTCCATCCGCTCGGGGGCGAGGCGGTCGACTTCGCTGTTGAGTCCGGCGGGCAGCCATTCCCGCAGAAAAGGCCATACATTTTTGTCCTTCAGCTCCTTGTAGCCCGCCGCGCCGTGGCAGACTTGCTCGACGAGGAAGCGGCGCTCGTCCGGGCCGATTTTCGCGAAGCCGTAGTCCGGGCAGACGGCGGCGAGGAAATTCACGCGCTCGATCCACCGCTCCACCGAGGCATCCCATGACTTCAGGGTGAATTCGCCGCGCCCGACCCCCTCGGCGAAGAGCCGGGCCGCCGCCTCGGGGTCGGGTTCGCCCGCGCTTTCCTCGCGCAGGACGAGGCCGCGGAAGACGGTCTGCCGGGTGGCAACCGCGCGCCGGGTTTGCGGGTCGATGCGCGTCTCCGCGGTTTCATGGAATTCTCCGGGAAAGAAGTCGCGCAGCCAGGACGCCTCCACTTCCGTGTTTCCGGAGAGTAACAATGAGACGCCGCGACCGTGCCCGCGCTCCTGTAGCTCGGTGGCGACGAGGAGCGGTGCGTCACGCACGTGGCTGTGGCGGGCGATTTCGCCGCGGCGCCCGTGTACGAGGGCGCAGCGCAGGGAGCCGCGGTCGAGCCGCATGGCAAGGTGGTCGGCGAAGGCGAGGAGGAGGCAGGCGCGGAGGCGGTCCTCGACCTCGGCAGGCGCGGCGGCGGACGCGGATGCATTGTCAAGGCCGCTGCGCTGCGCGATGGTGATGAGTTGTTCGGCGACATGGCCCGCAACCCGCGCGCGCTGCGCGTGGAGGCCCCAGCGGCGCGCGAAATCGTGGCCGAAACCGTGCTCGCGCAGCGCCTGCCACGCGTTCAGCTCGGGAAAGAGGTCGGAGCGGGTGCCCTCCGCGCGCAGGAGCGTGTCGGCGCGCTCCGCTTCGCGGCGGCGGTCGTTGAGCGGCAGGATGAGCGAGCGGTCCTGGCAGACAGCGGCGAGCAGCGCGGCGGGTGCGAGCACGCCGCGCTCGTGCGCGGCGAGGAGCATGCGCGACCAGCGCGGGTGGAGGGGAAAGCGCGCCATGAGGCGGCCGAGGCCGGTGATCGCGGCGGTCGCGGAATCGAGAGCACCAAGGTCGGCGAGGAGCCGACGGGCGCGGTCCCATGCGTCGCCGGGCGGCGGCTCGATCCACGGGAGGGTGCCGAGGTCGTCGGGTGGGAGGGCGTTGGCAAGAAGGAGCGCTGTTTCCGAGAGGTCGAGGCGGGTGATTTCGGGGTCGAGGGCCGCCGGGCGGTGGGCGTGTTCGGCCTCCGTCCATAGGCGCAGGCACACGCCCGGCCCCGTGCGCCCCGCCCGGCCCGCCCGCTGGTCGGCGGAGGCGCGGCTGATCTTCTCAATGAGCAGGGTGTTGATGCCGCGTCCGGGGTCGAAGGCGGGAATGCGTGCGAGGCCGCTGTCGATGACAGCGCGTATGCCGTCGATAGTGAGGGAGGTCTCGGCGATATTGGTCGAGACGATGACTTTCTGGCGCTCGGGTGCCTCGAGGGCGGCGTCCTGGGCCTCCGGCGGCAATTCGCCGTGCAGTGCGTGCAGGGCGAAGCGGCGGCTCTCCGGGGTCGCGCGCAGGGCGTCGAGGGTGCGGCGGATTTCGTAGGCGCCGGGCATGAAGACGAGGATGTGCCCGTCGTCCACTTCCGGGGCGAGGCGTCGGAAGGCGTCGGCGGCACGCTCCCAGGCCGGTGTCTCCGCCTTCACCTCGGCGGCGCGGCTGTAGCGGATGTCCACCGGATAGACGCGGCCCTCCGTGTGGAAGGTCGCGCACGGAGCGAGGCGTTCCGCGAGCGCTTCCACTTCGAGTGTGGCGGACATCACGCCGAGGACGAGATCGGGGCGGCGGCCGGCCTGCAACCGCCGTGCAAGGGCGAGGGAGACGTCGCCGTCGAGGTGGCGCTCGTGGAATTCATCGAAGAGCAGCGCACCGACTCCGGTGAGGTCGCGGTCTTCCGACAACCGGCGCAAAAGCAACCCTTCGGTGACGAAAAGGACGCGGGTGTTCTTGCCGGAGCGGTTGTCGAAGCGCACATGATAGCCCACGGCATCGCCGAGTTCGCATCCGGTTTCGCGGGCGACGCGTTTGGCGAGCATGCGCGCGGCAATGCGGCGGGGCTGCAGGACGATGACGGTGCCGTCGACGCGGTCCGGCATGGCGGCGAGCATGCGCGGCACGCGGGTGGATTTGCCCGAGCCGGTGGGGGCGGAGAGGACGAAGCGCCGGTGCGTGGCAAGTGCCTCGCGGATCTCCGGTTCGAGGGCGTCGACGGGGAGGGGAGCGGCCGTCGGCTTCATGGCTGGAAGGCGGTTTGACGGTTTCGTGACGGGCGCATGCGGGATTTTCCTTCCCCTGCGGAGCAGGAAGGGCCTAAGTGCCTTGATAAGTGAACGATTTCCTCCATATGTTGTAACGATAGGCGGCAAAACTTTCGTCGCTTCATTGTGACGTAATCCGGAGAGCGAATACGGAATGGCAAAGAATTTCCACGAAGTTGTGCAATTGATCGTGCGGGAGAATCCCCGCTACGAACCCGGGGCCTACTTCCTTGTGCGGGAGGGGCTCGACTCCACCCTGCGCGCGCTCAAGCCGGGGCACCGCCGCCAGCCCGCGCATGTCTCCGGCCAGCAGCTCTCCGAAGGCCTGCGTGCCCACATCCTCGACCAATACGGCCCGATGTCGAGGACTCTCCTCGACACATGGGGCATCCGGTCGACGGAGGATTTCGGCAAGATCGTATTCACCCTCATCGACTACGGCATCCTCGCCAAGAACGAGAGGGACCGCATGGAGGATTTTCAGGATGTCTTTGATTTTGAAGAGGCGTTCGAGTTTCCCTTTTTGAGCAAGGAGGACCGGCGCGCGCGGCAGCGCGTCCGCAAACTGCAACTCCGCCCGGCGGAGCGCCCGGATTCCAACTGAACCTCCGGCATTCCCCCTCCGCCCACCCCGATACGCGCGACTCTTATGGCGATACAGCTTCTTGACCGACTTCCCCGCGACCTTCCGGAGCGGCGGGTCTTCGACAACGGCATGGTGCTCGTGCACCGCGAGGATTTTTCCGGCGAGCTGCTCTCGCTCCAGCTCTGGGTGAAGACCGGCAGCATCCACGAGGGACGGAGCCTCGGCGCGGGACTTTCGCACTACCTTGAGCACCTCCTCTTCAAGGGCACGGAAAAGTTCGGTCCCGGAGAGATCGCCCGCGAGGTGCAGGCCGCCGGCGGTTACGTGAATGCCTACACGACTTTCGACCGCACGGTCTACTACATCGACCTGCCGTCCGAGAGTCTCGACCGCGGGCTGGAGATCCTCGCCGACATGGCGTTCCGCGCGAAGCTGGAGACCGCCGACATCGAGGCGGAGCGGTCCGTCATTCTGCGGGAGATCGACATGGGGCTCGACGATCCCGACCGGCAGCTCGCGCAGTCGCTCTTCGGCACGGCCTTCCGTTGCCACCCCTACCGCCATCCGATCATCGGGCACCGCCCGCTCTTCGAGGCGGTGGAGGCCGACGACCTGCGCGCCTACTACCGCAGCCGCTACGTCCCCAACAATATAGGGCTGATGGTCGCCGGGGCTGTCGATGCCGAAGACATGGCGGAGGCCGTGCAACGGGCCTTCGGCGGGCAGGTGCCGCGCTGCCTCGACGATGTCGTCTTCGCCGCCGAACCCCCGCAGCTCAGCCGCCGCCACTGCCCGCTGCGCGGGGAGGTACAGGTCTGCCGCGGATCGCTCGCCTACCGCATCCCGTCGCTCACCGATCCCGACGCCCCCGCCCTCGACATGCTCGCCAACCTCCTCGGCGGCGGCCACAGCGCCCGCCTCTGGAAAGTCCTGCGCGAGGAGCGGCGGCTCGTCCACCACATCGAGGCTTCGGCATGGAATCCGGGCACGAGCGGGCTCCTCTGGGTTTCCTATGTCGCCGATCCCGGGCGGGAGGAGGCGATCGAGAGCGCCGTCGTCGAGGTAATCTGTGATGTCGCGGCCAACGGCGTGGCGGAGCGCGAACTCGACAAGGCCAAGGCGCACGCTCTCGCCGGGGAAATCAATGCCCGCAAGCGGGTGCGCGGCCAGGCCGCCCGCCTCGGCACGGCGGAGATCGTCGTGGGCGACCTCAACTACCCGCTGCAGTATTTCCGACACCTCGAAGCGCTCACGCCGGATGCCATCGGGCGCGTCGCGGGCCGCTATCTGCGTGAAGACCAGCTCACTTCCGTCGTCCTCGGCCCGAAGGCGGCGGACGGCAGCGGGGCGCGTGTGAAGCCCGCCAAGCCCGCCCCCGCCCGTTTCGAGTCCGTCGAGCTGTCCAACGGCGCGCGCGTCCTCTTCCAAGTCGACCGCCGCCTGCCCAAGGTAAACCTGCGCTTTTCCGCGCTCGGCGGCCCCGTCTACGAGGAGGCGGATAAGCGGGGCGTCACCGGTCTGCTCGCCACCCTCCTCACGCGCGACACCGCCAAACGCACCGCCGCCGAAGTGTCCGACGCCGTCGAAACCGTGGGCGGAGGGATCCTCGAATTCTCCGGTAATAATTCCTTCGGCTTCGGCCTTGAGGTCATGCGCGGCGACGAGGCCCTCGCCCTCGATCTCTTCGAGGAGGCGCTCCTTGCCCCGGCCTTCGACGAAACCACGCTCGAACGCGAGCGCGACGCCCAAGTCTCGCACATCCAGGAGATGGAGGACGAAATCGTCGAGTTCGGGCAAAAGGCGCTGCGCCGTCATTTCTTCGGCCGCCATCCGCTCGCGGAGGATCCGCTCGGCCGCCCCGAAACGGTCGCCGCCCTCTGTCGCGCCGATGTCCTCGCCGCCTACCGGCACCTCGTCGCCGGTCCGAACACCGTGCTCTCCGTCTGCGGCGACTTTGATCCCGGCTGGTTGTTGCCCCGCGTGGAAACCGTCGCGGCCGGCGCCCCCGGCTGGGCCTTCCCCCGCCGCGCCCCGCCGCGCCCGCAACCTGCCGCCGGGGAGCTGATCCGCGAAGTGCTCCCGCGCGAACAGGCGGTCCTTTTCCTCGGCTTCCCCGACGCAGGCGTGGGCGGGGACGACTTTATCCTCGGCGAGGTCTTGCAGGAAATCCTCAGCGATATGTCCGGTCGGCTCTTCCTCCGCGTGCGGGAAGAGCAGGGGCTTGCCTACTTCGTCGGCGCGAGCCGCATCGTCGGGGTCGATACCGGGCTCTTCTTTCTTTACGGCGGCACCCACCCCGAAAGCGGCGATACCCTGCTCGCTGAATTGGAAGCCGAAGCGCGGCGTGTCGCGGAGGGAGGCCTCACCGCCGCCGAGCGCGACCGCGCCGTGCGGCGGCTCAAAGCCCGCAAGCGCATGAGCCTCCAGGGTATCGGCGCGCGCGCCGCGCAGGCGTCGCTCAACGCGCTCTTCGGTCTGCCCGTCAACGACTGGCTCGATTACGATGACCGTGTCGATGCCGTCGACCTCGACCGCCTCCGCGATTTCGCCGTGCGGCGCTTCCGGGCCGACGAGGGCGTGCGGTTGCGCGTTTCTCCCGAATAGGGGCACCGCCGGACTTGCGCGGATGGCACCCGACGCTCCATCTTAGCGCGCATGCTCGAATTCCTCCGCATCCGCAACCTCGCGCTCATGGACGCCGTCGATCTGGAGTTCGGGGAGGGATTCATCGCCGTCACCGGCGAGACCGGGGCGGGCAAAAGCGTCCTCCTCGGTGCGCTCGCCCTTCTCTCCGGCTCCCGCGCCGACAAGACGATCATCCGTCAGGGCGAGGAAACCTGCGAAGTCGAAGCCGTTATCGTCTGCCCCGATCCCGCCTCCATGGACGCCGTCCTCGCTTCCATGGACCTCCCCCCTTGCGACGACGGCAGTCTCGTCCTGCGGCGGACCGTCTCCCGTTCCAAGGCCGCGCGCGTGCACATCAACGGTACCCTCACCACGCTCGCCCGGCTGCAGGAACTGGGGATGCACTGGATCGATTTCCACGGCCCCGGCGAGCCGCAGAAACTCTTCTCCGAACGGTGGCAACTCCGCCTCCTCGACCGCTTCGCCCGCAACAGCGCGGCTCTCGACGCCTATCGCCAAGGCTTCCGCAAATGGCGGGCGCTTGGCCGCGAAATGGAAGAACTCCGCGACGCCGAACAACTCGGCGAAGACGAGCGTGCCTTTCTCGAATCCCAGATCGCCGCCATCGACGACGCCGGCCTCAGCGACGAAAGTGTCGCCGAACTCGAGCGCGACCACGCCCGCCTCGCCGGCGCGCAGGAACTCAGCGATGCCGCCGCCTCCGTCGCCGCCACCCTCGGCGATGACGACGACGGCGTCTCCGCCCGCCTCGGTGCCGCCCTCCTCGCCGCCCGACGCGTCGCCGGGATCGACTCCACCCTCCAGACCCTCGCCGACCGCCTCGAATCGCTCATCATCGAATCCGCCGATCTCGCCGCCGAGTTCAGCGACGCCGTCGACGCCGCCGACATCGACGAATCCACCGCCGCCTCTATCGAGGAACGCATGGCCCGCTGGCTCGAACTCAAACGCAAATACGGGGGCGATGTCTCCCGCATCCTCGCCAAGCGCGATGAGCTGGCCGCCCGCCTCGACCGCCAGGGCGACATCGAAGGTACCCTCATCCGCCTCGAAAAAGAAGCCGCCCGCCTCGAGGCCGACCTCGCCGCCAAGGCCGAGGATATCCGCCGCCGCCGCGCCGCCGCCGCGCGCGAACTTTCCAAGGCCTGCGCCGAACTCCTTGTCCGCCTCGGCTTCCGCAAAGCCCGCTTCGCGATCGAAATCGAACGGGAGGACAGCCTGCGTGAATATGGTAACTGTTCGGTTTCGTTCCGCTTCGCGCCCAACGCCGGACAAGACCTCCTCCCCCTCAATAAAATCGCCTCCAGCGGCGAACTCGCCCGCGTCATGCTCGCCCTCAAGGCCGTCCTCGCCAAAGTCGACGCCACCCCCGTCCTCGTCTTTGACGAAGTCGACGCCAACGTCGGCGGCGAAATCGCCCGCGAAGTCGGCGCCGAACTCGCCAAACTCGGCACCGCTCACCAAGTCTTCTGCGTCACCCACCTCCCCCAGGTCGCCGCCGCCGCCGCCAGCCACTTCGTCGTCCGGAAAGCCCAGACCGACGACTCCACCGCCGTCGCCATCCACGCCCTCCACCCGACCCCGCAAAAACGCCTCGAAGAAGTCGCCCGCATGCTCGGCGACCGAGCCTCCAAAATCGCCCGCCAACACGCCAAAGCCCTCCTTTCCCCCTGATTCCCAATTTTCTCCTTGCTTTATAGCTTCAAGCTACAACACAATTCGAAACCTTAATCGAAATAAATTATGGGCGAAAGACGAATCGTATCAGACAAATTATGTGTCTATCATATCATTGCCCGTGTGGTGCAGCGGCGGCGTTTGCTGGCGGATGTGCAGCGGGAGGTCTGGGTGGCGGCGCTGCGGCGCGCGGCGG
>SLLG01000135.1 GCA_007134215.1 Opitutales bacterium | reverse complement strand
TTTTTAACTCTGTATTAAGAATCACGGGGTGTGCCGGGATTTTGAGAGCGGGGTAGCCGGCGCGGCGCGGAGGATTGCCCGGCGTGGGGGAGGCGCTTTCAGGGAGGTTGAGGGCTGCCGAGGGTCCGCTCACTGGCCGGGGTCTTTCGCAGGGTGCCCGGAGCCTTGCGCTCATCAGGCGCCGCTTTTCTGCACTTCGGGCAGGGAGGAGGCGAGGACGGCGCCGGCGAGGCCGAGGGCGCTGAGGGTGAGGATGGCGCCGACGGGGCTCCATGCGGCGAGGATCGAAGTGAGCAGACCGGTGAAGAGAAGGACGGCGCCGATGAGTGTGTTGCTCACGGCGACGTAGGCGGTGCGTTTGTTGCCGCGCCCTAGGTCGACGAGGTAGGTCTTGCGGCCGAGGCGTACGCCGGCGTGGGCGATGCCGAGGATGCCGAAGAGGAAGGGGTACCATGCGGTGGCGGCGGCGAGCGATTCGAGGTAGAGGTAGCTGAAGGCGGCGACGCCGGCGACTGCGGCGGTGAGGACGGCGGCGGCCTGCATGACGCGGCGGCTCGAACGGTCGGCGAAGTTGCCCCAGAGCGGCGCGCTGAGGCTGGAGGCGATGCCGTTGGCGAAGATGAAGAGCGCGAGCATGCGCATCGAGTCACCTTGTGCCTCGCGGCTGAGGACGATAAAGAAGGGGGCGGTGAGGGCGGAGCAGAGGAGGAGCGAGCGCACGACGACGAAGCGGCGGAAGGGCTTGTCGTCGCGGAGGAGGGCGAGTTGCCGGAAGGCCTCGCGGAGTCCGCTTTTGCCGCCGTCGGTTTCGCCGGGGAACTCGCGGATGGTGGCGAAGAGGGCTGCGCCCGCGATCCACAGCACGGCGGCGATGCCGAACAGCCCGGCGTAGATGCGCGCCGATCCCTCGCCGGAGAGAAAGAAGAGAAGGAGGCTCACGCCGACGACGAGGACGCCGGCGGCGGCCTCGGTCCATCCGCTGAGGCGGCCGCGGCGTTCTTTCGGGATGGTTTTGCCGAGGACATCCTTGGAGGCGACGGAGGCGAGACCGCGGCAGAGGCTGAAGGCGGCGAGCGCGGCGAGGAGGGCGAGGCCGCCGGGCCAGCCTTCGAGCGCGAGGACGGCGAGCGCCATGAGGGCGAGGGAGGCGGCCTGGCCGAGGCTGCCGAGGATCCAGAAGGTCTTGCGGATGGCCTGGCGCCGCACCCACACGGCGATGCCGAGCTGCGGGAGGAGGGAGCCGGATTCGCGCAGCGGCACGAGCATCCCGACGAGGGCGACGGGGGCTCCGATGGCACCGAGCGCCCACGGCAGGGTTGTTTTGGCGTTGGCGAGGGCGTCGCCGACTTTGGTGCAGGCGTTGGCCGCGAGGTAGGCGAAAAAATTGCCGGGGACCTCGCGGCAGGCTTTGTCGGAAATGTCCCGGCAAACGCGCGCGTCTTCCTCGTTGGCGATCCACGCGTAGATGCTTTCCAGGGGGGTGCGGGGCGGTTTCGGGTCGGATTTCGGCATTCTGCGGGGAGCGCGCGGGTGGCGCCGGTGTCAGTTTCATCCACCGATCGAGCCGGGGAGCGGACGCCTGTCGGCGCTGGCGGGCGGCGGCGGCTCCCGGCCGGGGCCGATGGTGTGCCAGAGCGAGACCGCGCGTTCGTCGAGGGCGTGGCGGCACGCTTCGACGGCGGTTTGGCGGCGGTGGAGATTCTCGTTGGCGATCCTGGCGAGATCGGCGAAGTTGTAGAGGTAGACGTTCGGCAGGTCGCCCGCCCCGGCTTCGATGTCGCGCGGCACCGCGAGATCGATGAGGAAGA
The DNA here is from genome assembly GCA_007134215.1 of Opitutales bacterium. Taxonomy (GTDB): domain Bacteria; phylum Verrucomicrobiota; class Verrucomicrobiia; order Opitutales; family Oceanipulchritudinaceae; genus SLLG01. The sequence continues at coordinate 14,833 of SLLG01000135.1, read as the reverse complement.
GGGGGCGCGCCGGGCGGCGCCGCACCGCCGCGGCGACGGCGTCTTTGCCGATGAGGACGTGCTGCGCGGAAGTTGCGCAGATGACGATGTCCCAGTGCGGCAGTGTCCTCGGCCATTCCTCGAAGGGGACTATGCGCCCGCCGGTTTCGTCGGCGAGGATCCGCGCGCGCTCGGCGGTGCGGCCCGCGATGGCCATGGCGCGAATGCCGCGGCTGGCAAAGGCTTTGGCGACGTCGCGGCCGACCTCGCCGGACCCGATGACGAGGGTTTTCGCGGGGTCGAGGTCGCCGAAGATGCGTTGCGCGAGTTCGACGGCGACGTTGCCGATGCTGACCTGCCCGTCGGAGATGCCCGTGTGGGTGCGCGCCCACTTGGCGGCTTGGAAGGTTTTCTGGAAGAGGCGGTGGAGCGGTTTGTTGAGGAGTTTGCGCTCCTCCGCCTGCCGGTAGGCTGTTTTCACTTGGCCGAGGATTTCGGTTTCGCCGACCATCTGGGAATCGAGCCCGGCGGCGACGCGGTAAAGATGGCGCAGCGCGTCGAGACCGGCGGCGCCGTAGCTGACTTCGCGCAGCGGTTCGACGGGGTAGGTTGTGACGACGGAGAGGAGGGACTCGAGTTGCGCCATCGCCGTGTCGGCGTGCGCGGTGACGGCGGCGTAGATTTCGATGCGGTTGCAAGTGCCGAGGACGACGGCGCCGGTGACGCCCTCGGTCCGCGCGAGCCGGTTGTAGAGGTCTTCGAGTTGCCCTGCCGAGAGCGAGAGCGCTTCGCGCACGGCGAGGCTGGCGCTGGCATGGTTGACGCCGACGAGCACTATGGCGGGAGGGGTTTCCGGCATGAGGACGTGATGGATTCAGGAGCGGCCGGGAAGGCGGACCGGCGCGGCTTGCGCGGCGGGCGGTTCGGGCGCGTGGTCTTTGCGGCTGGCTTCGACCGACCAGAGCGTAACGAGGGCGAAAAGAAAGAGTACGGCGTTGACCCATGCGAGGCGTCGGCCGAAGAGCGACTGCCGCATGCGCAGGACGAGGACAACGCCGTACGCGATCCAGAGAAAAACGGTGGAAAGCAGTTTTGTGGGAAAGACAGCGGACGGATGAATGATCAGATAGACGAAGGCGATGCCCAGCGCGACGGTGAAGACGGCGTATCCCACGGCAAGGAGCCGCAGATTGATGGCTTCCAACTGGACGACGGAGGGAAGAAAGCGCAGGCGCGAGGGCCAGCGCTTCTTCTTCAGGCTATAGTTCTGCAGAAGGAAAAGGGCGGACGTGGCGGCAAGGAGTCCAAAGATGCCGTAGCTGAGAAAGGCGAGGGCGGCGTGCGTCTCCACCCAGACGTTGCCTCCGAAGAGATTCGTGCGGCGGGTCGCGTCCCACGCGGGGACGGCGGCCGAGGTCAGCGCGAGGGCAGCGGCAAGGGAGGCGGAGACGGCTCCGAGGATGGTCACCCGGTAGACCGCGCCGGTGAACACGTAAACGAGGATGACCGACCAACTGATGAATTGCAGCACCTCGAAGGTATTGCCGATGGGACAGCCCCCGACGGAGACTCCGCGCAGGTGCAGGCCGGTCGACTGGATGCCGAACCCGATGAGGACGAGCCCGAAGACCACTTGGTGCGGGGGCGGTCGGCGCCGCGCGAGCGAGGCGAGGGTGAGGGCGGCGGCGCAGGTGTAGACGAGCGCCCCGATGAGCATGAGGAGGCGGTCCGGTTCCATCACACGGTGAGGACGGGTTTCTTCGCCGGATGCTTCCGCCATGTATCGATTCGACCGGCGAGCATGTCGATCCAGCGCGGGTGCTCGTTCATGCAGGGAATGAGGTCGAAATGTTTGCCGCCGGCTTCTTCGAAAATCTCTTTGCCCTCTTCGGCGATTTCCTCGAGGGTTTCGAGGCAATCCGTGACGAAGGCCGGGCAGATCACTTTGACGGAGCCGACGCCGGCTTCACCCCACTGCTTCAGGGTCTCGTCGGTGTAGGGCCGCAGCCATGGATCGCGCCCGAGGCGGCTCTGGAAGGAGACGAACGCCTTTTCCGGCGGAATGCCGCCGCGCTGGAGAAAGGCGTCTACGGTGACGAGGCACTGGTGCCGGTAGCAGCTGGCGTGCGCCGGATTCGGGGTCCGACAGCAATCGTGCGTGCAAAGGCAATGCGCGTGGGAGGGATCACTGAGGCGGAGGTGCCGTTCCGGAATGCCGTGGAAGCTGAAGAGGAGGCGGTCGTAGTCCGCGTCTTCGAGGTGCGGCCGCGCGCTCTCCCAGAGGGCGTCGATGTAGCCGCTGTCCTTGTAGAAGGGCTGGAGGAATTCGATGTTGAGGTCGGGACGGAGTTCGTTGACGACCTCCATCACTTTCACGACGACGGTCTCATAGCTCGACATCGCGTAGTGCGGGTAGAGCGGCAGGACGAAGAGGCGGTCCACGCCGGAGTCGAGGAGTGACTTCACGACCTCCGGGATGGAGGGCGAGCCGTAGCGCATAGCCAACTCGACGGGGATCTCGAGCCGTCCGCGCAGGAGATCGCGCTGGCGGTAGCTCGTGACCATGAGGGGCGAGCCTTCGTCGGTCCAGATGCTCGCGTAGGCCTCGGCCGACTTCTTCGGGCGGGTATTGAGGATGATGCCGGGAACGATGACTTTGCGCACCCATGCGACATCGATCACGCGCTCGTCGCCGAGAAATTCCGCGAGGTAGCGGCGCACATCGCGCACTTCGGTGGATTCGGGCGAGCCGAGGTTGATGAGCAGAGCGGCTTCTTTCGACATGGGCGTAAGCATCTTCCGCTTTACCGCCGCGTCAACTGCCATTGGGGCGCGGGTAGCCGTGCGTGTCGGCGGCGAGGGGCAGGCGCACGAGCATCAGCGTGCCGCCCGGTCCGCTTTCGCCGACTTCGATGTCGCCGCCGTGGCTCTTGAGGATGCGTTTGACGATGGCGAGCCCGAGTCCCGTGCCCTTGCCGCTGCCGGTGAGGAACGAGTCGAAGATCCTGCCGCGCATTGCCTCTGGAATACCCGGACCCGTGTCGCGCAGGGAGAGCAGGGCTGCGGGGGCGGAACCGCCAGTGGCTTCGAGCGCGGCCTCGATGCGGCCGCCATCGGGCATGGCCTGCATGCCGTTAATGATGAGGTTGAGGATCGCCTGCTGGATCTGCCCCTTGCTCACTTCGACGGGGAAGGCGCGGTCCGATGGAATGTTTACGGTGGCCTCGATTCGGTTTTGCTGGAGCTTGAGGCGCACGAGGTGGAAAGTGTCTTCCACGAGCGAGCGCAGGTCACAGCGCATGCGCATGTCCTCGCGCGATTTTCCGAAACTCAGGACACGCGAGACGATGCCCTCCAGTTGGTCGAGCTTTTCGCCGATGATCTCGACGTCTTTGGCGCGCATGTCTTCCGCCGCGAAGTCGAGTCCGAGGCTTTCGAAGAGGAGGCGAATGACCGTGAGAGGGTTGCGGATTTCGTGGGCGATTTCGGCGGAGAGGAGGCCGAGGGTGGTGAGGCGTTCGTTGTGGCGCATGGTCTCCTCTGTCTGGAATATGCGATGGTAGAGGCGCGCGTTTTGGATGGCGACGGCTCCGAGTCCGGCGATGGTCTGGAAGACGCGCCGCTCCTCGTTGTTGAAGCGGTGGTGCCGGTCGGTGTAGGCGTTGAGCACGCCGATGACTTTGTTTTCGTAAACGACCGGACAGGAGAGCATGGAGACAAGGTTTGCTCTCTGCGTGAGGCGCACGAAGTGGTGCTCCTCCGTGCGCGGCAGGTCGTGCACCTCAATGATCTTGTTGCGCTGGATGGCCGTGCCGATGGCGCTTTCGGTGAGCACGAGGCGTTCCCGGTTTTCGCTCAGGGGCGCTCCCGCGAGGGAGCGGAGGACGAGACTCTCTTCGCTTTCATCGAAGAGAAACACCGCGCACAGCCGGCAGCGCATAAGGGCGCGGGCTTCCTCCGTGATGCTGCTGAGCAGTTCGTCCACTTCCCGCTTCTTCACGATGGACTGGGCTGTGTTGATGAGCGACTCCAGTTGGTCGGCCTTTTCCTTGAGCTTTTGGATCAGCCAGATGCGGTTCACGACGCGGCTCGCCTCGTTCGTGAGGAGCGTGAGCACCTTGAGGTCGTTCTCGGAAAAGGCGTCCACTCTTTCGCTGTCGACGTTGACCACCCCCGCGATATTACCGGCGCCGCCGATCATGGGCACGGCCATCTCCGAGCGGATTTCGGGTTTCACCGGGATGTAGCGCGGGTCTTTCGACACGTCGGGGACGACAAGCGAGCAACCGTGCAGCGCCACCCAGCCCGTCACGCCCTGGCCGAGACGCAGCTGCATTTCCTTGGAATGGTCGGGGAACCCGCGGAACACCTCGATCTCCAGTCGGTTTGTGTCGGGATTGAGCAGTTCGATGGCGGCGCTTTGGGCGGGCAGGATGCGCATGATCTCGTCGATGATGATCTCCAGCGCCTCGCGCGGGTCCTCTGTGTCGCTCACAAGGCTGCTGATGCGGTAGAGGGAGTCCACCACGAGCCGGTCTTCGTTCTTTCCCGCCGTCATATCCACCCGTGCTACAGCGGATTGTGTGCCGCGCCAACGGGAAAGTAGGGCGAACGGATCAAAAACTCCGGGATTTCCGCATCCGCAGAGACCGCGTTTGCGTATGAAACTGAGGTAAGGTATTGTTTTCTGATTTCCAACCCCGCTCGAACGCTAAACGGAGGATCGCTATGCTCTCTTTGTTTCATCCAAATTCCCGGAACGCGCGGTTGCTTGCCGCGTTGGCCGGTTTCAGCTGTTTCGCAGCGATGCCGGTGTCCGGCGGGTCTGCCTTTGACGCCGCCGGAGCGAACAACCGGTTCGCGTGGAAGGCGCTTGCCGCTTTGCAGAGTGAGAACCCGGGCGAGGATCTGGTCTTTTCGCCTTTCAGTATCCATCTGGCCATGGCTATGGCCTACGGCGGCGCGCGGGGGCAGACCGCTGCCGAAATGGAGGCGGTCCTCGGCTATGCCGGTCAGGAGGCCACCCATCCGGGAATCGCCGCGCTGGCTGCCGCCATCCTTGCCGCCGTGGAAGACGACCGCGCCGAGGCGGGCATTGCCAACCGGGTGTGGGCCGATGCGCAATGGCCGCTTGAGCAGGACTATATCGACCTCCTCGCCGAGCACTATGGAAGCGGTGTGGAGCGCGCCGACTTCCGGTCCGGGGAGGGCCGCGACCATGTCCGCGGCGTGATCAATGAGTGGGTTGACGGAGAGACCTTCGAGCGCATCCCCGAGCTGATTCCCGAAGACGCTTTCACGGACCTTACACGGTGGGTGCTGGTCAACGCCCTTGCCTTCCGCGCACCGTTCGAGCATCCGTTCGATCCCGACGCGACGGTCCGGCGGCCCTTCCATGTGTCGGCGGAGGACTCCGTGGAGGTGCGCATGATGCAGCAGGACGGCGTGTATCCGCACATTCAGAACGAATGGGCCGAGGCTGTGGCGCTGCCGCTCGCGGGCGGATCGTTTTCGTTCATCGTGCTCCTGCCGAGAGAGGGGTTGTCACCGGCAGACGTTGTCGCGGCCTTGGAGGCCGGGGAGTTCGCTCTCGACGGGAAGTTGTCCGGCGACAGAACCGGCGGCAAACGGCTTTTTCTCCGCCTGCCGCGCTTTCAAGTGAAGTGGGACGAGGAACTCAAAAGCCTCTTCGAATCGCTCGGCGTGACAGCTGCGTTTGACCCCATGCTCTCCGATTTTTCGGGTATGGCACCGGTGGCTGACAACTACATCCACCGCGTCGACCACAGCGCTTTCCTCCAATGTGTCGAAGGCGGTATCGAGGCCGCCGCCGCTACTGCTGTTATCGGCGGGCCGACAAGCCTGCCGCCGGAATTGACGTTCGACCGCCCGTTCCTCTTCGCCCTGCGTGAGGACTCGACCGGCACGGTCCTTTTCGTCGGCCGGGTCGTGCGCCCCGAGGATCCGCCTGACGACGTGCCCGGTTGGCGCGAACGTGTGGAACGCGCGCTCGGCGGTCCGGTGACACCCGTCGGCACCGGACCGTGGCATGATTCACCCTTCGGGCGCATCGAACCGTCGCGGTATCCGTGGATCACCCACGAGGCGCTTGGCTGGGGACAGCTCGCCGGCAGCGGGGGGCGCCTGTGGTTCTGGCATGCCGGAGGACTCGGCTGGATGTGGACCGATCTTGAAGGAGCGTATCCAGTCTTTCATGTCCACGGGCGCGAGGATCCATGGGTCTACCTTGATAAAGAGGCCCCGGGTGGTGCGGCGCTGTGGGACTTTGTGAACGGGGCCTACATACCGCTCCGGTAGACGCACGCGGGGCACTATGCGGGCGGCAACGCCCCGAAGCGTATCCACGCGACGCGGCCCCGGAAGGGTGAGATGCCGTTGAGGCGGCGCCCGACCGAGGTTTGGCCCGGACCGAGTGCGCCGGGACCGGCGTCCGTCCGAAGCTCTTCGGTGCCGTCGCACACCTGCGCGAGTTCTTTGCCTGTGTATTCGAGGCGCAGCGTCGTCCAGCGCCCGAACGGGTGGAGGCGCTCCGGGCCGTTGAGAAAGCGTTCGCGCCCGGCGGCGCACAAAAAGACATCCCCGTACCAACCGCGCGGTGTCGACCGCAGTTCGAGCAGGGCGCGGTCCTCCGATCCGTCGCATTGGATGTGCAGAAACCGCTGCTCCTCCGGACCGTCTGCCAAGGGAAGGATACGGGCTTCCATGAAGAACGCGGACAGGCCCGCCACCGGATTCTCCGGCAGAACGAATGCGTCGCCGACGCCGTCAAAGGCAAGGCAGGCGCCTTCGGCGGGATCGTGGACCGACGCCGGCGCGCCGTGCCATGCCGCGGCGCGCGCACGCCACGGGCCGGTTTCCTCAAAACGCCAATGGGTGGTATCGGATTTCATGGGAACTCCAGGCCGAAGCTACCGCCCGCCCGCCGGTTGTCGATACAGGAGTGCGGCGGTTCCCGTCCCGCGGGAACCCGCCTGCTGCAATCCCGGTTCCCGTCGGTCGGGCGGATCCGGAAAGCAGGAACTCCCCCCGCGTCATAATCTCACGCCCCTCTCCGTCCGGCGCGGCGCATTTCCGCGGCTTGACGCTTCCTGCATGCGGCGGCTTTCCTCTCCTGCATGGCAAACATCGCTTTTGTGCAGCACCGCCTCGGGCGGACGGACGGAGTCTCCCTCGAGGTCGACAAGTGGCGGGCCATCCTCGAGCGGATGGGACACACCGTGCATTACCTCGCGGGCAACGAAGATGTGCCGGGGGGCAACTGTATTCCCGAACTCTATCCGATGCATCCGGTCACGAACCGGATCCTCATGAACGCCACGCGTGAACTCAAGGACTACCCCGGCGGCACCGCGCTGCTGCGCGAGACGCGCGAGCACGCCGCCCGGATCAAGCCGAGGATGCTTTCCTTCCTGCGGGAGAAGAAGATCGACCTTCTTTTTCCAAACAATCTTGCCTCTGTCGGCTACAATCTGCCCGGCATGCTCGCCCTCCACGAAATGCTCGAAGAAAGCGGCGTAGCGGCGGTCTGCCACAACCACGACTTCTGGTGGGAGGAAAGCGGCGAGGTGTACCCGACGTGCCCGGAGGTGGTGGATTTCTACGGGCGCTATGCTCCGCCGGTGCTTCCCAACGTGCGCCACTGCGTGATCAACCGCATCGCCCAGGCGGAACTCAAACGCCGCAAGGGCGTGGACGCGCGCGTCGTTCCCAATGTGTTCGATTTCAGCCAGCCATCGTGGCGGGCGGATACATACAACGCGGATTTCCGCGAGGCCGTCGGGTTGGGTCCGAACGACCTCTTCTTCCTCCAGGCCACCCGCGTGCTCGACCGCAAGGGGATTGAACTCGCCGTCGACGTGATCGCCGAATTGCAGAAACCGGAGAACCGCCGCCGCCTCGAGGCGGCCCCGCTCTATGACGGCCGCCGCTTCGGCCCGGACGACCGCATCGTCCTCGTCTGCGCGGGATACGTCGAGACTATCGGTTTGAGCGGTTTCTACGCGTCCAGCCTCGCGGAAAAGGCCCAAGAACTCGGTGTCGGGATCATCTGGTGCGCCGACCGCGTCAAACACAGCCGCGGCACGGAAGCGGGACGGAAAATCTACTCGCTTTGGGACAGCTACGTGTCGGCGGATTTCGTGACCTATCCGAGTTACTGGGAAGGGTGGGGCAATCAGCTCATCGAGGCGGTTTACGCCAAGCTGCCCGTCGTGCTCTTTGAATATCCGGTGTACGTCTCCGACCTGCGTGCGGCGGAGTTCGATGTCGTTTCGCTGGGCACGGAGCTTGGCCCGCGTGACGCGCGTGGACTCGTCACCGTTCCGCCGGAGCGCCTTGCGGCGGCCGCCGACAAGGTAATCCGTTATCTCCAGGATGCGGGGGCGCGGGAAAGAGCCGTGGCACAAAATTTCCTCGCCGCGCGGGAGCGTTTTTCCTACGAGGCGCTGGAAGCCATCCTGCGTGGCATCCTCGCCGAGTCGTTGTAGCGGAACATTCGGCCGCAGTGGTGCCCGTGAGCGCGACTGCGCTTGCTTTTGTGCGCGCGACCGCGTAGAACCGCCCGCGGGATGCTGGAGAAGAGAATCACCTCTATCCAGCGGCCTTTATGATCACCTTTAGCGGAAGTGATATGGATGCGTCTGGTTGCATTGACAGAACCGGGGGATGAGGCGCGGGTGGCGCTGACGCCCGTCGTGGCGGCGAAACTCGCCGGGCTCGGCGTGGAAGTCGCCGTCGAGGCCGGTCTTGGCGCGGCGGCGGACTACCCGGACGCCGCCTACGCGGAGGCCGGGGCGGCCGTGGGTGGAGACCGTGGGGAGCTCCTCGCCGGGGCCGATATGGTCTGGCGGGTGCGCAAGCCACCCCCTGAAGAGGTTCGCCGCATGAAGCGGGGCACTGTGCATGTCAGCTTCTTCGATCCGTTCCGTGAACGGGAAATGCTTGCGGCCCTTGCGGAGGCGGGTGTCTCCGCTGTTTCCATGGAAATGATGCCGCGCACGACCCTCGCCCAAAAGATGGACTCGCTCTCATCGCAGGCCAGTCTCGCGGGATACGCCGCTGTCATTCAGGCAGCCGCGTGTTCGCGCGGGATTTTTCCCATGATGATGACCCCGGCGGGCACGCTGTCTCCGGCCCGGGTCTTTGTCATCGGCGTGGGCGTCGCGGGACTCCAGGCCATTGCGACGGCAAAGCGCCTCGGCGCGCGCGTCGAAGCTTTTGACACACGCCCTGTCGTGGAAGAGCAGGTACGTTCTCTCGGGGCGAAGTTCGTGAAGATCGACATCGGCGAGACAGGCCAAACGGCGGAAGGCTACGCCCGTGAACTCACGCCTGAGCAGATCGAGCGGCAGCGCGAAGGGATGGCGAAGGTCTGCGCGCAGAGCAATGTCGTCATTACAACCGCAAAGCTCTTCGGGCGGCCCGCGCCCGTTCTCGTGACGGCGGCCATGATCGCGCGGATGAAGCCGGGCAGCATCGTCGTCGATCTCGCCGCCGGGGCGGGCGGCAATGTCGAGGGGGTCGAACCCGGTAAAACGGTTGTCACGGACAACGGCGTCCGGATCATCGGTGCGGTCGCGCTGGAGGCGACTGTCGCGCGCGACAGCAGCGCCATGTACGCGGCCAACCTGTATGCGTTTTTTGAGCACTTTTGGGATGCGGGGGAAGGTCGGTTCGCCCTCCGGCGTGACGATGAAATCCTCAGCGGCTGTCTCCTCACGCACGGCGGCGAAGTGGTTCACCCCGAATTCAGGGAGGAGTCCTGACGATGGATATTGTGCAGCTTTTCTTTATTTTCGCGCTGGCCGCGTTTCTCGGCTTCGAGCTGATCAGCAAGGTGCCGTCGCAACTGCACACGCCCCTGATGTCGGGGTCAAACGCGATCAGCGGGATCACCGTCGTCGGTGCCATTCTTGCGGTGAACCTTGAGCAAGGCGGCGTCGCTGTCGCGCTCGGCTTTCTCGCGGTCGTCCTCGCTTCGGTCAATGTCGTCGGCGGCTACCTTGTCACGGACCGTATGCTCGCGATGTTCAAGAAGAAGGGGGGGAGCGGAAAATGAGTCCGGCCCTCACCAATTTCGCCTACATCATCGCGGCGGTCCTCTTCATTCTCGGAATCAAGATGCTAGGGCGCGCGGAGACCGCTCGCCGCGGCAACCTCGTCAGCAGCGTCGGTATGCTCATCGCGGTGGTCGCCACGCTCGCCCACGCCGGACTCGCCTACTCGTGGATTTTCGCGGGTATCGTCGTCGGCGGGGCTGTGGGTGCTCTCGCCGCGCGCATGGTCAAGATGACGGCCATGCCCGAGATGGTTGCCCTCTTCAACGGCTTCGGCGGTCTCGCCAGCCTCCTCGTCGGGTGGTCGGAGTACGAGAAGATTCTTCACCGGGGAGCGCCTGTCTACTTCTTCGAGAGCCCCGTCGCCCCGTACTTCACGTGGGTTGTTATCGTTCTCGCCGTGGCTATCGGCGGCGCCACTTTCGCCGGGAGTGTCCAGGCATGGGGAAAGCTCTCCGGAAAATTCGGCGGCCGCGCCCTTGTCTACGCCGCGCAGCCTTACGTCAACACCGCCCTCCTTGCCGCGCTGTTCTTCGTTGCGGCCGGCTTTGTCCTCGGCAACGGGATCCTTGCCTCGACGCAGGTCTACGCCCTCTTTCTCGCCCTTGTGGCTTTGGCGCTTGTCGTCGGGGTGATCGCCGTCCTGCCTATCGGCGGCGGGGATATGCCGGTGGTCATCTCCCTGCTCAACAGCTTCTCCGGAATGGCCGCGGCCGCGGCGGGTTTTGTTATTCTGAACAACGTGCTCATCGTCGCGGGCGCGCTCGTCGGTTGCAGCGGCATGATCCTGACGATCATCATGTGCAAAGCCATGAACCGCTCCCTGCCCAACGTGCTCTTCAGCGGATTCGGCGCGGCGGCGGCGTCCGGGGGCGCCGGGATTGAGGGCGAGATGAAGGCCGCCTCCATCGAAGACGCCTATTACGTCCTCGAAGCAGCTTCCAGCGTTGTCATTGTACCCGGATACGGCATGGCGGTGGCCCAGGCGCAGCACGCCGTGAAGGAACTCGGCGATCTGCTCGAACGCAACGGCGCGACGGTGAGGTACGCCATCCACCCGGTTGCCGGCCGCATGCCGGGGCACATGAATGTTCTCCTCGCCGAAGCGGATGTGCCCTACGAACAGCTCTGTGAGCTGGAAGAGGTCAACCCGGTCATGCCCTCAGTCGATGTCGTCATCGTCATCGGCGCGAACGATGTCGTCAATCCGGCGGCCGTGACTGATCCGTCCAGCCCGATCCACGGCATGCCCATCGTCAATGCCCACGAGGCGCGCACGGTTTTCGCCCTCAAACGCGGGCAGGGAGCGGGCTTCAGCGGACTGGTCAACCAGCTCTACTTCCTCGAAAAAACACGCATGCTTTACGGCGACGCAAAAGCAACCGTTTCCGCGCTCGTCGCGGAATTCAAGAACGTCCGCTGAGAACGATAACGCCCGGACGAGGCGGACCCGCCGGGCGATGGCGTGCCGCGGATGCGTCCGCCTGTCGGCGTCGGCTGCCGTCTTGGCCGCCAGACCGGGGGCGCATTGGCGCGAAGACCGGCAACCTTGCGCTCCTCCGCCGGAACCACCCGCCATGGATTTTTCGAACCGAGCGGCTTCGCTTGCGGTCTCCTCCCCGGATGCCCACATTAAGGGTTTTGCAGTGAGAAAAGACGCCACAGCGGCGGCGAACCTCTGGAATCCGTTCGCCCCATCGCGTGGAGCCGGAGATAACGACGCCACGATCGCGGCCGTCGTTTTCACCCTGCTCCTGCACATGCTGCTGTACTACGCCATCCCACAGTCGGTGGTATACGCAGAGGCGGCGTCCTCCGATCCGCAGCGCTCGCTCGAGTTTGTTCTTGTCGATCCGGATGAGGAGCGGGACGAGCGTTACGTCATGGCCGCGCCCGACCGCGAGCAGCAGCGTCCGGACGACACGATGAATATCTCGGACCGCGACCAAGTGGCAGCGCAGGAGGAGGCTGCGCCGCTGAGCCCGGACAACACGCCGCTGGTCGACGGCGACGAGGACGATTCCAACCGCATCATACAGGGCAATCCCTTCCAGCAGCCCAGCCCGCAGCCGAGCTTCGGCGGGGGCGAGGCGTCCGATACCGCCGACAGCCCGATGCAGGAGCGCCGCGCAGCGCCGCGCGAGACGGGCAGGGCGGCGGAGATCGAAGCCCCCGAGGCGGAGACCGTCGAGCCGGAGGACCCCGAAGGCGCGCGCGTCGTCGAACAGCGCGGCGACTCCCCGCGCGAGGCCGACCTCGAGGTTCCTGACTCCGTCGCCGAGTCCGCCGCGCAGGAGCGAAGTCCGCTCGATGGCGACGGCCGCGACCAGCTCGACACGCCTGCGCAGGAGGCGAGCGATAGCCCCGTTCCCCGGCCCCGGCAGACCGTTGAGCGCGCCACCTCCTACGGTCCGCTGCGCTCGAGCCAGACCGGTGCCATCCGGATCGGTCGCCTCGCGCTCGACGCGCAGTATTCCGAGTTCGGGGAATACTGGACGCGCGTGGCCGAGATTATCGAGCGGCGCTGGCGGAATATCCTCTACAACTCCCGCTCTGTTGCTTTCCGTGGCGCGCGGGTGACGGTCAAGTTCGACATCACGCGCGAGGGCGAGGTGGAAAATGTGGAGATCCTCTTCTCTGACGCCGGACGCCTCGCCGAGACGATTTCCACCGACGCGATTACGAGCGAGGCACCGTACTTCCGCTGGACGCCGGAGATGATCCTGCGCATGGGCGATCGCTCGTCCTTCCGGGTGACTTTTATCTACTGACGCGCCCAGCATGGACCTGCCGCTGCATCCCGCCGCCCGCGTCCTCGCGCGTCATCGCGCCGGATTGATCGCCGTGGACAAGCCGCCGGGCGTACGTTCGCATCCCAACGCCCCCGAGGCGGACCGCCGCGCACTCCTGCACCTGCCCTACGACGCGGAAGCCGAGGCCTACCGGATGGAAGGATACGGGGGCTGGATTCACCTCTTGCACCGGCTCGACAGCCCGACCTCCGGTGTTGTTCTCATCGCTACGGACGCCGCGACCGCCGCCGCCGTGCGCGATGCCTTTGCCCGCCACGCCGTGCACAAGACCTACCACGCGCTCGTTCGGGGTCGTCCCGCGCGCCGGGAAGAGACTTGGCGGGATCGCTTGCGCGTGCGCCGTGGCCGGGGCACGGTGCGGGCCGATTCCGGGGACGGCGACCCGGCGGAGACGCGGATTGAGTGCGCCGGGACGCTACCCGGCCCGCCCGTCCTCTCCCTCCTGCGGCTTCGTCCCGTCACCGGGCGCACCCACCAACTTCGCGTGCAGTGTGCCGCGCGCCGCTGCCCGATCGTCGGCGACGCGACATACGGGGACTTCCGGTTCAACCGTGATTACGCGCGGCGGACCGGCGAAAAACGGCTCTTTCTCCATGCCTCCGCGCTCCGGATCGAAGGCGACGGCAAAAACCTCCCCGCCTTTGCCGTGGAATCACCGCTCCCGGCGGTGTTTCCCGCTTTTTGACCGATTTTTGCGTTTGTCGCCGAAGGCGCCGTGCCGTAGCTTGTTTGCCATGAAGATATTCCGCCGCCTTTTGTGGATTGTCGTGGGCTTCCTTCCGGTCGCTTCCGGGCTGTCCGCCGTCGGACTCGGCGAAGAGCTGGACGGGTTCGGGCATGACTTTCAGACGCCCGATGGGACGATGAACCTGCGCGTCGTCGACAACCGCTTCCACGCTTATTTCGTCGATGAAGAGCGGCTCCTCGTCGAGCCGCCTTACCTCCGCGTCGTGCTCTTCACCGAAGAAATGCGCCGCGTCGACCGCCGTGACCGCCTCGTCCTTGAGCCCGGTCCGGGAGGCGTCTACATGACCAATCCGCGCATCATCCCGCCACCGCACGATTTCTGGCTACGCATGGTCCTCGTGAAATCCGAGGACCAAGAGGAACACGATTCCGTCGCCCGCACACTCTTCCGCCAAGCTCTGGAAGGCGAAGGCATCGAGGACGCCGAGCCCGCCGAACTTTCGGACGCGCCCGGCGGCACCACAGTGCGGTAAATCGCACCTCCGGTCCGCGAAATCCTCAACCCGATGACACATCTCAACCAACGCCCCGGTCACGGTGCGACCGCCGCCGGGCTCACTCTCCCGCGGCTCATACAGATGTGGGCGCTCATCGCACTGGGCATCCTCTTCGCCTCGTTCACTTCCGCAGGCATCGAGTACGCCGACAACCGGACGCTGCTGATGGTCGTCCTGCTTCTCAGTCTCTTCAATGTCCTCCTGCGGCCCGTCCTCATTCTCTTTGCCCTGCCGTTCGTGATCCTGACTTTCGGCCTCGGCATCCTCGTCATCAACGCCCTCCTCGTCCACCTCACCGCCCACCTCGTCGCGGGCTTCAGCGTGGCCTCCTTTTGGTCCTCCCTGTGGGTCGCTGTTGTGATCAGTGTCGTCACATTTCTCGCCAACCTTCTCTTCGGCCCCCGCCGCATGCGGGTTTCCGTGACCCGTGCCCGCGGCGAAACCCGTAAACGCCGCGACGACGACATCATCGACGTCTAAAATCGAAAGCCTCTCCCCTAAACAATGCTCATGTAAAATTCTCAAAGATATAATTAAGTAGGAACTTCAACAAAAAATAAGTTATGGGTGAAAGAAGAATCGTATCTAATGAAGTATGTGTCTACCATCTCATTGCGCGTGTGGTGCAGCGGCGGCGTTTGCTGGCGGACGTGCAGCGGGAGGTGTGGGTCGCGGCGCTGCGGCGCGCGGCGGCGTTCAGCGGGGTGGAGCTGATCACCTA
>SLLG01000180.1 GCA_007134215.1 Opitutales bacterium | reverse complement strand
GGATTCGCCCGCACGCGGCAAAGGACGGTGGGGCGGTAGTAGGCGCTGCGCCGGAGCGTGCGCCGACGGTGCCGCCGCATGCCCGCGTCCGCTACGCCGGCGCCGCCGTATGGGCATTGACGGCGACGGCGGTCTTTGCGGGAAAAGAGGCATGGTTCCGCTACCACGAGGAACGGGAACGCCCGCAATACACTTGGACCGTGGAGTGGCCCGAGCGGGACAGACTCAATTACCGGTTTGCCGACATTTCCGACCAGATCAAGGAGATCCTTACCTTCGACTACGGCGAGCGCATCCACGGGATCCTGCCCCGGGGTGAATATATCGATCTCTATTTTTACGGCTACACCGGCGAGAACCGCATGCGTGCCGTCACCTCGTACGGACACCAGCCCACCGTCTGCATGACGGCGATCGGCGCCCGCCTTGTCGCCGAACACGAACCCGTCCGCTTCCAGCGCAACGGCCTTCAGCTCACGATGAACCATTTCAAGTTCCTTCTTCCCGACACCGGCACAGGAACCCGCGAAGAAATGGATGTTTTCTGGACCGTCTGGGAGCGCCGCAACATGGGCCTCGATCCGATCCGCATGGAAACCATCACATGGGCCAACCAAACCGATCTCGCTCTGCGCGGGCGCCGCGACTATTACCGCAAAATTCTCCTCGTCGGTATGACCAACGCGGACTCCAAGGCCAGCGCGCGGCGCTCCCTCGTCTCTCTCCTTGAGGAAATCGTAAGGGTTCAACCGCTCGACAACAATGCCGGGCGGACGGACGACTGACACCTCACATCGACCGCCGCGACATTTCGAGCAACTGCCGCTCCTTCGGGAGTAAATTCGCCTGAAGCAGACGCTCCTCCTCGCGGTCCCACGAAATCCCGCCCTCGCCGCTTGGGGCAGCGGAACGAAGAACATAACGCGCCATGCGGACATACCGCGGCAACTCGTAATCGAGCACCGGCATCTCTTCGACAAGGGTGCGCGCGAAGTCCCCGTGACCACCGAGGTTGTAGGCAAGCGCAAGGAGATAGCGGAACTCGATAACCGTCGCGTAATCACCCACAAGGGCCTCCAGCACCCGGCGTCCCTCTGCAGCGTCCACATCGTGCAGCACGCGGAGATAGCTCACAAATCCAAGGACTGTCGGCGAGTCCCGGTCCGGATTCACACTCACTTCCCGGAGCACCCGCAGGAGGTCCGCTTCCTCCCCCATCTCGTAGTGGGCTGTGAGCAGGCGGCGCTGCCCTATGGCCTCTGTGCGGCTCGAGTCGAGCAAACGGTTGTACATACGCTTCAGCGGCTCCCACTCCCGCATGCCGAGCAAGTAGCGTTCAATCGGCTCGAAATCCGCGAGATCGGCCGCATCGATGGCCCGCGTCACCGTAGAGCGTGCCTCGTCCCTCCGCCCGAGCGCCGCCTGCGCACGCGCGCGAAAGAGAAACACTTCGTGAGCGGGCAGCGGCAGCGCGTCCATCGGCCGAAAAGTGAGTTCCTCAACCCGCCGGAAATCCGCCGGTTCTCCCTCCAGCATCGCTTCGAGGACAAGGCGCAGAGCGTCGCCGTCTTCCAAAAAATCCTCCGCCGCAAACCGATCTCGCACGACGTGCCCGAGGCCCATGCCGTTGAGCCACGCCATGAACTCCTGCTTGTCGAGGCTTTCGTCCATATCAAACTCCGCGAGAACGTCCGCTTCCATCGCTTCCCACTCAATCCAACCGTACCGCAATTGCACGGCCCGGGCGAGAAGCCGGTCGCGCCGGTCGTTCTCCGGCGCAGCCAGCAGTCGCCGCGCCGTCTCCCGGCGATACTCCGCGTCGATTTCCGACGCGAGGACGATCCGCCGCATGGCCGCCCGACCGGTCGCGCCCTCGCGCTCGACGAGAAGCCGGAGTCGTTCCTCACCCGCCTGCCTGTCTTCCGGATCCCGTGAAGAAAGGAGGAGCGATACATACTCAAACTCCAGTTCCGGGGTCGCGGTTTCCGCAGCGATAAACCGCTCGGCAATCCTTCGCGCCTCGTCGATCCGCCGGTAGTGGCGCAACAATTGGACGCGCAGCACCGCGACCTCCGGGTTGTCCGGCGCCTGCGCGGTCATCCGCTCAACGAAGCGCTGGGCATCCGCATAGGCCCGCGCGTCGAGCAACCCACGCGTGAAACGAAGCGTCGAATCCACATCGACCTCACGCAGCGTGAGGACGCGCCCCCACCATTGCGGCGTGGAGACGTGCCCATAATCCAGCGCGGCGCGCGCCGCCTGCCGGATGATCGCCGGGTCGTTCGGCCGCAGGCGGTCCGCCGCCACCGCGCGCTCGAAGGCTTCACGGTAGTCGCCGGCCTCTTGCGCCTCGACCGACGCCTCGAAGAGCGTGTCGGCACGGTGCTGCCTCACCATCGAAACCACAGGTTCCGCCAACAGCCATGCGGCAAGGCCAGCCACCACTACCAAGCCGACCACCGCAATGATCAGCTTCCTACGCCGAACTCTTCGGGATTTCATGGCGCGAGCATGCACGGCGCGCTTCTCCTTTGCCAAGCACATTCAAACGCCCGGTTGCGATTCGCCGGAGCCGAAAACACTTGCCTTCCGGAAGAAACACGCAAATGCCCCCAAACGAACGTAGGTTAAATTACCTATTAAAAAAATACGCTGAATCGGCACTTTTCGCTTGCAAAACACTTTGGGCTCCCGAATATTCATCGCCGTAATTCGGTCATAAACCGCAGTTCCATCTCAAATTAACAACTATCATGAAAAAACAAATCGCTGCCTTCACAGCCTTAATGGTCAGCACCGGAGGGCTGTTCGCTCAAGTCAACTTCGCCAACGACATTTCCGCCGACTCCGGCAACATCTTCTCGGTCTTCGTCGACGGATTGTCGAAGTCATGGAGCGCGCTCGAAGTCGCGCAAGACGACCAGGGTTTCGACCCGAACTCCGTCTACACGCAATTCTCGTTCGGGTATGACGGCAGCCTCGTGGGCGGAAGCTTCCTCGATGCCTCCGCCGTGGAGATCAACCGCGGCTTCATCGGTGACAACACAAACACCGCCAAGGCGACCAACCTCACCTTCCAGGCGGTGACCAACTTCCCCGCCTTCGTAAGCGCAATCGAATCCTTCAACTTCGGCTTCTTTGGATTCGAGGCCATGGCGCAGAACACGACAGGCCTCGCCGACTACGATCCGGATACGATGACCTTCGGCAACCATACGATCTCGTTCCAGTGGACTGACTCCACACCGAAGGGGATATATGATGATGTGCCCCCGCTTGCCCACGCCTACACCATCGGCGCAAATCCGAACGCTTTCGGGGTGTATGCGGAGGTCGTCCATCCCAACGCACCGCCGGACCAGCCGCTTTACCAAGGCGATCCGCGCTACTGGCGCATCTTCGAGCTGACCGACGGTGACTTCGGCGGCCAGAACGTCTACATCCTCGCCCTGGACGACCTCTATCCCCGTCTGAAAGATTGGGATGACGGATTCTTCGTCCTCGCCGGGCAAATCTCGCCCGTGCCGGAGCCGTCCCTCATCGGTTTGGCCGGCGTCGGCGCGCTCCTCGGATTCCTCGCTTACCGCCGCCGCAAAACGGCAGCGAAGTAAAGAGAGCCATCCCGGAGACGAAGGGAGACCAGCAGTTTCCAAAAGACCGCCCCCAGGGGCGGTCTTTTTTTTGGCCAGCGGATACGTATTTTCCGCTTTTTTGTTTGCGGTAACGCGGGGAGTCTCGCGGGCGGTACCTTTCTGAGCGAGGCTTCCGTCACACTCCGGACAGGCGGCACCGGCGAATCCACGCAGACCGACATGCCGTTCAACCTAACCTTCCGCGCTGTCGACGCCAATCCGCCAGGGGGAGCCTCCGCAGTTGACTTGCTACAGGCAAACTCGCCCGGAGCATAGCGTGTGGGCGCCTGGTATTGAATCTACCTCTCCATGACAGCGTTGACGCGGAAGAACCTTGCCGCGCCGTCGCCCACAGAAAAGGTCCACGAAATCCTCTCGAGACCGTTCCCGCGGTCTTCGATCCTCAGCGAATCGTGTTGCGGCACCGGCAGGCTACCCCCGATTTCAGCGAGGATCGCCCAATTGCGCAGATCCGCGCTGCCCTCGAGACGGAGAACGACTCCGGAAGCCGCGCTGTTTCGCCAGAAGATGTATTCCGCGCTGTCTTGGGGCACCGAGGCATCGATTTCCGGTAAATGCGGTTTTCCATTGCCGTCCGATGACGCCGTCGCCGCAAAGGAACTCCCTGTTTCGGTGTCGTCCCCGGAAGCGAGCCCGAACGCATAGACCAATCCGAGAGGAATCCCGTTCCAACGGGGGCTGCGCGTGCGCGGATCGGTGTCGGCCGGGTATCCTTCGCTCACAAGCCAGTCGCGAAGGTCCACGTGTCCGGGATCGTCGTCTTCGCCGGCCTCGGGCTCGGGAGTGTCACCATCGCGGTCGCGGTCGAGGCCGAGGCCGAGCGCCACCGAATTGGAAACGTTGAGGCGGCCGCCGGTCACACACCGGTCGGCCAGCGCGGGGGACTTGTCGACCCCGGCGAGAAGCAATTCTTTCACCTCCTGCCAAGTCATGTCGTCACGCAGGGCGAACAGCAGCGCCGCCGACGACGACACCAGAGGGGTGCTCCACGACGTCGCACTGCCCGGAGCGAAGAGATCCACGTGGGTCTTGCTG
>SLLG01000103.1 GCA_007134215.1 Opitutales bacterium | reverse complement strand
TCGAGAGGTTCGTCCGGCGTTAGGCGGATAAGGCTGTCGGGGAAACCATCCTCGTCGTCGAGGAGTTCGAGTTCGGCCGCAACAACCGGACCACCCGCGGCGGGACGCAGGAAGATGCCACTGGTATGAATACTCGCCGGATCGAGGGGCTCGCTAAAGAGAATTTCGACTGTCGTGAAAATATCGATATCTTCAGCGGTATCCTCCGGATCGACGGTCAGGATTTCAGGAAATTCCTCGTCGAGGAAGACATCGCCGAGATCGAAGGTCTCGTTGTTTTCGGAAATCGAGAAGGAGCGGAATGCCAGCCCGCCGACGGCAGCGTTGAAAAACTCGCCGTTGACCGCGCCCACCGGGACATTTTGCACGGAGAAAAAGCCGTTGGCATCGGTAAGGGTGTTGGCGCGCCCGGGCAGGCCGCTGAGCGAGGGATAGGTCAGGAGCACGTCTGTGCCTTGGACGGGCGTGAAGCCGTCCGCGCGGAGAACGCGACCGACGACCGTGCCGCTATCACTGAGAAGGATATCTTCGACGACGGTCGCCCCGTCCGTGACGAGGGTGCTGTTGACCGACCCGGCCAATGCGAGAAAGACGGCGGTGAGGCGAAAATCGCCGGCGGGAACATTCGAGAACGTGAACCGTCCCTCGCCGTCGGCAATGACGATTTCGGTCGCTCCGGCGAAGGGTTTGGAAAGCGTGCCGGTCGGCGTGACGACGGGTTCCGAGCCCACACGCAGACGCACCTCGGCACCGCCGGCGGGCGTGCCCCCGGCAAGGAAGACCTGCCCGGTCACCTGCCCCACCCCGCGCAAGACCAATTCGAGGGACTCTTCGCTGCCTTGGCCGGCGAGCGCAACACGCCCACCCGCCCAGCGCCGCGTGAAGCCGACTTCGAGCGACTCGGCAATGATCGTGCGGATGCCGCCATCCAGGCGCAGACGGTCGAAGCGGGCCCGTCCCTCCTCGTCAGTATCGACGGTCAGGTTCGGCAGCACACGCACGGAAGCGAGCGCGGCGGGCGTGACGCCGTCGGGTTCAAAAACCCGCACGACGAGATCGGCGAGCGCGGGCAAAGGCACGTTGCGGCTGAGCTGAGGTGTGAGGGGCGGGAGCACGCCGCTGATGTTCCCTGTGACATTGGTCACCGGATCGCGCGCGGAGAGAAGGAAGCCCCCGGCGGGCGTGCCCGGGAAGCGGAAGGCACCATCGGGGCCGGTTGTGACCGTGCGATCGGGAAAGAAGCTGTCGTTGTGACGCAGGGTCACGGTGGCGTTGGGCACGTAGCCCGTGCCGTATCCATTGACCACATACCCAATGACCTCGCCGAGAGAGGTTTCCACGAGGGTAATGGTACGGACTTCATTGACGGTGGAAAAAGTGAGGTTCACAGAGCCGGTGCGCCCGGTCACCGCATCGGTGCCGACGAGGCGGAAGCTGCCAAGCGGCACATCGTCAAACTCAAACTGGCCGTTCACATCGGTGGCGGTGAAGGCGAGATCACCCAAGGCAATGTTGGCGAAGCTGACGGGTGTCACCCCGTCGGTGGCCACGAAGGTACCGCGCAGCGAAGCGGTGCCACCAAGACTGACGGTGCGCTCACCCACGCCCCCGAGCGACACAGTGAAGCCGCCGCGCCCGGAAAGGCGGGTGAGCCCGACGACGAGTTCCACTGATGCCGCGTAGGGTCCTTCAAAGATGTTCGAAAAGGTTACCCAGCCGTCGGCGTCGGTCGTTCCCTCGAAGCGCTCGCGCGGGTATTGGCCCCCGCGAATTTCCACGGACGCGCCCACCCCCGGCGTGCCATCCGCGCGAACCACGCGCACGCGGCCCTCGCCCCGCCCGAGAAGGCGCACGTCGACTTCGCCCGTCTGCCCGGCAGGCACGGTGACGTTGGCCCGACCCGTCGCCCCGGAGTCCGGATCGGTCGCGGTGACGGTGTAGTTGCCCGCCGGGAGCAGGAAGGTGCCCGCCTGCGTGGCGAAACGGCCGTTCTCATCTGTGCGGATAATGAAGTCGGGCCCAAAACTAATCTGCACGTCGATGTCCGCCCCGGCGGGCGAACCGTCCGGGTGGAAGACCTGCCCGGCAAGGCTGCCGTTGGTCTCCTGGACGGGGGGGAACTGCAGCGTCACCCCCGTGGCATCGGGTTCAAGGCTCGTCGTGCGCCCGCTGGTGGAAATGACAACGGGGAAAAACGGCGAGGCGGCCTGCAAACCCCAGTCGCCGACAAGCGCCTGACCGGGAAACTCGAAGGTGCCAATAGCGGGATCGCTGTCGCGCTCGCCGCGAATCATCATGATAGGCCGACCGGTCAGCGACGGGCCGATGCCCGTGAGGCGGACGCGCGCACCAATGGGGACACCCTGGCCGTTGAGGACGGTGCCGGAAACGGTGCCTTCGCCGAGGTGGCGAATATCGGCCACCACGGTTTGTCCGTCAAACTGTAGCCGGACGTTGGATTCAAATCCCCAACTGAGCGGATTGAAGACGGAACCGTCTCCGTTGAGGAGCGGGTTGTTCACCCCCGTGAAGGCGGCAAACGCTTCGCCAATGGCCGTGAGCATCTCGTCCTGCGATCCGGATAAAAGGGCGTCGATGGCCGCACTGGCGTCGAACGGCTCCTCGGTGGGCGGCGCGGGCGAACTGAGGTCGTAGGTGTCCAGCCAAAGGCCGACAAACTCGTAATTGCCCAATGGATCAGCCTGAACCCAGAGAAAACCGTTGTCTTGCGGAATGGCCACGCGCGCACGGGGCACCGGCTCGCCCGTGGTATCCAGCACCCGCCCAATGATACGACCGGCCGGGGTGAGGCGCACCACGGCAAAATTATCCGCGCCCCCGATAACATTTACCTGCACGGAACCGAGGCGGGGGAAATCGATTCCGGCGTCCACGTCGCGCTCCACGGCGGCTTCGATTCGGCGGTTGCCCGTAGGAACGCCGGTGAGGGTGAAGCGCCCGAGTTCGTCGGTGCGCACGAGGGTCTCCCCTCCCCCGACAAGGGCGTTGGGCACGGGCAGGCCGGTGCTTGTCTCGACCCGTCCGGTCACGATGGCACGGGCCTGGAGAGTAATGTTTGCCGTGGTCGCGGCTCCGGCCACAGCCTGCACATTGCGGCGGTCGCCGCGCCGACGCCCGTCGGAGGAGAGAGCGAGGGGATCGTAGGTGCCCACGGGCACAGCCTCCGCCGCCCAGTAGCCGTCGGGACCACTGCGTGTGCTGGCAACGATACCCACGTAGCGCCCATCCGGATGGAAACGCCCGATGTAGACATCGGCAGAGGCGTGGGGCGTCCCGTCCGGCTCCGTCACCCGCCCGCGCATGGTCGTGAGCACCGTCACCGTTTCGCTCAAAACGACATCGAGGTCACGCGTGTGCCCGGGAAAATCGAGGGTTTCGGCAAGGGTGCGCGTGCGGCCTGCCGGACTTGTCGCCTCGACGGTGAACACGCCAAGAGGCACGCCGAAAAAGGCAAAGCGCCCATCGGCGTCGGCGAGAATGCCGCGCCCGAGCTCACGGGAATCGGGAGCGGGGAAAAGGTTCACAGCGGCACCGGCGACAGGGGTCGTGCCATCAGCGGCGAGGACTTGGCCGGTCACCGTTCCACGCCCGCGAAAGCGCAGGGCAAAGACGGCCTCGGTGCCGAAGCGTGGGGAGCCCAGGGTGATCCGGTCGCGTACGAGAGCGCGGTCGAGCCCCTCGGCGAGAGCAATGGCCTGAGGCAGCGCACCGACGGCAAACTGCGCGAGCAGCGTGTCCCTCACCGACGGCGAGTCCGCCAGTTCTTCAAGGCGGGCGCGGTTAACGGCGTCTTCGCGCGTGGATTCAAGAATGATTTCGACCGCTTCCGGGGAGAGGCCGGAGGTGTCGGTTGCCGACAAAGTGTAGCGGATGCCCCCGAGAATGAAGTCGAAGTCAAACTCGCCGGCTGCGTTTGTGCGCACTTGGGAAATCCGCCGGATCCAATCCGTGCATCCGTCGAAGGTTTCCACTTCATCGTAGAAGGTAAGCGTCACGGGCACATCGGCGGCCGGGGAACCGTCTGCCCGGATGACGCGACCGCGCGCGTTGATGCCCTCGACCAAGCGCGAATCGAGGGGCGTGCCGCCGCCTGTCATGGCGTTTCCGCGAACGTCGGTAACCGCATCGCCCACGAACAGCGTGCGCGGGATCAAGCCTCCGACGGGTTTTTTGAGTGTGAGCAAGGCAACACGACCGCCGGGCTGGACCTGCACAAAGGCGGCCGCGTTGCCGTCGTCGAGCACGTAGGCCTCGGGCACGTTTGCGGTCGACTGCGTCATCGGCTTGCTGAACAGAACTGCGACGATATTGCCATAGTTTTGAATGGGCAAAAACTCTCCGGCTTCGTTTGTCGTGAAGAAAGAGATACACGCTTTGGGCGGACGACCGACCAAGACCTCGGGATCCTGCCGCACCGCCAAAACGGTCGGCGGCAGTTCTTGGACCACGGTGGGCGTCGTGCTGTAAGTAGCATCGGCACTGCTCCCACAGTTCAGGCTCATGCGCAGGCCCGCACCGGGATCGGTTGTATCCAGCGAAAGGCAGGCCCCCGCCGCCACACCGGGAACTGTGAAACGGTGCTCGGTGGCGGTGCCGTCGGTATCAATCTTCCAGATACCGATTTCGAAGGTTTCGGCCGCGGCGGTCTCGAAGCGCCACCGCAAGGTGCCTTCGGCTTTTGCGAAGACGGCCGCCCCGGCCTCGCCCGGATATCCTGCACTTTGTTCGAGGGCGGAGCGGTCGAGGGTGGCGCGTTTGTCCCCGGCCCCGATCAGTTCGAAAGCGGTGCCTTCGCCGAGGCTGGAGGCAGCGACGATCCATTGCTCCCCGCGCCCGGCGAGGTCGGGCATGGCGGCGGCAAGACGTTCGACGGCGTTTTCACCCGGTGCGGCCGATTCCATTGCAAGCATGAGAGCGGCGCGCCATTCGCGGCCGGCATCGGTTGTGCGCAGGATCTGGTCCCAGCCCGCGTTGAAATCGCGCGCGCCCTGCCAGTCGAGAAGGAGGTCGGGCAAGACGCGCGCAAGGTCCTCGCCGTAGCGCACGCGTTGTCCGGCTTCGGCGAGTTCGACCGCCTTTTGCAGGAGGAAGGGGCGCGGCACGCGCGTAACGCCCGGCGGCACCTGCCCGGCGGTGGAGGAGCTAAGCGCTTGGCCGAGAACCCGCTGTGCGGCGAGTTCCAACGCGGAAGGCAACTCATCGACAAAGTCAGGCAGGAGCAAGGTGGCGGGCGAAAGGGCGACACCCCGTTCGTCCACACCGGCACGCAGACGGAAGCGCCCGACGAGGCTGTCGTCGCTCG
Source organism: Opitutales bacterium (assembly GCA_007134215.1). Lineage (GTDB taxonomy): Bacteria > Verrucomicrobiota > Verrucomicrobiia > Opitutales > Oceanipulchritudinaceae > SLLG01. The sequence continues at coordinate 11,332 of SLLG01000103.1, read as the reverse complement.
TCGTGAGATTGGAAAAGGTGATCGAGCCCGTGCGCTGGCTACGGATGCGGAACGTCGCCATGGCCGTCTCGCCTGGAAGGATGGTGCCCAGCTCGACGGTTTCGGGGGACTCGAGAATGCCTCCGCTCACGTTGTTGCGATTGAGGGTGACGTTGACGAGATTGGCGGGCGTGTTGGAGGTGTTGAGGACCGTGACGTAGGCTTCGTAAGGTTCGCCCACGCGCACCGTGCGCGGATGGGTGAAGGCCATGCTGAAGCGCGGATTGCGCACGAGCACGCTCCCGGCGGCCTTGCCCGTGATCCGCACAGACCCGGCGGCGAGGCCGTCGAGGGTGGCACGCAGTTTAAGGTCCATGACGTGGAGGCCCTCTTGCAGTCCCTCGACAAGAAACTCGGCCTGGCCGACTTGACCGGGGTGGAGGCGGGGAATGTCGTCCGCCGTGCCAAGGATACCGTCGGGGCCGGGGCGGACGATGGGCTGGATGGGCTGGACGATGCCGTTTTCTCCGACGCGAGCGAAGCGGAGGGGGTCGTCGCCGGGATTCTCCCAAGTGCCGGGAACCCGGTCGGGACCGGCGGGCAGGATCAGCTCGGCGGTGATGTCGCGCACGGAAAGACCGGACCCTGTAGGGGCCCCGTTCTCCGTGAAGATCATGACGCTAAAGAATTGGTTGAGGAAGCCGATGTTCCCCGGAATGACCATGAGCGCGGGAATCGGTGGAATCCTCAATTCAAGGTCCTGTTCATCTTCATCGACGGCCTGGAAGTTGATGCCCTTGAGTTCGATGTTGACGTTGGCCACTTCGAGGGCGGGCGGGAGCCGGACCGAACGGGAAATCTCTGTATTGATGCGCTCCACTTCGGCGAGGCGCTCTTCGAGTTCGGCGGCGGGGATGATTTCCGTCGATTGGCGGAAAGCAGGGGCGACCACGGGAAAGCGCACGGGAATGGTTTCCCCGTCGATAACAAAGCCGACCTCAAACTCGACCGCGCGGTAGTTCGCTTCGTCGATCTGGATGCCGCGCTCCTGGATCTCGTCGAGGGTGAGCGGGCGCGAGGTTACGCGGGAAATGAGAACCTCGTCGAAGACGCGCACGGGCACGGAGGACGGGCTGCCCCGCAGGATCGCGTCCCCGGTGGCCGGGTCGATCAGGCGAATGGCATCGAGCGAGTAATCGCCCACGAGATTGAGGGGCGGGAGCATGAGCGGCTCGTTCGGTGCGGCGACAAGGCGGCGCGCCGGAAAAGACGGCCCCCGGAGGGTGGCTTCGACAAAGGCCCCCGGCGGCAGATCGCCCGCCACCGTTGTCAGAACCGAACCCGGTATCCCCTTGGGCACGGCCACAGCCGCCGGCGAAACGACCAATTGCTGCCCGACAACGCGGTATTCAAGGGTCGTGAGGGGGGCGTGGGCGGACAACCCGGCTACGCCCGCGAAGAGCCAGAGACAGAGAAGCAGAAAGGCGTTCTCCGGAAGGCGATGGCGGTGGCGCGGGTTCATGGGAAAGATGGTGAGGGTGTTAGCAGGGCGGCGTGGCGGCGGGCTCATGGGGCGGCGAGTCCATCGAAGTAGGCTTGTGTCCGCTCGACGCGCTGGAACTGCAGTTCCACCACATTGATGAGCTGTTCCTTGAGACTGGGGACTTTGGGCGCGTCATGGTAGCTTTGCAGCTTAAACGCAAGGGAGTCCCAGTTGAGCGTGGCCGCCGCACCGGCAAAGGTGGTGAGGAAGCCGCCCTCGCGATCCCACTGCTTCAAATCGTTAAAGAAGTCAGCGACCGCAGGATCTGTTAATATCTTTCGCACGAGCCTTTCCCCTTTATTGGAGACCTCACGCGCTATGGAGAAAAAGGAGGATCCCGGTGTGCTCCCGAGGACATCCAAATTATTGGGGATCTTCTTCTTCACAAAGCCCTCGTTGATGGCATTGGCCTGGGTAATAAATTGATTCAGGACGGACAACGTCTGCTCATAGGCGGGGCTGTTGGGATCGGATTCGCTGACGGCTGAGCGCATGGACCGTTCGGCCAGAGAGGTCGCCGAGTTGCCGAGTTCGAGAAGCCCGTCGATGAGGGTTCGGCTACTCGTGGGAGAAAGAATGGCGTCGAGGCCACGCAGGTGGGGAAGGATTCCGGAAACTTCGCCGAGGACGCTGTTCCCCGCTTGGTCAACCGGAACCGCCGTGGTCGCAGCACCCTTGGCATCAATCAAACTTGTATCCACTTTTCCGCTCATGTGGGCGCGGCGAAGCGTGTAATCGAGCACGCCGAAAAGCGCCGCACCCGGCGCAAAAACGGGCACCGTATCCAGACCCTCGCCGATGGCCCGGATGATGTTTACCGGGGGACCGTCGTAGCCGCTTGCATACAAGGCGCGATCTTCATCTGTCAAGCGCGCGGCGAGAATGAAGTTGGCCATCTTGACGGTTCGCTTCACGCCGGGCGTGCCCCGCTTCTTGAGAATATCCGAGGCGAATTCAATCCAGGGATCGGCTTCCGGTGGAATGCGGGAGAGGTACTCCGTAACCTCAAACATCGTCGGGATGGAGGTCGCTGAACTCGTGAGCCCGGTGGGATCGACGCGACCCGCCGGATCCCCCATGAAGGCGGTGAAGAGCGCGATGCTCTCCTGAAAGAGCCCCTTCTCGGGTTCGCGCTGAAGGAAAATCCCAACGAGCGGATGGAGCGTGCGGTAACCCATGAAGTAGACGCCGCCGGCCTCGCAGTAGAGCTGCCCTTGAAAGAGAATGTCCTGCGCGATGGCCGAACGTTCCTGGGGCTGACCGGAGGCATCAAGGAACACGGGATAGCCGTAGGGGCCGTAAAGAATGGTTTCAACGAGGTTACCCTCCATATCGAGGTAGCCGCCGATGGAACCGTTGAGGGAAATGATCGGAACAAACGTCTCGTAGGTATCGCCGTCAAAAACATGCACCTCGGCGAGAAGCGCGCCCATCCACACGTAGCGGCGCAAGAGCACGGGGTCGGCGTCATCGGACACCTTGTAGGTTTCGATCAGTTGGTTGTCGCGCCAGGCGTAGCCGAGCTTGAGCGGACGCCCGCGGTCCAGTTGTGCTGGGTCAACGGATACAACGCGCTTGATGATGCGACCGGCACCGTCGTATTTGACCGTGGACACGACGCCGTCGGCGCGGGTGATTTTTTCGAGGCTGCCGAAGGAATAGTATCCGGCGGTGGCGTTGACGCGGGTGAGGCCGGTCTCGCCGGGGAGGCGCGCCCACACAGGGAAGCGCGTCATGCCACCCTTGGAACTATAATTGGTTGCCAGACCATCGATAGCCGTCGGGCGCACGCCCGTGTCCCACGTGGGAGCGACGAAAAATCCTCGCGGGTCATCGACGGAGGGATCGTCGGTCGTGCGGGAGCCGATACCGCGCAATTCGCTGCGCTCAAAGGTGAGCCCGGTGACGGCGGGACCACTGTTTAGCCCTTCCGCGTCCTCGGCGTCGAAGCGGAAGTCAACAATGCGCATGGCCGCACCCGGATCGGAGCGCGTAAAGGTGTCAAACGTTCCGTCGTGCAAACGACCCTCGGAGAGCACGCGCCCGCCGGGGCTGAGCCCGTAAACAAAACCCGCCACAGTCTCCCCGCCGCGCTCGTAGCGCACGGAGGTCATGCGCCAGTCGCCGTCGTATTCGCGCTTCACTTCGATACCGCCGCTGTAGGCCACGCGGGAAGGCATGCCGGGGCCGAACCACTCCAGCGTCTGCACCTGCGTGCCGCCGATTCCACCGACGGGCCGGCCAAAGCTGTTCGGAGAGTAGTTCAGTTGGTGCCCGGAGGGATAGGTTTCGCTGAGGGTGCGGTTGCGGGAGTCGCGGACGATGCGCCACTCCCCTGCCCACCCCTCTTCGGCGGCGAGTTCGCCACGGTCGTCATACTCGTATTCGAGCATGTCGCCCTTGTAGTCGATGCCCACAACGCGCCCGAGGGCATCGCGCTCGTAGCTCTTGAGTTCCGTCCCGGCAAGGATGGAAACGAGATGCGCTCCCTCAAAGGTGTAGGTCTTGATTGTGCCGCCTTCGCGCACGACGGTGGGCCGGAAGTAAGCGTTGCGCTCAAGGACTTCCTTTTCCACTCCGTCGGGATAAGACATCGCGCGGAGCATGCCGTTCTCGTATGTTTTGATGACCGCCCCGTTGGCCGAGCTTACCTGCACGACGCGTCCCTGCGGCGAGACCGCCGTTGTCGCGGAGGTGCCATCGGCGAATGTAGTGGAAATGGCGATACCCGAGGGCGAACGAACAAATGCGGCGGCAACGCCGTCGGCATCTTCGGTACGGCTGGGGCGACCGAATCCGTCGTAGGTGAAGGTGCGCGTGCCCATGGGTGTGGTCGAGGCGAGGACGCGGCCCGCCCCGTCGTAGGTGCGCGCGGTCGTCATCTGCGCGGGCATGTCGACAAACGAGAAGGAAGCGGACTGCGGCAGACCGCTGGAACCGGCAAACCCTCCGTAGTCGGCGATTCCGTCGAGCATACGGCTGCGGATGAGGCGGCCGCGTTGGTCGCGCTCGCGCTCGCGCATAACGACGCCGTCGATGGACATGGAGCGCTCCGTGCGGTCGGGGAAGTATTCGAAGCGACGCACGCGCCCGTTGAGGCTCGTTACCGTTTCGACGAGTCCGCCACCGTTGTATGTGTAGGTCTCTCCGAAGAGAGGCGTGTTCCCATCCAGCGACTGCACCTCGCGCGACTGTATGCGGTCGGAAAGACCAAGGCCGGCTCCGTCGTCGTAAGCAAAGCTGATGCGCGTGAACTCGCTTTCAATTTCCGAGAGCCGCCCGGCGTCATCGTATTCGAGAGTGGTCTCGTGCCCGTTGTCGAGCAGCCGCTGAATGCGCCCGGCTTCGTTGTAATCGGTTTCGCGGAAGATGCCCGGCCCCACCCGCCGGACCACGCGCCCATCCGAATCGAACGTGTCCGTGGTCACCTCGCCCGCCACGTTCACACTCGTGAGGCGGCCTTCGGGCGAGTAGGAGTAGGTCGTGAGGGTTGCGGGAAGACCCGTCTCCTCCTTCAGTACACTCGCCCGGCGACCTTCGTGCACCGGATGATAGGTATAGATGGCTCGGGTGAATTGACCCAGGCGCTCGACCGTCTCCGATTGCACACGACCCTTGCTGTCGTAGGTGAAGGTGAGCGAGGGATACTCGCCTCCGAGGCTGACTTTGGCCTGGGGTCGGCGGCGGGGGGTGTAGTCGAGGCGGAAACTGGCGCCCCCTTCACTGACCTCGCGGAGCCGCCCGCTGCTGTCGCGGGAAAGGGCAAATTCACCACGGAAGGTCTCGCCGGTTTGCAAGCCGCCGTTGGGCGAGGCCGACCCGCTTCCATAGAGGAAGTCCCGTTCGAAGGCCGTGGATCCGGCGATGGAGCGCGTCTCATCAGTGATTTGACCAAACGGATTAAAGCGGTGGCGGGTCGAAAAAAGGCCGTTTGTGAGGACACGCTCGGTCCCGCCGCCAGAGGGGTTGCCCGTGTAGGCGGTTTCCGTGACGACGCCATTGACGTCGATTGCGCGAACTTCGCGGTTGAACGTGCTGCCGTCAAAGGTGAACTCGGAGATGAAGAGGTTGTCCTCATCCGGTCCGCGCTCGACGCGGAGGACGTTGCCCCGGAAGCGGTAAACGGTGTTTTCCTCGTCGTAGACCTTCTTCTTGAAATCGGAGCTGCTCTTCATGGACTTGAGGCGGCCCTGGGGATCGACATCGTAGGTCTTGCCCCCGAAAGCCTTGAGGTGACCACCCGTGTCGACCTCCATGGAGGCGGTTCCCGCCGGTCCCGTCACTTCCACGCTGCCGCCGCCTGCGAGGGCGCGTGCGCGGCCATTTGCGGCGGCACCGGAAAAGCTGTAGGTGCGGCTGCCGAATTGGAGGCTGGTGGCAAGACCGTCGCCGTCATAGGCCACTTCCACGGCGGGCGAAACGGTGCCGTCGTCAAGGCCGGCGCGGCGCAGTTTCTTGGGTTTTCCGGCATCGTAGGTGTAGACCTTCGGCGGACCATCGGCGGGGCGGGCCTGCCAGAGATTGCCGTCGGCATCGTAGCGAAACTCCACCTCTCCGTCGTAGGCCGAACTTGGCGAACTGCGGATGCGCGCGATGCGCCCGAGGTCGCGGTTGTTGGAGGGAACGACGTCCGCCCCGCGCCGCCGGGGATCGTTGAAAGCAAAATAGTAGCCAAACTCGATGGCGATGCCGCGGTCGCCCATGACGCGGTCGATGAGCCCATCCTCGCGGTAATGCACAACCTGGCGTGAGGCCGCGTGGGACCTGACAAAGCTGTCGAGCCGCCCATCCGGATGGAAATAGGTGCGGTCGCCCCGTTGATCGACGAGGAGAAAGCGCCCGTCCTCCGCCTGCACAAGGATGGAGAAAAACTTCTTGGGCGATTCAAAAAAGCGTTGCACGGACTCGGCTCCGTCGGGTTCGACAAAGTCCTCGATGGCGGGATCGCCCGCGTAGAGCGGAAGCATATCCATGTTACCCCGGCTTTCCCGAATGACCTTGAACATGTGAACCCCGCCAAGCCCATCAATGAGAAGGACATCGCCCGGAACCGCTTCGAGGCAGTCCCCGCCCTCAAAGGCAACCGGATAACGAAAGCCGGGGGGCAACTCGACCGAGGGCAGCTCGACGATGCGCGCGTTGAAATTAAAATCCCAATTGCGCCCGAGCGCCCCGGAAAACTCCGCGCGGCTGGCGTAGTAGCGGGCGAATTCTAGCGGGGCTCCCCGCCCCTCGATAGCCATATCGGTTTCGAGCATGCCGACCTCCCCGGACTGGAGGTCGATGGGACCAAGGCGCGGGGCCATGGAAGTTTGCGAACGGTTTGGCGACTCGCGATATTCGAGGGGCAGCGAAGGCGCGGTGACGGCGATGCCGGGGCGCAATCGGGAGTCGCTCAGCTGCGCCATGTTGGCTTGAATGTCCGGGTGCGCACCGGTGTCGACATCCAGACCAAAGCGCAGGAAATGGCCCCCGTGAAGAACCTGACGCTCGGCGATTTCCCCGACTTTTTCCCACTGCGATTCTTTTGGATACGCCGCCACGATAACGAGGGGCGACGAAAGGAATTCGTTGTAGAAAGGAGAACGCGGGTCATTGGAGAGGCGGCGGGCCGTGATCGTGCGGGAGTCGCGGAGAAGTTTGTCGTCGGCAATGCTGTCCGCCGCCTGCGTGAGGATCGTGGGCGGGAGTTCGCCACCGACGGGTGGGATGAGGTTGCCGGAGGCGTCGAGGGCCTCGCCGGAGAGGAGGATGGTTTCACCCCAGTGACCGCTGGCCTGCACACGCAGGTAGTGATGATGGATGGCCGTTGAGGGATCGAAGGGCGTCGTGGGCGCGGCGTTCGTAAGTTCATCACAGGTAGGCACCCACGGCGTGATAAAAGGCGTGTCCTCAAAACCATCGAGGTAGGCTTTCCGGGTATCATCGGACGCGCCCTTGAGGTCGGCGGCGGAGATCACATCTTGGCCAAGGATCTGCCCCACGCGGATGGTCGGCGGACGGGCGGTTTGCGTGACCATGCCCCCGGAACTGGTGACGAACGAACGCTCCGTTCCCCCGAAGCTGCGACCCGCTCCCCGGTTGGCGGCAACGGCTTCGCGGAGCGAGGTGTCGTCGTTTCGAAGGTCACCGAGATCGGTTGCGCGGAGCCAGCCTGTGCCGCCGGAACCGATGAGGATCACTTCGTCCGAGCCGGAAAATTCGATGCCCCGCAGCAGCCCCGTATACTCCCCGAAATCGATCTCCCGGATCTCGGTTGGGTTCACCGGATCGGTCAGGTCGAGGAGGAAGAGACGGCTTCCGGAGGTGGCCAGGGCAACGGGCAGGAGGCGCGCACCGCTATCATCAATCAACGGAAAGGCGGGCGAAAAGCGCACGCGGAAGAAGCTCGAATCGGCTGCCGTGAAAGCCCCGAAGTTGTCGTTGCCCGATCCGATAAAATCACCTCCGAAGAGGAAGACTTGGATACGCGAGGGGTCCCCCGGTCCACGCGCCGGCAGCGCGGCCACCAGCGTCGTGCCGCGCCCGTAAACATCGAAGTCAAAGGCCAGCCGCCCACCCGCGATGGGCAGGGTCGTTTCGAGGCCGTAGACGGAGTTGAAGAGCGGAACGGGGAGGCGCTCGCCAGGACTCACAAACGCACCGTCACCGTCGAGATCGAGGCCGGGATCGTAGGTCGTGGCGGTGACGCCATTGTTTCCAAGGATCAGCGCCTGCAGGTTGACATAGGCGAAAATGGAGCCCTCCGGGGTCATGACATTGAGGACGACATAGGGCGCGCTCCAACGCATCGAACTGACCGTCGTGGCGAAGTCCAAGGTGAGGTTGCGCGAGGCGAGGCGGAAGGGATTTTCCGGGTCGGTAACGTCGACGATCCAGAGCCAAGGCCCTACACTTCCCTGCCCAAGAACGCCCCCGGTGACGGCTAATAGTGTGCTCGTGCGAACGGGGCCGTTTGGTTCGGTGCGGTAGCGGTATTGCGGGATGAGCGTAACGGCGCGCGGAAAGGTGGGCAGGTTCAGGCGACCGAGGGGCTCGGCCGCATCGCTCAGGCCTGTTTTGTGGATAACGACCTCATTGCGGTCGCCCCGTTGCAGAGAGTAGGCGTAGACACCGTCAGCCGCCGAGGCCACGGTTTGGTCGGTTCCTTCGAGCTGCTCACTTGGCGCTCCGGGCGTTCGGAAAACAAGCGGACGCGGATTTTCCAGAGTGTTTCCCGAAAGATCGACGATGCGCGCGGGGTTGAGCGTGACCGTGTATTCCTCCCCGGACTTCAGCAGGCTCGGACGGATGCGGAGCTGGCGCTGATTCGGCGATAGCTCAAGGGTGAAGGGGGCATCCGGAAAGAGGCTCACGTAGTCGCGCGGCTCATCGCCCAACTTGCGAATGGGCTCATTGAAAAAGACGTCGAAAATGCCATCGCTCAGCATACCGCCCTCGCCGGGGATGGTGAGGGTGACGCGCGGTCCCTCTTCGTCCTTTGCATCGGAGGGCTGGAGATCCTGGGGAACGGGAGCCGGAGCTGTGCCGAAGCGAAGTTGAAAGCGGGCGGTGCGCTCATTTCCGGAGGCGTCGACGGCCGTCACCTCCACGACCGCGCTCATGGCTTTGTGCGCGTAGAAGGTCATGGGCACCGTGACTTGGCGGGCACCGTCGTTCCGGGCCTCCCGCCGCGTTATACCGAGATCGTTGAAGGCCAGCGTCTCGCCCGCAACGAGCGCGGACGACGCCTCGGCAACAAAAACCTGGCGGGTGATGGTCGGACGGCTGCGGTCGTCGCGCACGATAAAGTCGACCTCCACATCTTCGCCCACCGGAAGGACGGCACCGGGCGGGCGCATCGTGATGTTGGGTGGGAAGGTGTCGTCGGACTCCGTGCCCGAGGGCGTGCGAAAGACCATGTTGGCCGTGGCGATGGGGGCGTCACCCGCCACCGGCGAGGGAATGACGGCGGACTGCCGCGCGCGCTGGTTGGGGAAACGAAAGGTGGTCGCCTCGGCGAGGACCACATTTATGTCGAGCGGGTTGAAGCTAAACATAAGCGAGTAGAACCCGCGCGAATTTGTGCGTGAAACAATCGTCCCCGGTCGAAGAGCCGGACCCGCCCCGAGGCCAATGCCATTCGGATAAGCCGAAACGAGCGCCCCCTCGACCGGGCGGATGGGAACGCCGTCGATACTGCCCTGGAGGATCTGGTTTGGCGTGGGCGGGGGCAAATCATCGGGAATCTGCCCCACCCGTCCGGTCAAAATCGCCTCGCTGCCGAAGGCGAGCATGACCGGAACGGTAACAAGTGATATAGAATAGCCTTCGAGTCCGCTGAAGGGCGGCGAAGTCGTGACGAGTTCGCCGTCGATGGGCCGCATCTGGTCGATGACATTGTAGTAGATCTCCCCATCGATTTCGATGACTTCGGTGAGGGCAAAAGCGCGGTCCTCAGGATTCTCGCCGGGTTCGAGACCGAGGGAAGAGGGATCGAGCGGAAAGGATACCTTGGCCGCCTCTTCGAGCAGTTCCCCGCTTTCTATTTCGAAGCGGAAACCACCGAGCATGGTGGCGTTTTCGGGAAGCGTGTCGCGCACGAGGGCGAGCAACTCCGTGAAACCAAGCGGCGTGATGCGGAACTTTTCCCGGGTGGCAACGGCTTCGGGTTTGATCAAGACCCGCACGGGGCCGCCATCGCTCTCCGCTTCGAGGATGCCGCCCTGACGATAGAGGCCGACCCGCCCGTCATCAAAGAGCTGGCGCGTCGCGGGGATCGTGACGCGGGTCTCGTTGGCATTCACAAAGACGGCACTGACAAAGTCGTCCTCCGCGGCATCGATGAAACTGGCGAAGCTGCCGTCGGGCCGGGAAAGAACGGTTGCTGTCTCGCCGGTCGTCTCGTTGACCAGGATGACCGGCACTTCCGGATCAGCTGTGCCCGGACCGCCTGTGGCGACTACGTGCAAACTGCCCGCGCCTGCCGCGTAGCCAACCAACTGCGAGAGCACGTCTTCGGGCACATTTTCCGCCCCTGGTTCGAAGATGACCAATTCCGCGCCGATGCCCCGCGTCGGAGGGGCCTGCGTCTGGAAGACAAAGACGAGATCGCCTTCAATGGGAAGGCCGCCGAGGTCGCGAATGTCGGGCGAAAGCGCGATTTCAAAGGCGGTCGCGTGGGGCAAGGGATTCGTTGGAAGAAAGGTGACCTCCGTGCCTGCCGCGTTGAGGCCGAGCGAACCAGCTACGACATCGTCCCCATCACCGCCTGCCGGGCGCAGAGCAAACGCCTCGGGACCAAAACTGGCCGGATCAATGGGTTCGCTGAAGACGACGCGGATTGGCGAAACGGGGTTCACGTTCGTCGCACCGGGCGTCGGCACGACTTCGATGACGCGCGGTCCGGTGGGCAGGATCTGGATGTCGACCGTCGCGACGGCTTCATCCGATTCCAAAACAAAGTCCGCCGTGCCCCGGTTGGCGTCCGCCGGATCGACCGCGTCGGCTGTCCCCTCGCCCACCGGAGCGACGAGGAAAAAGACGCCGCCCGCACCGGAGAGCGCCCGCCAGGGCTGCCCAACGATGCCCACGACGAGCCCAGCCGCCGGTTCGCCATTGAGGGCGCGCGCGGTGCCCGTGACGAGACCGGGCCGCCCGTCGACCGCCACGAGCACGTAGCGGCCGCCGGAAGTCAGAGCGGGCAGGCGCGGAGCAGAAGCCGGTTCGCTGCTGCGGGCCGTGCCGTATGTGTCGCCGACTACCCGCAACACCGGCTCGAGACCCTGACGCCCACCCGCCGAAAATAATCGCGCGAGTATATAATGAGAG
>SLLG01000368.1 GCA_007134215.1 Opitutales bacterium | reverse complement strand
TGGCGCAGTCTTCTTTTTTCTTCGGCGCCCACACGCGCCCGTCGTTGCGCAGCGACTCGGACATCAGCGTGAGCTTCGACTGGTGCTCGCCCTCCTGCGGGATGCAGGTCGGGTGGATCTGCGTGAAGCACGGGTTGGCGAAACCGGCCCCGCGCTTGTAGGCGCGCCATGCGGCGGTGACGTTGCACCCGGCGGCGTTGGTGGAGAGGAAAAAGACGGTGGAGTAGCCCCCGGAGGCGATGACGACGGCGTCGGCGGCCCAGCGCTCGATCTTGCCGTTGACCATGTTGCGGGTGATGATGCCCTTGGCGACGCCGTTGACGAGGACGACGTCGAGCATCTCGTGGCGGTTGTACATCTTCACCTGCCCGAGGCCGATCTGGCGGCTGAGGGACTGGTAGACGCCGAGGAGCAGTTGCTGGCCAGTCTGGCCGCGGGCGTAAAAGGTGCGGCTGACCTGCGCGCCGCCGAAGGAGCGGTTGTCGAGCATGCCCCCGTATTCGCGGGCGAAGGGAACGCCCTGCGCGACGCACTGGTCGATGATGCTGGCGGAGACTTCGGCGAGGCGGTGGACGTTGCCCTCGCGGCTACGGTAGTCACCGCCCTTGATCGTGTCGTAGAAGAGGCGGTAGACGCTGTCGCCGTCGTTTTGGTAATTCTTGGCGGCGTTGATCCCGCCCTGCGCGGCGATGGAGTGGGCGCGGCGCGGGCTGTCCTGGTAGCAGAAACACTTCACGTTGTAGCCCTGCTCGCCGAGCGCAGCGGCGGCCCCCCCCCCGGCCAGACCGGAGCCGACGACGATGACGCTGTATTTCCGCCGGTTCGCCGGGTTGACGAGCTTGTAGTTGGCCTTCGCGGTGGTCCACTTCTTTTCCAGCGGTCCTTCGGGGATTTTCGGATCGAGATTCATAGTTCCAAATGCTGCGGTAGGTTTACGGATACGGGTGCATGCCCCCCTCACGGAGCCGGATGCATGTGGTGCGCTCCCTGCACCATGTCCTGGTACGGCAGAATGCCGAGCAGACCCGCTACAGGGATGGAGGCGAAGCCGATGAAGAGCGCGATGGAGATGACGAGGGCGGCGCGGTCGAGGCGGACGCGCCACGTGTGGTTGCGCAGGCCGATACTCTGGAACATGCTGCTGATGCCGTGGCTCAGGTGCAGGAAGAGCAGCCCCATGGCAATGACGTAGAAGAGCGAGACATACCAATACTGCGGGCTGAAGCCGATGGCGACCATGCTGTAGACGTCGTGCACGTTGTTTTTGCCCGTGGCTTCGAGGAGATCGTAGGCCCCGTGCATCGTCTGCACGCCTTCCAGAGGCCGGTAGAGGTCGCGGAACTCCGGATGCACGTGCTGCGTGGTGAAGTGCAGAATGTGGAAGACGATGAAGGCGAGAAGAATCACCCCTGAGTAGCGCATCGTGCGGCTCGCGAAGGTCGCTTGGATCGGCTTGTCCACGGAATAGCCGCGGGGGCGCGCGCGCCGGTTTTCGATAACGAGAAGGAGGGCTGTCACAATGTGGGCGACGACCGCCGCGAAGAGGACCAGCCGGACAACCCAAAGCAGGCCGTAGGGCAGGTTCTGCAGCTTATAGGCATAGGCGTTGATCCAGTCCGGGTGGAGGAACATCTGCAGGTTGCCGATCATGTGACCGATCACGAACCCGACGAGGATGAGCCCCGTCACGGCCATGACGTATTTCTTACCGAGAGAAGTCATTGCTGAATCAGTATTTGGAAGGTGACGCCTGCGAGTAGTTAGGAGGATCAAAGGAGAGTAAAGGGAATATCCGTGAGTGCCAGTTACGGGTTTTGCTTATAACAGGAACTTTGTCCAATGAAAAGACAGGCTAATAAGCCGCCGCACCGGGGCGCGGAGCATTCCTGCCGGAATCCGGTCCGGCACCCCGCTATCGATACGCGTCAAGGATCTGCTGCACGATCCAGCCGTGGTCCTCGGCGGTGATGGCGCCCTCTTCGAGCATGGTGTCGGCGGTGCGCACGCGCTCGGCCATCGCGCCGAAGCCGCCCATGCCCCGCGTCGGCGGCACGAGCGGCGAACGCAGGGCGACCTCCACGGGATTCGGGCTGAACGTCTGGTAATAGCCCGAGCGCACCCGCGGCCCGAAACGAAGCAAACCGTTCTTCTCCGGATTCTGCACCGGAACAAGCCGCAGGTCTTCGGCAACGAAACCCGTGCGATCGAGGCGCAGGGAATGAGGGCGACCTGTCTCCAACGCCACCTCGAGCGGCGTCGTGCCCCGGTCCTCGCCGTTGATCTGTACCCGGGCCCCGGGCGGATAACTTTCGATCCGCACAGTCTCCCGGTGTGTCGCACACCCGGCGAAAAAAGGAAGAAGGAGAGTGACCAGTCGGAGAAGGCGGAGGGGCGGCATTGCGGTCAGCGGATCAGTGGTCTTTGTAGAAATACACCCACGCACCCGCCCCGTCGAGGTGGTGTTCGGGAAGGTAGGCGAAGCCGTTGAGGTCCGCCACGTAGACGAAGTCGCCCACGGGCGAGACCTTGCCGAGAAAGTGTCCGGTGTCGTAAAAGCCGTCGGTGCCGGGCGCGTGTCCGCCCCACGTGGTCGCGGGGTCCGGATTCGCCGGGCGCTCCACGCCGTCGAACACGTAAGCCCACCCGCCCTCGGCATCGATGTTGGACTCGGGCAGGAAAATGTAGGTCCCCAGATCGAGGACGTAGACGTAACGGTAGTGGATCAGGAGCGTGTTCGGGCGGATCCAGCCGAGAAAGTCGCCGGTGTCGGCCCACCAGTCCTCACCGAACTCGTAGCCGCCCCAATGAGACGGGGCAATCGGCACAAGTATGATCCTGCCGGAAGTGAGCGGGGAGAGGAAGAGGCACGCTAGCAGCGTCAGGGAAATCGTTCGAATCAAGCGCATATCAGAGGCGGATCATGGGCATCATTGCCGCTCCGACAAGCGCAAGTCGCGCGAATTTACGGCGCGGAACAAACGGCGGGCATCGGCTTCCCGGATGTGCGCGGCAATCCCCCTACAGGCGCGCGCGCCGCTGCTCGCCGACCACCAGCCAGAACATGTGCACGGCTACGAAAAACACGCCCGCCATGCTCAGTGCGGTGAACCCGCCCCAGACATACTGCCAAAATGCGGTTTGGGCGGGAACGAACCCGGCGAGAATCACGGTAAAGACAACCCAGAAGACAAGCGCCAGCACAACGCTGACCGCCTTGAAGACGCCTCCGCAATAGTCGCGGTAATGATCCGTGGTTTCACCTTCCATGGAAATGGGTAGTGTGCGCATCCTTCCCGCCCTTCCAAGCAAAATTTTTCCTCTCCGACTTCGCTCCGGCACCGGCGGCAAAAGCCATCCGCCCCCTTTCCGCGAAACCCGCCGGACGCCTGCAAAGAAAGTCCTCCCGCCACCGCAATCTTCACGTGTCAAATAATATAATTCTGGTATATATTATTGCTCAGAGAAAAACAATCTTCAGGCCGCGTGGTACTTTTCGGTAAAAGCGACTTAATCTTAAAATCAGACGCGCATTTAGGTTACCACTGAATACGCGACGCGCGTTTTTGCTGCCTTTCGGCGTCGGAAAAGCTGTAAATCGATATATTTTTAGTTGAAAAACGCGAAAATAATATCTCCGGCAAATTTATTTTGGGAGGCGGGAGCGGCTTGGATTTGCGGGGGATCAGTCGATTTTGCGTTGTTCGAGGGCGGGGCGGAGGGGCATGAAGACGAGGGTGGCGGCACCGACGGTGGCGGCGGCGACCCACGCGGCGAAGACGGGGCCGCCGAGGGCGAGAAAGGAGTAGCCGATGAAGGGGGCGGCGGCGGCACGGAGTCCGGTGAGGAATCCGTGGAGGCTCATATAGGCGGGCACTTTGTCGGGCGGGGCGATTTTGGTGACGAAGAGGCTCCACATGATGCCCGCGCCGCCGAAGGCGACGCCGAGAAGGGCAGAGCCGAGAGCGAGCCAGAGGAGTTGCGTGGAGTTGAAGAAGACGAGGATGCTCAGGAAGAAGAAGAGGTTGAGGACGACACGCACGGTGATGACGTTGAGGCGGTCGAAGACGATGCCCCAGAACGTGGTAGAGGCGATCCGGAAGACTGCGACGACACCGACGAGGAGGGCGGTGATGGTTGCGTTGCTCAGATTGATGCCGTAGGCGGGATTGGCGAGGTATTCCACGCGCAGGGGGATGACCATGAGGTTGCCGAGTCCCATGAGCATCCAGCCGAAGAGCAGCCCCCCGAAGACCTTGTCCCGCCACGCGAGGGAGAAGTTCTCCCAGAGGCTGCTCGCCGGAATGGAGGCGAGGGGCTGCGAAGGCATGCGGTGAAAGGCGTAGGCACCCGTGAGCGCGGCTGCCGCGGCGAGGGCGAAGACGAGGCGGTAGAGCCGGATGTCGGCGTCGAGCACGGCCCCGCCCGCGTAGCTAAAGACAATGCCGGTGAGCGAGGCGATGATAAACACCAGGGACAGTCGGCGCCCCCGCTCGCGCGCGGCGAAATTTGTCGCGTAGATGTGGGTGACCAGTTGCGGACCTTGGGCGAGGAGGATCTGCGCGGCGATCACGGCCCCGAGAAAGGCGAGGAAGTGGCCGGACACGGTGAGGCCGAGGAGGAGAAGCCCCGCAGCGAGCCAGAGGAGCGCGAGCGCGTCGGCCACGCGCATCCGCAGGCGCAGGAGAAGCGGCAGGGAAAAGAAGGAGAGCGTGAGCCCGATCCCGGTGGCGGCGGCGAGGAGCGACTTCACGCCCTCGTCCGCCGCGAAGTAGCGGATCGCGACAATGAGGGCGAGCGCCTGCCAGCATGGCTCGAGCACTCCCTGCGAAGCCCCGCGCACGCGTTCCCAGCGCGCCGTCGTGCGCGCGGGATCCGAAGCGGGTGTCGGCGGCGGGGGAGGCGGGGGTGGTTGCGGGGCATCCGGTTGCACCCTGACAATGACGCTACCCGGAAACGGGATTGGCAATCCGGAAGCGGCGGCGAACAATCCGGCCCGCTCCTCGTGGTTAGCTGAATCTTGTGTGTTTTTTCCCGTGCGTGAGGGCGTTCTGCGGCAGGCGGATTTCGGTGAAAACGCAGGTTTCCCAAAGCGCGCCCGCGGGCGGTGAGGTGCGAAGGTCGTCGAGGTTTTGCATGCCCATCAGGAAAGAGCAGAGGCCGCTGTCGTTGAAGTGCCGTTTCGGGGTTTTGACGAGTGATTTGGTGGCGTTTGAAAACCGCGTTTCCAGCAAGGTGATGATGCGGAAAGGTTGCGACCCGGTAAGGATGATTCAGCTATGCAACCCGCATTTGAACTCTCTTTGCCTCTCAGCCGCGCGGGACTTCCCATGTGGCGTCGCCGGTGAGGAGTTCCTGGAGATCGCCTTCGCCGGCGGTGGCGCGGGTCTGGGCGATCTGCGCGGCGATACCGTCCTCGTAGGTGGCTCGTTCCTGGACGGAGCGGAAGACGCCGACGGGGGTGGGAAACTCCGGATAGCCCATGCGTGCGAGGAGGGCGGCGAAGAGGTGGGAGGGGTGGTGGATGTCGTGGATGAGGAGTTCGTCTTCGGCCGCGCCTTCTTCGCCGACGGTGACGATCTCGGGTTCGAGGCCATTGAGGCGGATGCCCTTGGCGCCGTCTTTGCCGAAGCGCAGGGGCTTGCCGTGCTCGAGGTAGAGGAGTTGTTCGTCGCGCTGTTCGCGGCCGTAGACGGGGTCGAAAGTGCCGTCGTTGAAGATGACGCAGTTCTGAAAGATCTCGACGAAGGAGAGCCCCTTGTGCCGCGCGGCGGCCTCGAAGGTGGCGGTCATGTGCTTGACGTTGTTGTCGACGGTGCGCGCGACGAAGCCGGCTTCGGCGCCGAGGGCGAAGCGCACGGGGTCGAGCGGTTGCTCAAAGGAGCCGAAGGGGCTGCTCTTGGTGCGCATGCCGACGGGCGAGGTGGGGCTGTATTGCCCCTTCGTGAGGCCGTAGACACGGTTGTTGAAGAGGAGGACGTTGATGTCGACGTTGCGCCGCAGGAGGTGGAGCATGTGGTTGCCGCCGATGCTTAGACCGTCGCCGTCGCCCGTGACGAGCCACACAGAGAGTTCCGGGTTGGCCACCTTGACGCCGGTGGCGACAGCGGGGGCGCGCCCGTGAATAGTGTGGAACCCGTAGGTGTTCATGTAGTAGGGGAAGCGGCTGGAGCAGCCGATTCCGCTCACGACGACGAATTTTTCGCGCGGGATGCCGAGGGCGGGAAAGGTGCGCTGGAGGGCGTTGAGGATGGCATAGTCGCCGCAGCCGGGGCACCAGCGGACGTCGTTTTCGGTGACGAAGTCTTTGCGGTTGAGGGCGGGGGCGGCCGTTTCGGTGGCGGTGGTGCTCATGACTGAAGGGAGGTGAGGATTTCGGTGATTTTGTCGTGGATTTCGGCTACAGTGAAGGGGCGGCCCTGCACTTTGTTGAGGCCGGTGAACGAACGTCCGTAGCGCGCGGCGAGGAGGAGCCTCAGCTGGCCGAGGTTCAGCTCGGGCACGAGGATGCGGCGGAAGCCGTCGACGAGGGCGTCGAGATCGGGATGGAGCGGATTGAGGTGGGTGAGGTGGGTGTTGCTCACGGCGTGGCCTTCGTCGCGGAGGCGGCGCACGGCGGAGGCGATGGCCCCTTGCGTGCCGCCCCAGCCGATGACGAGGACGTCGCCCTCCGGCGCGCCCTGGACGGCGAGCGGGGGAAGGGTTTTGGCGACGGCGGCGACTTTGTCGGCGCGCAGGCGTGTCATCAGCTCGTGGTTTTCCGGGTCGTAGCTGACGCTCCCGGACTCGCTCTTTTCGAGGCCGCCGATGCGGTGCTCGAAGCCGGGCCTGCCGGGGTGGGCGAGCCGCCGCGCGAGGGTGTCGGGGTCGCGCTTGTAGCTGATGTAAGGCTCGTCGGGGGAGGGCTCGCGGACGTTGATGGCGGGGAGTTTTGCGGCGTCTTCGATGAGCCACGGCTCGGAGCCGTTGGCGATGTAGTTGTCGCTGAGGAGGACGACGGGCGTGCTGAATTCGAGGGCGATTCGCGAGGCTTCGAGGGCGGCGCGGAAGCAGTCGGCGGGCGAGGAGGCGGCGATGACCGGCAGGGGGCTTTCGCCGTTGCGCCCGAAGAGGCTTTGCAGGAGGTCGCTCTGCTCGGTTTTGGTGGGCAGACCGGTGCTCGGTCCTCCGCGCTGCACGTCAATGATGACGAGGGGCAGCTCGGTCGTTACGGCGAGGCCGACGAATTCCGCCTTGAGGCACATGCCGGGTCCGCTTGTGCCGGTGACGCCGAGGTCGCCGGCGTAGCTCGCGCCGAGGGCCATGCCCACGGCGGCGATTTCGTCTTCGGCCTGGATTGTTTTGACGCCGTGGTTCTTGTGGCGGGCGAGCCCTTCGAGGATGGAGGAGGCGGGCGTGATGGGGTAGCCCGCGTAGCAGAGATTTTTGCCCGCCTGGCGCGCGGCGGCGATGAGCCCGATGACGAGGGCGTCGTTGCCGCTGATTTTGCGGTAGCGGCCGGGGACGGTGCGGGCGCGGGCGATCTGGTAGCGGTTGCGCGAGATTTCGTGGGTTTCGCCGAGGAAGTACCCGGCTTTGAGGGCGCGGGTGTTGGCGTCGGCGAGGTCCGGCAGGCGCTTGCCCCACTTGGACTGGATGGATTCGAGGGTGGGGTCGATGGGCCGGTCGTAGACCCAGAACATGTAGCCGAGGGCAAAGAAATTTTTGCAGCGCAGCTTGTCGCGGGTGGAGAGCGGGGAGTCGGCGAGGGCATCCTTTGTCAGCTCGGAGATGCGCAGGCGGATGACCTCGTATCGCTCGTTCAGGGCGGGGTCGTCGAGCGGGTTGGTGTCGTAGCCCGCGAGCCGCAGGTTGGCCTTGGTGAAGGCGTCTTCGTTGACGACGAGGAGACCGTTGGCGGCGAGGTCGCCGACATTGGTCTTGAGGGCGGCGGGATTCATGGCGACGAGGGCGGCGGGCTCGTCGCCGGGCGTGAGGATCTCGCGGCTGCCGAATTGTAGCTGGTAGCCGGAGACGCCGGGCAGCGAACCGGCGGGTGCGCGGATTTCGGCGGGGAAGTCGGGCAGGGTGCGGATGTCGTTGCCGGCGAGCGCGCTGGCGTCGGTGAACTGTTCGCCCACGGTCTGCATGCCGTCGCCGGAGTCACCGGCGAAGCGCACGACCACGGCATCGATTTCGCGGAAGCGGTCTTTCGATTTGATCATTGAATGAGAGGATAGGAAAAGGATTCGGCGGTCCGGAACGCGGATGCGTTGAGACATGCCCGGAAGCCGAGACGGGATTTTGCAGTTCTCTACTCCGAAGGGGCGGCCGTTGTAAAGCGCGCTCAGTCCTTCTTGCGAAGCGTGTAGCCGTCTTTGGCGTCGAGGACGTTCCAGCCGGCCTCGGCAAGTTCCGCGCGGAGGGCGTCGGCGCGGCTGAAGTCGCGCGCCTTCTTCGCCGCCCAGCGCTCCTCGGCGAGGGCGGTGATTCCGGCGGGAGCCTCGGTTGGCTCGGCGTCGTCTTTGCGCAGGAGCCACGGGCGCAGGCCGAGGGCGTACATCAGCTTGCGGAAGCCGGGGAAGTCGGCTTCGGCGGGGGCTTCGGCGGAAAGAGCGGGCAGGGCCTTGAAGATCGCGCCGAAGGTGGCCGGCGTGTTGAGGTCCTCGCGCAGGGCGTCCCATGCGTCGGCGAAGCACCCGCAGGGATCCCCGGCGGCCGGTTCCGCTGTGACGAAGGCGCGCCACGCTTCCTCTCCGCCGGGCCATGTGGCGGCGAGGCGGCGGTCCGCTTTTTCGAGGCGCGCGAGAGCGCTGCGCGCGGCATCGAGGCCGTTGAAGGTGAAATTGAGCTGCTGGCGGTAGTGGCCGGAAAGCAGGGCGTAGCGCACGACCTCGGGCGGGTGCCCCTTTTCGAAGAGATCGCCCGCGGTGAAGAAGTTGCCGAAGCTCTTGCTCATTTTACGGCCCTCCACGAGGAGATGGACGGCGTGCACCCAGTGGCGTACGAACGGTTTCCCGGTGGCACCCTCGCTCTGGGCGATCTCGTTTTCGTGGTGGGGGAAGCAGAGGTCTTCGCCGCCGCCGTGGAGGTCGAACGTCTCGCCGAGGTAGGCCATGCTCATGGCCGAGCACTCGAGGTGCCAGCCCGGTCGGCCGCGGCCCCACGGGCTGTCCCACGACACGGGACCGTCTTCCGGCTTGTGCGCCTTCCAGAGCGCGAAGTCGGCCACGGCGTCGCGCTCGTATTCATCGGCGAGGTTGCGCCCGCCGCCGCTGGTCTCGTTCTGCGTGCGGAGGGCTTTGGTGTCGATGTGGGCGAGCTTGCCGTAGTCGGCGAAAGAGCTGACATCGAAGTAGACCGAGCCGTCCCCCGCCGCATAGGCATGGCCCTTGGCGACGAGGGTCTCGACGAGGCGGATCTGCTCGGCGATATGCGCCGTGGCGGCGGGCTCCGCCGCGGGCGGGAGAAGGTTGAGCGCCGCGCAGTCGGCGTGGAATCTTTCCGTCCACCGCCGCGTGAAGTCCGCGAGGGCCGTGCCTTCGGCCTGTGCGCCGCGGATCGTCTTGTCGTCGACGTCGGTGATGTTGCGCACGTAGTTAACGTCGTATCCGGCGGCGCGCAGGGTGCGGTAGAGCACGTCGAAGAAGATGAACGTGCGGAAGTTGCCGATGTGTGCCGGGCCGTAGACCGTCGGCCCGCAAACATACATGCGGAAGGTCGACCCGTCCTCCGGTTGGAGGGCGCGGCGTTGGCGCGAGCATGTTTCGTGCAGGTGGACGGTTTCCATAGACGCGCCTTACCGTGCGGCTTACGGCGCGCTTGTAAACCGTGAAGACGCGGACGAGCGCGCGGCATGGGCCGGCGGGAAGCGCGTCCGCGAGTCTTTGATTGCGCCTTCGCCCGCCGGACCTTTACTGTAAGAGCATGAAGGTAATCATGGTTATGTATGACTCGCTCAACCGACGCATGCTCTCGCCCTATGGCTGCGATTGGGTGCACACACCCAATTTTGCGCGCCTTGCCCACCGGGCCGTGACTTTTGATACGAGCTACGTTTGCTCCATGCCGTGCATGCCGGCGCGCCGCGATTTCCACACGGGGCGGCCTAACTTTCTTCACCGTTCGTGGGGACCCCTTGAGCCGTGGGATGACTCCGTGCCGGCCATGCTCAGGGCAGCGGGCGTCCACACACACATCGTCACCGACCACCAGCACTATTGGGAGGAGGGCGCGGGCGGCAACTACCTGTCGAAATACGGCAGCCACGAGATGATCCGCGGCCAGGAGGGCGATCCATGGAGACCGCTGCTGGAGGATCCGGGCCCGTCTCCCCGGGCAATCCGCCGCAACACATTGGCCGACGCATGGACGGGCCGTGACCGCGCCAACCGGACGTGGATCGGCGGCGAGGCGGATATGCCGCAGGCGCAGGTCTTTGCCGCGGGATTGGATTTCATCGAGCGGCACGCGGACGCAGACAATTGGTTTCTGCAGATCGAGACGTTTGATCCGCATGAGCCGTTTTTCACCCTGCCGGAACACCGGGAGCGCTACGCCGCGCTCTACCAAAAGTGCCGCGACGCCCTCTGGGATTGGCCTGCTTACGCGGAGGTCAGTGAGCCGCCGGAAGAAGTCGCTCTCATGCGTGCGAACTATGCCGCCCTCACCAGCGTGTGCGACGACCAATTGGGCAAGTTGCTCGATTTGATGGATGCCCGTGGCATGTGGAAAGACACCATGCTCGTTGTGTGGACGGACCACGGGTTTCTCCTCGGCGAACACGGGTGCTGGGCCAAGTGCTGGATGCCGTTCTACGAGGAGGTCGCGCGCACCCCGTTTTTCGTCTGGGATCCCCGCCGCGGAAAGGCTGGGGAGCGCCGCCGCGCCGTCGTCCAGCCCTCCATCGACCTCGGCCCAACGCTCCTCGACGCCTTCGGGGTGGCGCCGACCAAAGATATGACCGGGCAGTCTCTGCGCTCTGTGTTGGAGGACGACGCCCCCGTACGGGATACCGCCATCTTCGGGATCTTCGGGGGCCAGGTGAATATCACCGACGGACGATATGTCTACATGCGCGCCTCCGCGCACGAGGATAATCAACCGCTCCACCAGCACACGCTCATGCCTGCGCACATGCGCGAAGCCTTTGGTGTGGAGGAGTTCGAAGGTGCGGAATTGGGTGAGCCGTTCTCTTTTACCAAGGGCGTGCGGCCGTTGCGTATCCCCTCGCCGCGGGAATGGTCTTTCAAGGAAAACAACGCCTGCCGCCGCAACCTTCTTTTCGACCTCGATCAGGACCCGGGGCAGACCCGGCCGCTCGACGATCCCGGTGTCGAGCGCCGGTTTGTCGAAGCGCTCCGAACGGAGATGGAAGCGGTGGACGCGCCCCGTGGTCAATTTGTCCGCCTCGGTCTGACGGAGTGAACCGTTGCCGACTTTCACTTAAATTAAAGGTGCACCATGTCCGGCATCCTTAACCTCGGGTCCATCAACCTCGATCACGTGTATCAAGTTCCCCGTTTCGTCCGCCCGGGGGAAACGCTGTCGAGCGAAGGGTATGCGCTCGGCTTCGGCGGCAAGGGATTCAATCAGAGTATTGCGCTGGCACGGGCCGGTGCGGGCGTCGCCCATGCGGGTGCGGTGGGCGCCGACGGGTGTGAATTGCTGGCGCGGTTGCGGGCGGAGGGCGTCGACGCAAGCCGCGTGACCGAGGTCGGGGGCGCGACAGGACACGCCGTCATACAGGTGGACCCGTCCGGGCAAAACGCCATCGTGATCCACGGCGGTGCCAACGCGCGGGTCACCCCGGAAAATTTCGACGCGTTCTTCAATGGGTTCGGCTCCGGCGATCATTTCCTCTGCCAGAACGAGACATCCTCGGTGCCGGATGCCCTCGCCCGCGCGCGAACGGAAGGACTTACGGTATGGTTCAATCCCGCCCCGGTGACCGCGGCCGTCGCCAGCTATCCGCTTGAGGCTGTCGATTGGTTGATTGTCAACGAGACCGAGGGCAGCGCGTTGAGCGGCGCGGAGACCCCGGAGTCCATTGTTGAAACGCTGAGGAACCGGTTTCCGCACCTCAGTGTCGTCCTCACGTTGGGCGGCAAAGGCGTGGTCATCGCATCCGGCGGGTCGTATTCCCGTATCCCGGCGGAGCGGGTCGAGGCGGTCGACACCACGGCCGCGGGCGATACATTCATCGGGTATTTCATCGCCGCAGTCGTGGACGGAGCGGACCTTGAGGACGCCGCCCGCCGCGCCGCCCGTGCCGCCGCCGTGTGCGTGACCCGTCCCGGCGCGGCGGACGCGATTCCGCGCGTTGCAGAGCTGTGACGCTCCGCCCTCAGCGACCCAGCAGTTGGTCGCGGAAGGATGTGCTGATCGGTTCGCCGCCCAGCCAGATACGGAAGTAGGCGGCGGCGAAGTCGCTGCCTTCCACGGTGACGAGCGGATCTCCATTGAGGCGGAGAGTCGTTCCCTTGTCCGGAACAAAGGTGAGGGTGTAGCGGTCGCCGGAGGAAATATCCTGGTAAGCGGTATTTATTTTCTCCAGACGGTCGGAAAGCCGGGTGAGCGTATCCGCGTCGACATTCTTTTTCAACAATGCATTCCCGCCTTCGACAATGTCGGAGGCCGCGAAGCCCCGGCTGTAATGCAACTCGAGCCGGAGGGGTGCCTCGCCGTTCAAGGCATCCCGCAGGTCCCGCCCGTTTTCTTTGTAGAGCGCGCCGTCGTAGACGCGGAAGATGCCGCGCCAGCGGAAGGTGCCTTCCGCTTTGCGCTCAAAGCGCACCCCGTCCTCTTCAACTACCGGTTTGAAGTCTTCGCCGCGGGCGGTAACGCCCGCGAAGATGAATGCCATGGGGATGAGTGTGTATCGAAGTCCGGATATCATGGACCGGATCTTTACCGGCTCCCGGCATAAGCGCAAATTCCGGAGTTGGTTTTGCATTGCGGTGTTCGCGGTGTATCCTCCCCGCCATGAGTCAGCCATTTTATTTCATCGGAGGTATCACAGGAGGTGTCGGCCGGGAGCTTGCGCAGCGATTGGCCGGTTCCGGAGCAACCGTTGCGGGGTATGCCCGCAATGCGGAGGATCTTTCGGATCTTGGAGTCGAGAGAGTGTTCGAGGCAGACGCGCGCGAATCCGGCGCTGTGACGGATGTATTCAAAGAAGCGGCGGCCGCTTTCGGCACGCCGGCCGGCTACGCGCATTGCGTGGGATCAGTTTTTCTAAAGCCGGTGCACACAATGAAGGACGACGAATGGTCGGAGGTCATCGCGACCAACCTGACAACCGCTTTTTATGCGCTGCGCGCGGCGGTCTCGGGGATGCGGCGGCAAAAGGCGGGCTCCATAGTCCTCGTGAGTTCCGTGGCGGCCCGCTTCGGTCTGCCGAGTCATGAAGCCATCGCGGCGGCAAAGGGAGGTGTCGAGGGACTTGTGCGCGCGGCGTCGGCAAGCTATGCGAATTTCGGCGTGCGGGTGAACGGTGTCGCTCCGGGCCTCGTGGAGACTGCGGCGACAAAACATCTCCTCGGCAGCGATCAGGCGCGGAAAATGTCCGCCGCCATGCATCCGCTCGGCCGGATCGGGAGCCCCGGCGAGGTGGCTTCGCTTATGGCGTGGCTGCTTTCGGAGGATGCCTCGTGGGTGAGCGGCCAGGTGTGGTCGATTGACGGCGGGATGGGCGGGATTTTGCCCAAGCCGCGCGCCGGGTGATCCTGAATCCGGGTACACCTTTATGGCCGCGCAACTTCGGCGCCGGACGAAAGCCGGTTTTGGGCTGGCGGATTTCGGTCTCTCCTCGGCGGAGCTGCTCATCCAGTTCTATCTCTTCGACTTCTACACGAGAGTCGTCGGATTGCGTGCCGATCTCGCCGGTTACGCGCTGGCCCTCGCGGTGGTATGGGACGCCGTGAGCGACCCGCTCATGGGCATGGTGACCGACCGTACGCGCAGCCGGTTCGGCCGCTTCCTTCCGTATATTGTGCTCGGCGCGGTTGCCCTGCCGTTCGCGTTGTGGGCGCTCTTCAGCCCGCCCGCGTTCACCGGGCAGGGTGGTGCCTTTTTGTATCTGCTCTTCACCTACGTCCTTGTGAATACATCGATGACCGTCATCGGGGTGCCGCACCTCGCCCTCGGCGGAGCGCTCACGGACGACAGCGATGAACGTACGGAAGTCTACGGATGGCGGCTTGTGGCAGGGACGTTCGGATTGTTTTTCGGTATTCTCGCCCCGCTGTTTGCGGCGGAGTCGTTCGGGCTCGATGTGGATTCAGAGGACGGCGTGTGGTGGAGCCGTTCGCTTGCCGCGCTCTTTGTCGGCGGGGCGGTTCTCGCTTCCGCCGGCGCCACTGTCCTTGCTGTCCGTCGGCGCGCGCGCGAGGCGAAGGCGCCGGAGGGGGCCGCTTTCACATTGCGGTCGCTCGGCGGCAGTTTGCGCGGCGTGGTGCACAACCGGTTTTTTCTTCCCGTGTTCATCGCGTTCGTCATTGCCTCGGTGGGGCGGGCAATGAACGCCACGCTGGCGCTGCCCTACTACCGGTTTCGCCTTGAAATCGCCGAGGCCGATGTGCAGCGGTGGGTGCTGGGTATTTTCGCGGGCGCTATTGTCCTCTCGGTGGCGATCTGGATTCCTCTGGGGCGGCGGTTCGGGAAGAAATGGCCGGGCTTTGCCGGCATGCTTTCCCTCGGGGTCATGACGGCGGCGGCCTATCCGCTTTTTCCCGCGGGGAGTCTTGCCGGCCCGGTTGCGATGGCCGTCTTCGGTGGGATTGCCGTGGGCGCGATTATTCTCTTTGAGTCGCTCGTCACCGACGTGGCGGATGCCGACCGCCTCCGGACCGGTGAGCAGCGCGGCGGGCTTTACTTCGGCTTCTGGAGGCTTGGGCAAAAGTTCGCCCGTGCGGCGGGGCTCGGGCTCACCGGACCGATGCTTGCATTCATCGGATTCGAGGAAGGCGCGCGGGAGCAGAGCGCGGACACCGCTCTTGGCCTCGCCATGCTCTTCGGTCCGGGGGTGGGGCTGTGCTTCATTCTCGCCGCCATAGTCTTTGCCTTCTCTCCCATGGACCGGGGAGAGCAGAAGCGTGTCCAGCGCCGCCTGTCGGCAAAGGCGGGAAAGGCGGGAAAATCCGGTGGATAGGGTTGCTTCGTGCCGCCCGCCGCGCAACCCTGCCCCTATGTCTATGCCGGACTTATGGTTTCACCGCGCGCCGCCCGCCGCCTTGCTCGCAGTGACCGGAGAAGACGCCGCCCGTTTCCTGCAAGGGCAGGGGTCGGCGGACCTCTCCGGCCCGGAGGGGGCCTGCCGATACACGCTTTGGCTCGACCACCGTGGCCGCGTGCAGGGCGACAGCCATGTCCTCCGTACCGGGGAGGAGGCGTTTCTCCTCGTCAGCACGGGCACGTCCGCTGCCGGCCTGCGCGCCCGCTTCGTATCGTTTATCGTGGCGGACGATGTCGAAATCGAAGAACGCGCGGGGTGGGTATTGTTATCGCTGGGGGGCACGGGGCTGGCACCCGTTCTGGAGGCTGCGGGCATCCGGCTGCCTGCCGAAGGCGCTTTTTCCTCTGCCGAGGGCGCGGCGGAGGACTCCGGTTTGCCGCCGGAAGCCCTGTTTTTTCACATCCCCCGGGGCGCGCCCGACTGTTTCGAGTGCCTTGTGGACGTCGCAAACGCGGACGCGGTCACTGCATGGCTGGAGCGCGGGGGGGCGCAAGAGCGTCCGTTTTCCGGTCTTGAGGCAATGCGGATCGCCGCGCGGATTCCCTCTGTGCCGCGCGATATCGGGCCCGCCGAGACCCCGTTCGACGGCGGCCTCGGCGGTTTCGTCTGCCTGACAAAGGGCTGTTTCCTCGGGCAGGAGGTTGCGGCGCGGCAGGCCCGCCTCGGACGTTGGCCCAAAACCCTTGTCCGGGTCGAGGGTAGCGCAAAAGTGGATACAGCAAAAACGTATCCGGTTTTTTCCGGCGGTCGGGAGGCTGGTGAGCTGCGGTCCAGTGTTTATAAGGGTTTTGAGCTTTCGGGCCTCGCGTTGGTGAAGCGTTCCGTCCTCGGCGAAAGCACGGTTCTGCACCTATCGGCGGAGGGCGGAGAGCCCCTGCGTATTGTTGCCGGCGATGGAGAATCTGACTGAAGACGAGACGGTTTGGGTACTGCGGGTGACCGCGCTCGTCCGCCGCCTCGGAGGACCGTTAGGTAAGGAGGAGGTGATCGCCCGTCAGCTCTGGAAACGGTCGAAGCAGTTGGCTGTCAAGCATGGAATCAAGCAGGTTGAGGCGTTGGATTATCTGTTGCGCGCGATGGTCAGCGGGACACATGGCGACCCTCCCCCGGAACCCCCATGGAAAAAGGGCTCGGAAGGACCCGTCGGATAAAAAAAATACGCGGAAAGCGTCGGATTTGCATTGACGGCGCTGTGAATAAGTCGTTCACATGAACGCGCTATTCACGGCACTGAATCAACCAACCTCACAAAGGAGAAAACATGAACAAGTCAGAATTGGTAGAAAGCATCCAGAAGTCACTCGGTCCCGATACGTCGAAGGCCGCCGCCGAGCGCGCGCTCGAAGCCGTCCTCGACGGCATCAAGAAGGGCCTCAAGAGCAAGGCCAAGGCGGTGCAGCTCATTGGCTTCGGCACCTTCTCGGTGGTCAAGCGCTCCGCCCGCACGGGTGTGAACCCGCAGACCGGCCAAGCGATCAAGATCGCGGCTTCGAAGTCGGTGAAGTTCAAGCCCGGCAGCGCCCTCAAGAGCGCCATCTGAGGGAACCCCGACGATTTTAGGCTACCCCGGAAGGCCCGCGTGCGCGACACGCGGGCC
>SLLG01000190.1 GCA_007134215.1 Opitutales bacterium | reverse complement strand
GGAGGCCGGGTTCGCCCTCCTCCTCCTCACCGCCCGCGACGACGCCCGCCGCCGCCCCTTCGAAGACGTGCGCCCGCAGCTCGCCCGCAACTGGCTCCGAGACACCCGCCGCGCCGCCGAAACCGAAGCCCGGGAAACCCTCCGCCAGCGCCACGCCGTCGAAACATGGCCCGACCGCCTCGACGGCACGGGCGGGCACTAACTTAACGCCGTCCGGCAACGGCGGTCGTCCCGCCGTAGCGCAGCCCCATCCCGGAGCAGCACGCGGAGGCGCGACTCCGTCCCTACGCAGAGAAGCTCCCCGGAACTTCGGAAGGAAGTGCCGCCCCACCACAGCGCAACACGCACCGCATCCAGCCTTCGCTCGACATGTCCTGTCGCATCAATCAATCGCGACCGGTGTAAACAGAGTCTGCGCTTTACCCGCACTTTATCCCGAAGGGATTTCGCAGCAAAGCGAAGGGTTGGCCGCCAGGCCTACCCTGGAATCGTATCGTTCATTCCAGCCTACGCCGAAGGCGTTGCGCACCCGCATAACATACAACATGAATACACCCGATGAAATTTCCCCCGGATGGAGGTACCGCCCCTTACCCACAGGGTCGACGGAGGCGGGGCTCCGTCGCTACGTAACAAAGCTTCGGCAGAGCTTCGACGATGAGCTGGTAGCCATCGTAGAGGTAGCGGCGCGTCCACTGCGCCGTCATGACGCTGTCGACCGTGCGGCTGTAGATCTGCTCCACACGCCGCCCCTGTAGTCGTATTTCATCTCCATCTGGAAACCAAACCCGAAGACCTTCGTCAAGCGGAGCCTGGCCATCTCCACGCTGGCGCGCCGCGTCGGCGTCGTAGACAAACATGGAGTCCCGACGATTTCTTATCACCACGGGATCAAGGGCTGCTCTGATAAATGAATATGGATTGATTTATGCTCCCTGCCCCCGGACACGGACATCCACCAAGGCTCTGAAGACTCAGAAGGAATCATTATCTCCAACTCCCGCTCTGCACCCAGTGCTTCGGACTTGGCAGTCACGCGGATTTCTTGATCTTCAGGAAGCTTGAAGTAATACCAAATAACTTCATGGGCGTCCCGGACAACAAAATAATCACTGACGACAAGTCGATCATTGAATCGAATATGGATATCAATCGGGGGACTCAACCTGGGACCGGAATGCCGTACAGACATCACCAAGTTCGCATCGTTTTCGTGGGACATCCACGACATATCAGTACGATGAATCTCCGGATATCGGGCCTCCCGGTCATTCGTTCCACAACCTTGGAAAGACACCAAAAGCCACGGCAAACACAGCAAGAATCCGAGCCATACAGGCTGCGGCACTTGAGACTTCACCCAACCTCCGGTCACGCTTGTTCGACTACAGCTCATTTCTAGCCTCCCATTCGATTTTCATTTGCCATGCCCCGAGCATTGATTCAGCAGCATGCGGCGTCATAACTCCTCAGAATAAATTATCCTGAAGGGTAGCAAAAAGGGATCTGATTTCGGCGCAGTCCATAGACGGCGTAATTCTTCCCTGATGCCTATGCGATTTGTCAAGCGATTGTCCGTTGGGGGAGATGAATTGTCCCCCGGATGCCGGTGCCGGCACCGTCTTGCCCCGCAATCCCGACCGCGGTTTGACAGAGCGAGGCACCCGCCATTCACTCAAAGAACTGCTTATGAAAGACGTCCTCATCATCACCTGGCACGGCATCCACGAACTCGACATCTTCCCCGGCCTTCCGGACACGGGGGGACAGAACATCTATGTCCAGAACATGGCGGAGAAGATCCACGACCAGTATGAATGCCGGGTCACGATCCTCAACCGCGGCGGGTTCGTCCACCCCTACACGGAGCGGATGCGCGAGGGCTCGCTCAAGGATCCGGAACGCGAGCTGTATGTGCTGCATGTCAACGACGGCGTGGATGCCTTCCTGCGCAAGGAGTTCCTCACCGGTGCACTGATCCAGGAAGGCGCGCGGCGGACCGTCCAACAACTGTCCAGGGAGTACCGGCCCGATCTCATCATTTCGCACTTCTGGGACGGCGGGCTCATGGGATTGTTTCTCTGCGACCACTTCGGCAAGGTGCCGCATGTCTGGGTGCCGCATGAGCCGGTGGGGATGAAAAAAGCGCCCATGGACGCGATCGACTACGACCGCCACAGCATCTTTCTGCGCGAGCATTATGAGGAACGGATCGTCGCCCGTGCCGACTTGATCGGCTCGACCTCCAAACTGGTGGAAGAGGATATCGAGCGGTGCTACAACGGTAATGTCGCCGACAAACTCATCGACATCTATCCCGGCGTGGATACGCGGAGGTTCACTCCGCTCGACGACGATTGCCTGCCCGGCCAGTCGATCCGCGAGGACGCCGAATTCCTCGCCCTGCCCGAGTCGCTCTTCGAGCGCCCGCATATTTGCGAGTTCGGCCGCACCGATTCGCTGAAAGACAAAGACAAGGCCGTCGAA
Organism: Opitutales bacterium; assembly: GCA_007134215.1. Lineage (GTDB taxonomy): Bacteria > Verrucomicrobiota > Verrucomicrobiia > Opitutales > Oceanipulchritudinaceae > SLLG01. The sequence goes on along the minus strand of SLLG01000190.1, from coordinate 14,488 downwards.
GTCTTCGCGAAGGTGGCGAAGGAAATCGAGGATCTCGATATGTTCCTCAACGTCGACGAAAAGATGGAACCCGAAATCGCCGAGCGTATCGACGAAATCATCAGGAAGAACGGACTCCAGAAGCGCGTCCATGTCTTCAGCCCCGAGCAATTGCCGCAGACCGGGCGCGGCAGCCACATCTTTCCCGACCTTCTCAAGACCTCCCGCGTCTTCCTCACGATGTCGGTCATGGAGGGTTTCGGGATGGCCGCGTGCGAAGCGGCGGCCTGCGGCGTCCCCGTCGTCGGGACCGACCAGATCCCCGTCGTGACGGACATCCTCGAACCCGCCGGCGGCGGTAAGGTCGTGCCCGCCAAAGACGTCGACGTCGCCGCCGAAGCCGTATTGGATATTCTGCGCAAAGATGAAGACGACTACTGCGCGATGCAAAAACGCGCCTACAACGCCGTAATCCCCCGTTTCGCGTGGGACACTATCATGAAGGGCATGTTCGAGCAAATGGAGGACAAAGGCATCCGCCTGCGGCTCAAGCCAAAGCAAAACGGCAACGGTGCCGCGTGAGCGTTTGGACGAAAACGTAGTTTTCTTCACGCTTGTCACAGAGGATACGGTCGCTAGCTGTTGAGCATGACCCTACCCCCCCCTGCCTCGGGCGGTGATCCGCAAATCGAACAGTTGATCGCAGCCCTGACCCTCGAAGAAAAAATCCGCCTTATCCAAGGCGACGGCTGCTTCACCGTCGCCGGTGTGCCGCGACTGGGGATCGAAGCGTTGCACTTGTCGGATGGTCCGCACGGGGTGCGACAGGAAACTCACTACGACTCGTTTGTGCCCTTGGGCGACTTTGATGACGCGACCACCTACCTGCCTGTCGGGATCGCTTTGTCGGCCACCTGGAATGTCCGGCGGGCCACCGAATTCGGCGACGTCCTCGGGGCGGAGGCACGGGCGAGGGGCAAGGATGTCATTCTGGGGCCGGGTGTGAACCTCATCCGCACGCCTTTGTGCGGGCGCAATTTTGAGTATTTCGGCGAAGATCCGCTGCAGGTGGGGCAAATGGCTGTTGCGTTGATCAAGGGCGTTCAGCGCCGTGACGTGGCCGCATGCGTGAAACACTTTGCCTGCAATAATCAGGAACTGAACCGGCGGGAGGTGGACGTCCATGTCGACGAGCGCACGTTGCGTGAGCTGTATTTGGCGGCCTTTGAGATGGCCGTGACGGAAGGCGATTGCCTGACCGTCATGGGTGCCTACAACCTGTTGAACGGCACGCACTGTTGTCACCATGACCGCTTGCTGCAGACGATCCTCAAGGACGAGTGGGGCTTCGCGGGGCTGGTGGTGAGCGACTGGCGTGCCGTTTACGATGCGGACGAGGCCGCCCGACCGGGATTGGACCTTGAGATGAGCGGGAATCCGGACCAACACTATTTGAGGTCTCCGTTCAGAAGCGGGCTGGAATCGGGCGCTTATCCGATGGAGTGGCTGGATGAAAAAGTGCGGCGGGTGTTGCGGGTGCATCAGCGCCTGGGGAAGCTGCGGGATCCGGCGCAACGCGCCAAAGGGGCGCGCCTCACGCCCATGCACCGCGCCATCGCCAAAGCCATCGCGGATGAAGCCCTCGTTTTGCTGAAAAACGAGGCCGGCCTGCTGCCTCTCAAGCGCACGGACCTGCGCACACTTGCCGTTATCGGCGACAACGCCACGCGGGTGCATGCCGGAGGCGGCGGTTCCTCGGGCGTGCGGGCGGAATATGAAATCACACCCATGGAAGGACTGCGCGAAGCACTTGGCGCGGAGGTGGAAATTCGTTACGTCAAAGGCTATCCGGTGGAGATCCACGGTATGGAACCGATCCCGGTCGAATGCCTTGGCGTGGCCGACCACTCGGGCATACGCGGCTGGCTGTGCCAGACTTTCGACAACCGCACTCGCTCCGGCGCCCCCTGCGAACATACCGTGCTGCCGGAAATCCGGCGGGAGGCCGACACTGCGCCGTCCGGCCTGAAGACCGGCAACTGGATGCAGCACTATCGCACAACGGTGACGCCCGCCCTCAGTGGCCGCTATACCTTGGTCGCGCGCGGCGGAGATTATTTTTCGGTTACCTGGGATGGAAAAGCGCTTATCGATGTGTGGGACCTGACCGCCGCAAGCACAGAAACAGCGGAGGTGGACCTGGTGGGGGGAAAGCCGTACTCGGTGGACGTCGCCTATCGCCCCAAGGTGCGGGCGCAGGGTTTCTCCTTTGGCTGGATTCCGCCGGACTGGAGCGATCCCGAAGCGACCGATCCCTTTGCCGAAGCCGTGGCGGCAGCCAGCGGGGCGGATGCGGTCCTTGTTTTCGGTGGCAGCAGTCACCGCCAGGACACGGAAGGCGTGGACCGGGGCTCCATGCGGCTACCGGGAGGTCAGGATACGCTGATCGAGCGCGTGGCCCAGGCAAACCCGCGCTGCGTGGTGGTGCTGTTTGGCGGCAGCGCGGTCGAATTGCCCTGGCTCGACGCCGTGCCCGCGTTGGTGCAAGCGTGGTATCCGGGACAGGAGGGCGGACGTTCCATCGCGCAATTGCTCCTTGGAGACATCACCCCTTCCGGCAGGCTGCCGTTCTCGTGGCCAAAGCACCTGGAAGACGTGGCGGCGCACGCCATCGGCGAATACGGCCCCAACCGGATCCGCTACAGCGAAGGCCTGAACCTAGGCTACCGCTGGCACGACGGCGACGGGCCCGATCCATTGTTCCCCTTCGGCTTCGGGCTGAGCTACACCTCCTTTTCCGCGCAGTGGCAGCAGGTGGACGCCTCGGATCCGCAGTTGATTCGCGCCACTGCAAGTGTCCGCAATACGGGAGCACGCGCGGGAGCGGCGCTGCTGCAATGCTATGTCACCCTGCCCCCGGGGCCCGTTCCCCACCCGCCGAAGCGTCTGGCCGCGTTCAGCAAAGTGCTTCTGCAACCCGGCGAATCCACGACCGTCGAGCTGCTGATCCCGGCACGGAACCGCAGCACCTACGACCCCGACAGCGCACAATGGCAGACGCCCGGCGGCGAATACGGCTTCCATTTGGCCTGGGACGCCCGGACCATCATCGAAACGAAAACCGTCCACATCTCCAATTGAACCAACCGCCCCCCGGAGGGCAACGCTCCGTCGTTTCCGCTTTGGTCAGTGCCGTAGCGGGGCGGCTATCTTGCCCCCGGCTCCAACGTGTCGACGAAGACAACGGGCGCGGCAGGACGTTACCGATAAATGAAGTCGTCCGTCCCTGCGAAGCCGCCACCGCGCGAACGGAATGTCGGATTCACGCGAGGCGCGCGCCGTGCCTGCGGTGATCACTGAGCGAGCAAATACAAAAATGTGCTGGAGGTCCAGGTGTAGGTAGGGTCGCGCAGGGAGCGGCCTTCGGTGGCGTGGGAATTCTCAGCGAAGCCGGCCCGGGTGCAGAGGGCGAGGTAGCGCTCGCGCAGGAGGGCAGCTTCGCGCGTGAAGCCGCCTTGGCGGAGACCGTCCCAGAGGATGAGCGTGGGCGGGGCCCAGATGGGTCCGCGCCAGTAGCCTTCGGCGTTGTAGAAGGGCGAATCAACGGCTTCCGTGGCGAGGCCCCAATCGGTGAGGAAACGCCCTTCGCGGAAGAGCCCGGCGACCAGGCGGGTGCGGATCTTCTCCGGCAGGCGCGCGCCGAGCACGAGGGGCATGAAGTTGATGAGGCTGTCGCCGGGGGCGATGCGGTCGCTGCCGCCCATGCGCGAGATGAACTGGCCGCGCTCTTCGTCCCAGAGGCGCGCGATGAGGCGTTGCAACAGCTCTTTGGCACGTGTTTTCCAAACCTCGGCTTCTTCGGGGCGGCCCGTGCGGCGGGCGATTTCTCCGAGCACTTCCATTTGAATGACAAGGCAGGCGCTGAGGTCGGGAGAGGTCACGAGCGGTCCCTCATCGAAGACAGAGGCGTTGTCCCAGCCGGTGTCGTTGCCGTGGAAGGCGGCGGGGAGGCCGTCGCCGTCGTGGTCACGGAAGCGGAACCACCACTCCGTGAACGCCGCCATCGGCGCATAGGCTTCGTGCAGATGGGAGTCGTCGAGCCACGCGCAGTCAGCGCGCAGGAGGCAATCGAGGGTCCAGCCGTGTATGGGCGGTTTGGCGTCCATCCAGTGAAGGCTGGCATTGTTGAAGGAGGCGGGCACCTGACCCGTGGGCGACTGGTGGGCGTAGGCGAGCATGAACTGGTCCCAAGCAAGTGCCGGATCGCTCTGCGCCAGGCCGAGTACGTTGAAGCAGTTGTCCCACGTCCAGAAATTCGTCATCTTGAATTTAGACATGAGAACGGCTTCGCGTGTGAGGTACCCGGCGGGCGCGACGGTGCAGGACTGCGTGAGATAGGCGGCGAGTTCGCGCGCGGTATGCATGTCGGCAGGCGCGTCGGGCTGGCGGTTGAGCCACGCCTCCCAGGCCCGCGTTTGCGTTTCGTGACACGTCTCCCAGTCGGGGGGTGTTTTCGTCGCCTCGGTGAGATCCCATGAGCCGACATACTCGGAGAGGGAAAGTTCGCCGAGGCCGCTTTTTTCATCGGGGCGCAGTTCGATGGTAATGGAGGGGCAGCGCACGCGCTCCCAAGGGGCGTCGACCGTCAGGGCACCCTCCAACCGGCGAAGGGCGAACTGAGAACGATTGAGGTAGGCGGTGAGCAACCAATGGTCCTGCACCGGTTGCACGATACGGTCGAAGGGCCTCCAGTCCGCGCGCTCCAAGCGCACCCCCATGCCGCGGCAGCGGATGCGCAGGGTGGCCGGGTCTGCAAAGACGATATCGACCGCGCGGTCGTCTCCCGCCTCCAGGTGGAGAGAAACGGGCGTCATCCGTTCGACAACGGGCTCCTCCGTGATCGCTTCGATGCGCAGGATGTCCCGTGCGTCGGCCTCTCCCCGCACGGTGCAGAGGTAGAGCCCGGGGGGAAGGGAGGAACCGTTGCTCAACTTGCGGCGTATCGGATGGGTAAGGAGAAGATAGCTGCCCCGCGTGCTGAAGGGTGTGGTGGAGACGTTGAACATGAACGGAATGTTGGATGAATCATTCGGTCAGACAATGAAATGAGGGCCAACCGCCGGGGAATGGGGCGGATTTTGCGTAGACGAAACCGTCAGCCCGGAGACACGGCGGCAGTGCATAACCCCTTCGGCGCAGTGCCGGAACATGCGAGATCGTCCCGCCATCGAGCCGAGCCGCTTCGGCGCACTGACATCAAGGCCAGTCGAGGCGGAGGCGGAGAATTCGCACAGGACTTTCCGGAGCAGCGCCCACGGGATCGGTGACGGTGACGGCGATGACATCGCCGTCTTCCTCTTCCTCCACGGTTGCGGGGCCGGACCATGAGGACGCGCCCGGCTCAAGGGTGGCAACAGCGGTCCATGCCCCGGGCTCCAGAGCGGAGGCGGCTTCGACAACGAGGAGCGCGTCTGTGGCAGGACGGCGGTTGAAGCGAAGCGCCGGGACTGGATCGGCGCCGGGCAGGCCGTCGCGTGCGTTTTCCAGCAGGTCGAGCCCGAGGGCGAACTCGACACCGAGCGGAATGCCCGTTCCCCCGGAAACCGAAGCGGGTCCCGTGCCGGAGCCGGGAAGCGTCCCATGGCGCTCGAAATACCATGCGGCGAACGTATCCAAATCTCCGGCATCCGCCGCCCCGGTGACGACTTTCCCGGACCCGGCGTTAAAGCGGACCTCGCTCCCGTCGACGGTAAGGCTCGATCCGAGCCCGGTGCCCGTGACTTCGCCAGTCGGCGGGGTTCCCTCGCCCGTTATCCACGCGACCCAGATCTCGCCGGACTGGGCTTCGGTGTGGATGCCAAGATTGCCGCCGTCCGTCGTGACGGACGCATTGGCGGGATGCATCACCCAGCCCTTGAGGTAGGCGTCGCCGTTGCCGCTGAGGAGAAAGCTGGCCCGCCCGCTTTCGCTGCCGACGGTGAGCTGGACCGCGGTGGCACGCGGACTCGTGAGGTTGGCATGCCATGTGATTGTGCGGGTCTGGTCGGCGGTGAACTGGTCGAAAGAGCTAAAGAGGGCCGAGCCGTTGTCACGGCGGCCGCGGAAATCCACGACAAGCTGCCTTTGAATGGGTTGGGCCATCCCGAGGTGGTGGTAGGCCGAGCCACTGTCGACCACGATATCGGCGGTCTCGTTGCCTGCGGCAAAGGAGACGCGGCGCCCGGTTTCGTTGCTCGTCGGCCGCGCCCCGTCGACGAGGATGGAGGTGTAGTTTGTCGGGACGGAAGTTCCGGTGGCGGGGCCGTGGAAGAAGAGTGAATTGTTGGAGAAGAGGCTCATGGCGAGCGTCTCTTCCGCGTTCCATGCCCGCGGCTGGTGGTCGCTGTCGGCCATGAGATTGCCGAGCGTGTCGTGGGTGTCCCGCCAACGGTTGCGGAAAAAGTGCGCCCCATGGCTGTCTTCGATGGCGGCGGGCCAAAGCCCGGTCGGATCGGCACTCGCGCCTTCGGTCGGGTAGAAAAGCAGGGCGTAGGTCGTGCCCGCGCGGTGCTGGTCGTATTTGAAAGCGGGCGGCAGCGGCGACACCACTCCGGTGGCGCGGTCGTAGAAGTGCCGGTAGTAGGGAGCGTCACCGTGCCCGTCGACAAACCCGAGAAGGGTGGAAAGCAGGCCTTCTTCATAAAAGTCGGGATTGGCCACGCCGGTGAACGGGTATACCGGCATATCGCGCCGGTGCGCGTCGAGACTGCTGTAAGCGAAAGAGACCGCGTACATCATCATGCGCCACGGAGCGCGGTCGCGCAGCGGCGCGCTGAGAGCAGTGTTTCCGGTCACTTCCTCAAGAGCGAGGGCGGCGGGATAGAGAAAACTACCCCCGTAGTTTTTGTATCCAAGACCTTCCTGCGTGTAACCGGCGCTTCCGTAGGCCACGCCGGTGTGCCGGTCGAGGAGGAAAATAAGGCGGTCCAGGCGCGACGCGCGTTGCGTCTCCTCGCCCGCTGCGAGGATGAGGAGGAGTTCGGCGCTGCGGCAGACGGCCACCCAGTTGGAAGCTCCCGGATTCTGGAAGTTCGGATGGCTGAAAGAGGGCCATTGGTCGAGCCCCGCGTCGATGCGCTCGCGCACCCATGCCCGGTCGCTCTCGCTCCAGCCCTCCTTCGCCCAGTCATAGGCGAAGGCGAAGCCGAGCGTGACCGCGGCGCGCCAGAGACCGTTGCTGTGGGTGATTCCGCCGCCGCTGATCGCGTGGAGGGCTTGCAGGGCCTTGTCCGCGTACTGCGGCTCGTCCGTGACAAGATAGAGGAGAGCGGCTTCGCGCGCCCACCATGCGTTCAGGTAGTCAGTGCGGTCCTCATGGAATCCGCCCCGGTAGGCCGCCGCCCCGGCATCGGCCCGCGCACGCATCGCCGCGACGGCCTCGGCGTGGTGCGATCCGGGCACTGCGGCAGCCCCGCGGATCGCTTCGAGCCGTTCCGCGGTCGCGAAGAGGCGTCCTTCGCGGGGCACAAAGACAAAATCAAAAGCGGGCGACTCCACCGGCGGCGCCCCCTCTGCGGAAAAGGTGATCCGGTAATCCGTGCCGATCGCGGGAAGCAGAAGATCGTCAAATATGGCCACACCATCCACATCCGTCGTGACCTTGACCGTGCTTCCTGCCGCGAACGGCTCGGGCGAGAGGCTCGCCATGACTTCCGCGAAAGGCACAGGCGTGCCGTCGAGCAGTGTCGCCCGGACCGACGGCGCGGGCTCGGCCGGTGCCGGTGCCGCGTAGGCGCCGACCTCTCCGGGCGCAGTCAGAATCTCCAGCAACTCCGGCGGCGCGACCGGGGTGGCGTCAAAGGGCTCCGAGAGCAGCCCGGGCAGATCCCCGGCGGTGAAGGTGATCCGGTAATCCGTGCCCACTTCGTTGATCAGCAGATTGTCGAACCGGACGATCCCATTGAAATCAGCCACGACGGCTGTAGTCGAGTCCTCCGCGAAGGAACCGGGGTGCAGCGTCGCCGTGACGGGGATTCCCCAGCGGACGGGCACGCCGTCCGCATCCTCCACGAGAAGCTCCGGCGCAGGCACCGTGCCCGGCAGACCCGCGTCAACGGGGATGAACGTGCGCGCGGGCTGCGTCAGAACAGTCAGGGAGGCCGGGGGCACACTGTCGTCTAATTCGCCCTCGACAAGAAAATTGTCGAAATGACCCCCGTTGGTTGTCCCCACGCCCCCGCCGTCCGCGCTGAAGCGCAGGCGTACACGGGCGTCCGGATTGTTTTCGAGCGCGGCAAGCCCGGAGAGATCGAAACTCAGCGCCGTCCATGCGGTCAGGGGAGTGTTGCTGTAGGTCTCGAAAGTCTCGTAGGTCGCACCTCCATCGGCGCTCCATTCCACCGTTGTGCTCTGTGGAAAATCAACCTGCGCCAAGCGGAAGGCAAAGCTGAACCGGATGCCGACATATCCCGTCGTGTCGACGCGCGCCTCAATGACGCCGTTGTTCCAGCGCGAAGCCCGCTGCAGGCGAATGTATCCGCCCGCCTCGGTCTCCGGCGAGGCGTTGACCGTCGTTCCGTTTCCGGTGTCGCGGACAAAATTGGTCCCGCCGGTGTAGTTGTTTTGGTTGATATAGAGAATTCCCGCGCCCGCGTCGGCATCGAAAAACTCATGGTTGCCGCCCGATGTCGTCGTAGCGGCGAAGTTGTTGAAGTTCCACTCCGCAAGCGTGTCGGCAGACAGCGGCGCGACGGCGCACAGCGCGAGAGGGGCGAATAAGGCACGGATAATCTTCATATGTTCGGGGAATCGGGGGGAAATGAATCAAAAATCAGAACATGAAGGACGAGCGCGCATGACTGCAAGGGGCATTTTGCGTTTCCGCGACGGCGCTCCGTTCATTTGGGTTCAATCTCCAGTATCCAAAATTGCTGACAGCTGCCTTCGGAAGGGAGGGAGACGCCGCGCTCCATGGGGCCGTCAACGCCTTCCATCACTTCGACCACATCCCACCCGGCGGGGTCGCTCAAATCCGCACCCCGGCGCAGGGTGTAACGGCGGTCTGCGCGGCCCTGCCATCGGAGACGGGGCGCCTCTCCCGCGGAGCGCGCAATGCCGAGGCCGGGCGGAGCCGAGGACGGCGTTACCGTCAGGTTCACTTTCACGGCACGTTCGGCGAAATTCTCTCCGTCGGTCGCGTTCCAAACGAAGTTGTCGAAGCCCGCGTAGCCCACCGCCGGTTCGTAGACCAAAGCATCGAGATCAGGCGCGGCGACAAGGTCTCCGGCACTCAGCTCCATGCCGTCGAGAAGAAGACGACCGTGGAAGGGGGTACGCCTAATCCGCGCTTGGACGAGCGCCGCACCATTTCCCGGCGCGAACCGTTCTTCAAAAAAGGCGCGCGCGAACGCAAAGGTCTTTCCGCCTTCCACGCTCACATTGGCGGCCGTAAGGACGGGGAGGACCGCGCCGTCGGGGATACCGATGACAAAATACATACTGTTATTGCCGCTCCACCCGGCGGCGCGGTTGCCGCCCATTTTTACCTCACTGCCGGCGGAAAAATCCCGTCGGTAGAGCCGGAAATCAAACCACGAACGCAGCGGCACGTCGAACTCCTCCACCGTCCAGTTGTCTGCCAGCCAATTGGGCGGAGTGGAAGTGGCGTGGGGGCGCGGATCGTAAGCGACATAGATCGTGGCGTCTTGCGTAACGCGGAAGGTGAGCGCTACTTCGGCGGTGGACGAGCGGTCGGGAATGCTGCTCGGGCGGATGATGGGCGCGCCGTCGAGTTCGGCGGGCACTTGGGAAATCTCCGACTGCTCGTTCGTGAAGTAGAGGGTGCCGACACTGAGTGTGCCCGTGGCGTAGTCGCTGCCGGATGCCGGGCTGATCTCGGTGAACAATTCACTCACGGGTGCCTCGTCGATCAGGATGTTTACGCGGGAGGTATCGAAGGGCGACCATGAAACGCCGTCGTAGGCGTTGTATTCAAAAAAGTCCTCTCCATCGTTGGCGGGAGAGCGGTAGGCGAGGAAGGGTATCTCCGCGGAGGCAACCTCCTGCCCTATTTCCATTTCGAGGCCGTTCAGACGGAGGGCTCCCTTGATGGGGAGCGAGGCAATTCGGATCTTTTCAAGGGCGCGCCCGTCGGCGATGTCCACGGCGCCGGTGAAGTCGCTGTGCGTAAACTCATATTCCGTGGCGAAGGGGGTCTCGACCGATACATCGTGGGTTGTCGGCGGAGAGGTGACGAGGAAATCGTCCGCTGTCAGGGTGACAGCGCGGAACAAGGTCGTCATGTCATTGGCGTCGTCCGTCACACGCAGGCGGACAAGGTAGGTGCCGGGTGCGCTGAAGGTGTGCGTAGCCACGGCGGTGTGGGCGCGCACGCCCGGATGGGTGGCAATGTCGTCCAATGTGCGTTCGCCGTCGCCGAAGACCCATTCATAGCGCACAATGTCACCGTCGGGGTCGGTTGAGGCGGTGGCGTCGAATCGCACGGTGAGGTCTCCGCGATGTGTGATCGCCGCAATGGGGACGGGCGGTTCGTTGGTGGTTTGGACCTTTTCGACGTAGAGGTCGATGATCTCATCGCGCATGGCTGCGGTAAAGCTGTGCCCCACCCCCTGTTCAATGAAGAGACGGGCATCGGCCCCGTCGGCGATGAGGGCATCGTAGAATCGCTGCGCACCGCCGATGCGCGCGTCGGTTTCATTGGCACCAAAGGCAATCAGCCACGGGATGTATTTGTAGGTGGCGGGCGGCTGGCTTGTGGCGTAGGGATAATAGACAGCCCAGGAAGGCTGGTTGAAGGGGCTGCTGTCGGGGTCGTTGGCGAGCACGTTCTGCCAATAGTAATCGCCGTTGGGCAAATTCAAGCCTCCCCCGCTGCCTGCGGGCGCGACAGCAGTGAGTTCATCCGAAAGAAACATTCCGAACGACTTCACAAACTGCCCGCCGAGAGAAAAACCGCTGAAGAAGAATTTCTCGTAGACGTTGTAGTCGCGCCGCACGCGTTGCATGTGGGCGAGGATGCCTTGCGTGGCGGGAAGATCGGGATGGGAGTAGCGCCACTCGCCCACAGAAGCGGTTTGGTGGGGAAACATGACGATGACGTCGTCAATCCCGCGGGTATTGAGGGAGTGGAGGACGGACGCCGCGCCGGACTCCGGATTGCTGCCCGCCCCGTGGCTGTGCAGAATGACGCGATAGCGCTCAGAGCCATCGTAATCCTCCGGCGTGAAAAGGATGAAACGGTTGCCCAGCAGGCCGATCTCCTCACCGTAGCGGTGGTAGGCCCACCCGGGCACGTCGATGACCGGCTGCGCCAGCGCAGCGGGCATGGGGCCGACCGCGAAAAGGACGGCAGCAGCGAATAGACGGAACTTGGACGGGGTAATCTTCACAGTAGGGGCTAACTCAACAGTTGGGTACGTTTCTCATTGTAACCGGGTTGCTTCAGCGCCCGGCTGCGCGGCTTGGGCGCCCATCACTCCTTCGGCGCGGGAGGCGATTATTGTCGGGCGCTGAAGCAACCCGACGACGATCCGTTGGAATGAATTGTGAGCCACGTTTTTTGATCGTCGGGGTGGCTTGATTAGGAAAGGGGCACGGTGTCGCCCACGCGCTTTTGCCAATTCTCGAGTCGGTTGGTGAGTGCGCCCATCAATGGGATCTTCGCGGGATCTTCGGCGAGGTTATAGAGTTCCAGGGGATCTTTGCGCAGGTTAAAAAGCTCGGGCTCCCGAAGCTCTGGACTCGTGCTGAAGCGCCAGCCGTCCGCCGTGATCAGCGTGCGGACGGGCTCCGTCATGGCAGCGATGAAGCGCTCGGACGTTCCGGCGGTTTCCTTTTGCCAGTCGCGCAACGGGGCGCGGGCGAGTGCTTCCCGGCGGGTCGGGTGGTCATTCCATGAGACCACGATATCGTCCTGCAAAGTGGTGTCATCCCCGCCGAGGAGCGAAGCCCGGCTTTGCCCGTGCAGTTGTTCATCGGGCACCGCGCCCGTGAGTTCGAGCAAAGTGGGGACGAGATCGATCTGGCTGAAGGGACCACTGATGCGCTGCATGTGATTCTGACCCGGCAAGCGCACGACGAGGGGGACGCGGATCGATTCCTGATTCATGACGGACTTGCCGAGGACACCGTGGCTGCCCATCATCTCTCCGTGGTCGGAAGTGAAGACGATGATCGTGTTCTCCGCCTGCCTGTTGGCTTCGAGCGCGGAGAGGATGCGGCCCACCATTTCATCGACAAGGGTGCAGGACCCCCGGTAGGCGGCGGTCATCTGCCGCCAACCGGCTTCACCCGCGAGGTCATACCATTCAAAGCCCTCTCGGCGGAAGCGCTCGGCAAGCAAGCGCAGGGGCAAGCCGTCACCCGCTTGCGGACCGAAGTTCTCCGGCAGACGCAGGGTCGCGGGATCGTATTGGCCCGAGCGCGGCCCAAAGAAGGGCATGTGCGGTTCGAGGAAGTTCACATAGAGGATGAAGGGATCGCGGCCCGCCTCGGCGAGGAAGCGGCAGGCCTGCTCCGCCGCGAAGGCGGGTTTGCCAAAGCCTTCCGGCAGGCAGCACGCGCGGTCGCGGCTGAAGTATTCCCCGTCGTCTGGTTTGAAGCCATGCCCGCGCAGCCATGTGTTGTAGGGGGAGAGTGCGTTTTTGTCGCGCCCTTCGCGGTATTGGGCGAAGTATTGATCCTCCGATCCCACCCACTCATCGAAGGCATGTTGCGCGAAAATCTCGTCCCCGAGGTGCCATTTCCCGTGATGGGCAGTACGGTAACGCGCGCGAATCCCGGCAGGCAATAGCTCCGGAAGGCAGCGCATCTCCAGGGGCAACGGGACGTTGTTGGAGACCGCGCCGTGGGTGTGAGGATACAGGCCCGTCATCAAGCTCCCGCGCGAGGGCGTGCAAACCGGTTGCGTGCAATAGGCTTCCTCAAAGAAACAACTGCGCGAGGCCAGGCGGTTGATGTTGGGCAGGGAGACATCTTCCGAGAGCAAGGTGTCGGCACGCTGCTCATCGGTGAGGATGAAGAGAAGGTTGGGAGGGGAGGCAAGGCTCATAGGAAACGAGAAATGTTTTCTAATGACAGAAGAAGCGCGGCCCGCCTCCCGTGGTGGGAGAACGGGCCGCGTCAAGAGATTCGGCTAGAGGAAGAAGATTCGCTTCATGCGTTTACTCTACAACGATTTCGAGACGGTAGAACACGATGCCGTCAACCGCTCCGGGCTCGGTGTCCTCCACCATCAGGGGCGAACCGTCGCCGCTGACCGGAGGCCCGGCATCTTCCCAGGCGACAAGGTCGTGGGACCGTTGGAGCTGGTAGGTGACCCCGGTTTGCGAAGCGAAGCTCAATTCGACCGATCCGCCGACCATGGAAACATGAACAGCGCGCGGAATTTCCGGAGTGATCGGGCCGGGGGCGTCGCCGACGGCGGCGACTTCGCTGATTCCGGTGGAATCGTCGTCCATCGCGTTGATGGCGATAACGCGGTACTCGATGGTTTCTCCGCCGTTCGCCGGGGCGGTGTAGTCGCGCCAGGCCTGCGGGTTGAGTTCGGCAATCATGATCGGGTTTTCCACGCGCGATTGCGTGCGGGCGCGGTTCATGTCGAGGGGATCCTGCACATCCGTGAGGGTCGCGAGCATGTTGGAAAGCGGCCGGTAGGCGATGGTCTGCCATGCGGCACCGCCGACACGACGTTCGACGCGGAAGCCGACTTCGTTGTCCGCCGTGTCCGTCCAACTCACGAACACGCTGCCGTCCTCAAGGAGCTGGGCGCTCACGTCCACCGGCGCGCTGACGGGGCCGGCGTGCTCGGTGACGTCGTCGATGATGATAATGTCGACCGGCTCCTCGGGTCCGAGGTGGCGATCATAATTCGGATGATCCGGATCGAGGTTCACGATACCGTCAGTGGACTGACCGTTGAGGGTCGTGCCGATGATGGCGGCATCGAGCAAATAGTTGAGTGTGGTGTCCGGGCTGCCCGAGCGGTCGGAGGCAATCGTGCCGACGGACGACGAGACCTGCGTTCCGTTGCGGAGTATGAGGATGCCGAACTGCTGCATATTATAAGGGCCGATCCAGCCTTTGCCGGCACCCTCTCCGATCGTGCCGGGGCCCTTGGAGACGCGACCAGACTGGTTATCCGTCCACGCCCACGAGTAGACCCCGACGCGGTTGTGCTCCTGGCCGATGAGACCCTCGCCGTCGTTACCGATGGAGCCGGGGTTGACGACGGAATTGCGGTGCACCCAGAGGTTGCGCCCGCCGAAGTCGAAACCGCGGTTCATGTAATCGGAGGCATTTGTTCCGGTCCGCCAGCCCCAGCCGTCGAAGGTGTGACCGCCGAGGTCCAGTGCCGCCATGGGATCGAAGTCAGGGTCGTCGGGATCAAACCCGAAAACCTGCGGATTGGTGATGTAGCCGGCGTAGATGGTGTTGCCGATGTAGTATTTCTCCGCGTGGTTGTTGATCACCTGGGCCCACATACCGGAGATTTCGAAGTTTTTGTTGCCGC
>SLLG01000095.1 GCA_007134215.1 Opitutales bacterium | reverse complement strand
TGCTCGGAAAGGCCTTCGACAACGGGCGGCGCCGAGGGCACATTCTGCAAACGGTCCACGCCGACTGGCGCTGGCTCAACCGCGACGTGCATAACAAGTTCGACGCTGTCATCTGCCTCGGCAACAGCTTCACGCATCTGTTTTCCGAACGCGACCGCCGCAAGACGCTCGCCGAGTTTTACGCCGCGTTGCGGCACGACGGGATTCTTATTCTCGACCAGCGCAACTACGACGGGATCCTCGACAACGGGTTTTCCTCCAAGCACACCTATTATTACTGTGGTGACAACGTCAGCGCCGAGCCGGAGCATGTCGACGAGGGCCTCGCTCGCTTCCGCTACACCTTTCCCGACAAGTCGGTCTATCACCTCAATATGTTTCCCCTGCGGTCGTCCTATGTCACGCGCCTCATGAAGGAGGTCGGCTTCCCGCAGGTTTCGACCTACGGTGACTTCCAGGAGACCTACAAGCAGGACGATCCTGACTTCTTCGTACACATCGCCGAAAAGGGATACCCGAAAGAAGCGACCCAAGAGGAGAACCCGTCATGAAAAGCAACGTTGTTGATGTAACCAAAGAATACTACGACAGCTCCGACGCTGATAATTTTTACTTCCACGTCTGGGGCGGCGAAGATATCCACATCGGACTCTATAAGAACGACTCGGAGCCCATCGCGGACGCTAGTGTGCGTACAGTCGAGGCGATGGCCGAACGTCTGAAGCACCTGCCCGCGGGCGCGCGCGTCCTCGATGTCGGCGCGGGCTACGGCGGCGCGGGGCGGTATTTGGCGCGCAAGCACGGCTTGCATGTCACCTGCCTCAACCTCAGCCTCGCGCAGAACGAACGCAACCGGCAGATGAACCGCAGACAGGGTCTCGCCGACAATGTCGACGTCGTCGACGGCGACTTCGAAAACCTGCCTTTCGAGGCGGATTCCTTCGACGCCGTGTGGTCGCAGGACGCCATCCTTCACAGCGGCAACCGCAAGCGGGTTTTCGAGGAAATCGACCGCGTTCTCAAGGCCGGCGGCGATATTGTCATCACCGACCCGATGCAGAAGTCCGGCGTCGACAAAAAGGCTCTGCGCCCCGTCCTCGACCGCATTCACCTCGAGTCGATGGGCAGCGTGGCCGATTACAAGGCCTTCGCGGCGGATCTCGGCTGGAGCGTGCAGAGTGTCGACCTGCACAACCACCAGCTTGTCAACCACTACTCACGGGTCCGCGCCGAATTGCGGTCGCGGGAAAGCGACCTGCGCGAGCATTGCAGCGCTGAATACATGGATCGCATGCAGAAGGGGCTCGGCCACTGGATCGAAGCGGGCAAACAGGGCCGCCTCGAGTGGGGGATCTTGCATTTTCGCAAAGGTTGACTCACCGTTTGCGCCCATGGCTATGAGCGGGCGCGGCAGTGAGACTCCTGAGGTTTGTCCGGTCTGCGGGGAGGCGCTGCCTCCCCGTGCCCGGATGTGCCGCGCCTGTGGGGCCGATGAAGACCACGGCTGGGGCGAAGACGACGACTCCGACGGTGCGGCCGGTCTCCCCGACGACGATTTCGACTACGGCGAATTCGCCGAACGGGAGTTTGGCGGTGGCATGAGACCTTCCGGGATGCCGGTCGGCGTCTGGATCGTCCTGACACTTCTCATCCTTGCCTTTCTCGGCGGATTCGTCTTCTCGCGATTCTAACCGCCGGTCGTGCCCCGATGGACGGTCGCCTTACTGAAAAACAGGCCTTTTTAGCTCCAGACCACCTCGACGGATGGTTGATGTGGTCGTGATGTTGCCTCTCGTCCGTGTAGCGGTTTATATTCGACTGCTCTTTTACCCGGACGATGCCTCACGGCCTGCCGCCGTGTCTCCGTAATGCACCCTTACGGGCCGCGCGTGAAAGATCTCCGCCTCTTCCAGACCTTCGCCGCAGGGAACCGGCGCCGCCTCACGCCTACGCCTGAGTCTTCCGGACCATCTCTCCACAAACGCCCGCGTGCCGACTGCGGCACCGCGCAACAGCCCCGGCATCCGATGAAAATTTTGTAGGCTCCCGCCCTCCTTCGCACCCCGGTTCTTGCCCGTGTCATCCTTCACCCGTAACAGCAAACCGTACGACCTCAGAAACTTCCCTGCCTCCTTTTCGAACTCCCGGGCACCGGAAAACCCCGTCCCGCAGGCTTCCTCTCCCTCTTCATCTACTTCTTTCCGCGCGGCACACACCGGGTTGTCCGCCCCGAGCATACCGGCAACTCCCCCGCGCGCCCACGCCCGCAGCGACGGCGAAGCCTCCCCGCCGACCGCCGCGCCGTAGCCGCTCCAGCGGTAGGCCTCCGCCCGTTCCGCCAAGCCCGCGCGCACCGGGTTCAGCTCGATATACGCGCCCACCACACGCAGCACATGCGGCGAGTCCTGCACCATGCAACTTTTGTAGCGCTCCGCCCAAAGCGTCCCCACGCGCCCCCGCTCACCGTTGTACCACACGCTGTAGCGCTGCTTCAGCGTCTTCATGAAGCCCGCCAGATCCCCCATGCGGCTCTTCAGGTGCGCCCGCACCGCCTCGGCGTCGTCCAGCTTCGAGTCGAGCACCGAGACCACCCGCCGCGCGTCCATGTTGATATACGGGCACTTGCCCTCTCCGTAGAGCGTGCGGAAGCGCCGCCCCAGCTCCTTGTCATCCGCCTCTTTCGCCCGCGGATCGACACGCACGAGGATGTGGTAGTGATTTGACATCACACAGAAGGTCAGCACCTCCACCCCGCAGAACCCCGCCACGCGCCGCAGCTCCGCGATAAAACGGTCCTTTGCCTCCCCGTCGCCGAGCAAACGCTCCTTGTTCACACACCGGCCATAACAGTGATAACACGCTGATTCGCCCTCTGGCGCCACCAGCCTCCTCGGGTAGGGTCGTCTATACATCGGAAGAAACCTTCAGGTTTTTCAGATCCTGCACAAGAAAAATGCATAACATATTGATAATCCAGCTAAAAATACCAAGCATTTGATCTCGGAATGCACGGAAATTCGGTGTGCTCTTGCGCTCTAGAGAAACAAAATTTCTGCGATTTCGGTCAACAAAATTATGCCGTTCATTGTTACAAGTGAACGGCGCGGTGCGGTGGCGGGTGCCTTTGGACTTGTCTCCGCAGACTGCGCGTGAAGACTGCGCGGCTTTCGGGAGAGGCGCGGCAACCGGCGCCGGTAACCCCAACAGCTTGTATATGGCCTCAATTTTGAATCACCGGCGCGTGAAGCGCGCCACGGAGTCGATGTCGCAACACCCATCGCGGGTGTTGGACGCGCTTGTGATGGGCGGCGTCGGTCTTGTTCTGCTACTGACGTTATTCCAGATGGGCGGATATTTGCCTTTCGGGAGCACAATGACCGCGCCGACATGGGTGTTGATTGCCGTCGGGGTGCTGCATGTGCTCGCGCGGTTGCTGCGCAGTGAGGCGGGGGGGATTCATCCGGCGACGTTGATTCCGCTGCCGTTTTTGGCGGTGGCGTTTTTCAGCCAGGCATGGGTTTCGGGCTGGTCCCTGACGGGTGACTTGAAGCTGGCGCTTTGGCTGGAGGCGTATTTGATTTTCTTGCTTGTGCTGCATTCCGCGCGGGCGCGCGGAACGCAGTTTGCGATGCTGACGATTGTCGCGCTGGTCATGGCGGCCGGATTTTACGCGGCGTTCCGGCAGGCGTATTTCGAGCCGCACTGGTTTCCGTTTCCGGAGCGGTTGCGCGACAGTGTTTACGGCAATTCGTTCGGCGGGTATATCGCGGTGCCGGATGTGTTCGCGGGATGGGTACTGTTGCTTGTGCCGTTTTTCCTCATCGGCGCGGGCGGGCGGCGGCTGAAGGGACCGGTGCGCATTCTTCTCGGATTCATGGCGTTCGCAAGTTTCTTCGCCCTGACGGTGGCGGGTTCGTTGGAGGCCCTCTTGATTTTCGCGGCGGCGTTGTTTCTGACGCCCTTTTTCACGGTGGCGACCTGGCGGCAACGCCGCAGTGTCTTTGGCAAAATGGTGCTTGTTGTGGTTTTGCTGGGCGCTTTGGTTTGGGTAACGGCGAGCCCGATCAAGACGCGTCTGGTGCAGATCGCGGAGACCCGTGAGACGACGCGGGAGGAAGTGGCCGGCGCGGCGATGGCGATGTTCCAGGAGCGGCCTTTGGAGGGCTACGGGGTGGGCGGTTTCCCGCACCAGTGGGACGCCTTTGCCCCGGCGGACACGCGTCTTTCTCCCCGCTACGCGCACAACGACTGGATGGAGTTGGCGGCGGAAGCGGGTGTTCTCGGACTGCTGGCGGTGGTCGTACCGCTGGGCGGGTTTCTTTTCCTTGGATTCCGTACAATGATGAAGCTGCCGTTTCACCAACTGACGGAGGAGGAAGCGATCCGGCTGGCGCGCCGGGAGGTTGAGGGGCGGCACCGGGGCAGGCGCCGCCGGAGGCACAAGAAGAAGGACAAGAAGCCGAAGGGCAAGATGCCGGGTCAGCGGATCCTCATTCCCGCGATGTCTCTCGGCTTGATTGGATTCGGGGCGTATTCCTGGTTTTCGTTCAGCGCACAGATGCCGCTTCCGCTTTTCACGGCGGCGGTTGTCGCAGCGGTGCTTGCGCGGGCGGTTTCCGGGCGTGAGTGGGAGCCGGAGAAACGGTTCGCGCCGCGCACGCTTGCTTCGGCCGGCCCGGTGGCCCTCGGGGCGGGTATCTATCTGCTCGCGCTTCCCGCATTCGAGGCACAGTCCAGGACTTTTGCGGGGCAGGAGGCGCTGGCGGAGGCTTTGGCAAATCCGCGTCAGCTCTTTTTCCAGCCCGAGCCGCTGCTGGAGGCGGAGGAAGCGTTTGCGGAGGCCGCGGCCCTGCACCCGCGCAATCACGACGCCCTCGCAGGGCTGGCGGCGGCCATTCTCAACCGCATTTACCTGGAGGAGGATGTCACCGAGCTGGGGCAACGCGCGCTGCCCGTGACCCGTGAGGCGATTGCGCTGCAACCCACGCGCGGCGTTTTCCACCTCTACCATGCAATGGCGCTCGGCTATTCCGGCGCTCCGTGGGAAGACGTCGAAACCCACTTTGAAAAAGCGCTCTACCAAGCGCCGCGGCGTGCCCAGACACACGTGGCTTACGCACAGTTCATGCTTCTCAACGGCGGCACGCGCGACGAGGTGATGAAGCTCGTGGAGCGGGCGCTGGAACTGGACCCGAACTACAGCGCGGCGCGGGACCTCCGCGCGCGCCTGATTCTCTAGCCGGAGCGGCAACCATTCATTCGATCCGTTGTAAACACTTGCAGTAAATGACTATCTCTTCCGAGGAATCGATTTCGTGCCCGGTCCGCCGGCTTTCTGCCGCGGCCCTCGCGGTTGTGTGCTTTCTCCCGGTGGTGCCGCGGCTTTCGGCCGAGGCCGTGCTACCGTATCTTGTGGTGCACGGGCGTGCCTTTGTGGAGCACGCGGGCGTGGAGCCGGAGCCCGCTCAGGAGAGCGGCGTCCTGCGCGGGGGCTCAAGCATCCGCACAGAGGCCGCGAGCGCAGTGGTGTTGTTTTTTGAATCGGGCGCGCGGTTGTCGCTGATGTCGGAGGGCCGGGCGCGGTTCGACGGAGAGGAGCGGCGTGACACCGGCGTGGACCACCTTGTCTTCTTTACAGATGGATCGCTCGTCGGGACGGTTCCGCCGGAGCGGGCGGGCGCACGCCTGCGGGTGGCATCGCACACCGGCGAGATCCGGGTGCGTGAAGCGGATTTTGTGACGACCTCGTTCGGCAGCCGGGAAACCGTGGTCACGCAGCTTATCGGGGTGGAGAGCGGTAATGTGAGTTTCGTCCCGGAAGGCGAGGGCAGCGCGGCGGCCCGCACGGTCTACGCGGGTGACTCCATCACGGTCGGCGCGGTGATGACCGGCGGTCGTCCCGAGGTCCAGATTTCCGAGCGCCTTCTCTCCGGAGACATGCGCTTCCGCCTGCAGGCGGGACTGACGCATATCGAAGAGGCGACGTTGCGGCGGGATGTCTCGGTGGGCCGTCTGCAGGAGACGCGTGCACCGTCGACGATACCACCGCCGGACCGCTTGCGGGATCCCTCTCCGGGCGCTGGGGTGCCTGCGCCGCGGGAGCAGAACTAAAGAGGAAGGCGGCGGATCCGCGAGGAGAGGATTGCCAAGCCCGCGGGGCGCGGAGATTTTAGCGCCGATGGAAAAGGAAGCGCCGCCCAAGTCTGTCAAGCCGTGGTATCTGGCACGACCGGTTCTCTTTGCAGTCGCGGCGCAGGCGGTGCTTCTGCTGATCGCGGTGTTCATTGTCGTGATTGTGCCTTCGCTCGACGAAGACCCCGATTTCACCGCCGCGCGCACGATCTATCTGCCGCAACGGGAACTGCAGCACCGCATGTCGATGGCGGAGTTCCAGCAGAACACGCAGCCGCCGGTCATGCGCGAACGCTTGACGACCTCGGCGCTCCTTCCGGAGACGATGCCGAGCCTGCCCGCGCTGCCGCAGGTGGACGCGGCGCTGCCCGAGACTCCGCTGCTCGACGCCGACGCCCTGCTCGGCCAGTCCGGCATCCTCGGGGCATTGACCGGCGCGCGGACGGAGTCTTCGACGGTCTCGTTCTTCGGCGTGGAAGACCGCGCGCAGCGGATCGTCATTTGCTTTGATATTTCCACAACGGTGAAGAACAAGGTGGAGCGGGCGGGCTACTCGATGGAGCGAATCCGCGAGGAGACGGAGGCACTTGTCGTCGGGCTCAACGCCAACACGCTCTTCGGGCTCATCCAGCACGCGCGCAACTACGACCTCTTCCGCGACTACCTTGTGCCCGCTACGCGGGACAACAAAGAGGCGGCGCGCCGGTGGCTGCGGAGCGAGTTCCGCACCGACGGGATGAGCGCGCGCGGGTGGCGGCGCGGCAATCCCAATGGTATTCAATCGGTGCTCGCGGCCGCGTTCCTCCTCGATCCCGCGCCGGACCTCGTCATTCTTGTTTCTGACGGCGACTATTACCGTTCGACCGGAGGCGGCGCGGGCGAGCGTGTGCCGTGGCGCGACATCGCGGGCGACCTGCGGGACTTGCAGGAAGGCCTCGTCGAGCCCGCCCGGATACACTTTGTCGGCTTCCACATGCGCGCTTCCGACCGCAGCGAGGCGAACAGCCTGACGCGCCGCTACAACGGAACTTTCCGCGAGTTCAGGTGAGCGGGCGGGGCCGACCGCGGCTGACGACTGCGAGCCAGTCGTCCGCCTCGCCGGGGTGCCCGTGGCGGCGCAGCGAGGCTGCGATTCCGGCTGTATCCGGCGGCGGGAGCGGATCTTGCCAATCGTCGGGGAGGAGCGGGAGAGAGGTGGCGCAGACCTTCCATGCGGCCCACGCGCGCGCCCGTCGGCATTCGAGGCGTGGGCCGCGCATCCTCCGGGCCTGGTGCTGAAAGCTCAGGCGCGGGTTGCCGAGAAAGCTTCCGGGCGGATGGTTGGCGCAGATCCAGCGCAGGGCCGCGTAGGGGAGGGGCAGGGGCGGGCGGGCACGGGGCCCGAGGTCGGTGTAGAGAGCCCGTGCCAACGCGAGAATCGCACGCGCGGGCAGGCCGCGTGTCCACAGGTGCTGGGCATAGGTGAGCGCAGTCGTGTAGTAAGCTGTGCCCGCGCCGCGCGGATGCGCGCGCAGGTCGCGGTAGTCCATGTGCGCCGGAGCGCCAGGCAAGTGGGGGCAGGGAGGTAATTCGCCCATATTCGCGGAGTATCGCAGCGCTGAGGCCTCTGGCAAGGGTACCGCCGGAATTCCGTTGCGGAGACGGCACCCGCGCCTATCGATGGGCGGCGATGCAGGAGAATCCATCCGGCGTGCACATCCACAAGGCGAGCTTGTCCAAACGACTGGCGCTCTTTCCTGCCGGAATGCTTTACCGCACATGGGCCCGGACCCTGCGCGTTCGCATCGACGAGGCGACGGTGAATGCACTCCGCGTTGAGCCGCGCGGAGCTTTTTTTGTTATGTGGCACAACCGCTTGTTTCTCTCGCCGTGCCTGCACAGGGGCTGCCGCCCGCCCGGAAAACAGATTTTCGGCCTTGTCAGCGCGAGCCGTGACGGTGCATGGCTCAGCGCCGTCTTCGAGCAGTTCGGTGTGGCGACCGTGCGCGGCAGCAGCTCGCGCCGCGGGGCTGCCGCCATGCGCGAGATCCTGCGCGTCGTGCGTGCCGGGCACGACCTCGGTATTACGCTGGACGGACCGCGCGGCCCGGCGTACAAGGCAAAGCTTGGCGTCGGGCTGCTCGTCCGGGAAACTGCCGCGCCGGTTATCTATGTCGTGCCGTGCTACCGCAGCGCGTGGCGCCTGCGCAGCTGGGACCGGTTTTTCATTCCCAGACCGTTTTCGCGCGTGGATATCCGCGTCGAGACCCAGACGCACACCGCCGGGGATTTCGCAGGCATGGCACCGGCTGACATCGGCGATGCCGTGGGCGAACGCCTGCGCCGCCTGACGGCGGGCACCGATCCCGAACTGGGTGTTTGACCGCCGCCGCGCCTACTCGAACCGCGGCGAGACGACGACCGTGCCGCCGGGGGCGACTTCGCCGTTCGGGCCCGCCGACCAGTTTTCGTCGTTGAGCAGAAGCTTGAACTCAAGTGTGGACGGCACGTTTTCACTGCGCCAGACCCACTCGGTGGGGGAGACATTTTCCATGAGCGTTCCCTTGTCCCATGTGAGGCCGGCGCCGCTGCCGCGGAGGTAGACGCCGTTGCCGAAGCCGGCGTCGATCTCGGCGATGACGGTTGTCACCGCCTTGCGCGGGGCCGCCTTCTTCGCCGCCGTCTTTCTGACGGCTTTAACCGCCGGTGCTTTGGCGACGGTCTTCTTCGCCGCGGCCTTTTTCGCCGGTGCCTTCGCAGCCGTTGCAGCCGCTTTTTTCGCCACTGCTTTCTTGGCAGGGCTCTTTTTCGCGGCGGTCGTTTTCTTGGATGATTTTGTCATCGGTATGATGTGGAATAGATTATCGATTAGCGAGAGACATGGACTTCCATGAATCCACCGACCACGCAAGCATCTTCGGTGCCAACCTGCAAGAAGGATCGGCCGGCCCGCGTGGCTTCCGCGCGACGATTGCCACCCGGTCCGCACGGCATTGACAACCGGTCTCCGTCCACCGACATTTCCCGGCTGTCGCCCGCGTGCGGCGACACACCGACGGGGGTGTAGCTCAGCCGGATAGAGCAGCGGTCTTCTAAACCGCAGGTCGTGGGTTCGAGTCCCGCCGCCCCTGCCAGTTCAGCGGCCCGGTTGCCGGGCGGCGAGGGCTTCGTCCATCAACGCGGCGGTGAGTTCGACGGCGCGTTCCACGGGCGTGTCGTGGGCGGCGAGCTGGCAGTTCACGGGGCCGTCGCCGACTTCGAGGATGGCGCGGAGGCAGGGGGCGAATTGATCTTCGGCGGCGGCTTTTTCTCTCCTCACTATGGGCCGGTCATTCCACGGTGCGCAGCTGGATGGTGTCGATCATACGCTCGCTGGCGAGGACGTTGGAGACGACGATGATGCGGCGGCCTTCGCTGGCCCATCCCTGTTTTTTGAGGAGGTCGAGGGCGCTGCCGATGGTTTTTTCGGGATCGGGGTCGAATTCCATGAGGAAGGGCTCGACGCCCCAGAGGATGAGCATCTGGCGGAATTGGCGGCGGTTGTCGGTAAAGGCGAAGATTGGGCTCTTGCGCGGGCGCAGGGCGCTGAGCGTCTGCGCGATGTAGCCGCGCTTGGTGAAGGCGAGGATGGCGGCGTCTTCCAGTTCGTCGCTGAGGATGACGGCGGAGCGCAGGAGAAGCCCCTTGGGGGTGCGCAGGCGCACGGTGGTGTTGTAGGGGCGGTCGCTCTGGCCCTCGGTCGCGCGGATGATCCGGTCGAGCACGTCGACGCACTCTGCGGGGTATTTGCCGATGGTGGTTTCGCCCGAGAGCATGACGCAGTCGGCCTGCTCGGAGACGGCGTTGGCGACATCGGTGATCTCGGCGCGGGTGGGCAAGGGCTGGGTGATCATCGACTCGAGCATGTGCGTCGCGACGATGACCGGCTTGCCGACGCGGAGGCACTCTTTGACGGCGCGGCGCTGCACGACGGGCAGGGTTTCGTAGGGGATTTCGATCCCGAGGTCGCCGCGCGCGACCATGAGTCCGTCGCTCGCGAGGATAATTTCCTCGAGGTTGGTAACGGCAGTCTGGTCCTCGACTTTGGCGATGATTTTGGCCTGCGAACCGCGTTCGCTGATGAAGCGGCGGAGGATGTCGAGGTCGTCGGGCTCGCGCACGAAGCTGAGGGCGAAGAAGTCGACGCCCGCTTCGATGCCGACTTCGATGTCGGCTTTGTCCTTGGCGGTGAGGGCGGGGAGGTTGACCTTGACGCCGGGCAGGTTGATGTGGCGGCGGCTGCCCATGGGTCCCGGGATGATGACCTTGCAGCGCACGCGGCGCGGCTCGACGTCCTCGACGCGCATGCGGATGAGCCCGCTGTCGACGAGGACGGTGTCGCCGGCTTTCACGTCGTTGGCAAAGCTGGGGTAATTGATCGACACGCCCCGCGCGCCTTTCCTGTCGGCTTCGTCGAGTTCGTCCGGTTTGATATAGAGGTCGAAGAGTTCGCCGGCTTCGAGGTGGAAGGTTTCTTCGACCGGGCCGGTGCGGATTTCCGGTCCTTTCACGTCCATCATGATGGCGATCTGGCGCCCGGTGCGCTCGCAGACCCGCTGGATGCGCTCGATGACCGCGCGCGTCCAATCGTGGTTGGCGTGAGCCATGTTGAGGCGGCAGACATCGACCCCTTGCCGGATGAGTTTGTCGAGTTCGTCCTCGCTCTCGGTGGCGGGGCCGATGGTGAAGACGACCTTTGTGTGGCGGTAAGGATTCGGCATGTGGTCAGGAAGCAAGTGTCCATGCGGGCGAGAGCGGCACAGTCTCGCTCGGATCAATGATTTCGACGGCAAAGGGGAAACTTCCGCCTGGGAAGCGCCCGGCGACGCGCTCGGTGCAGTTGCAGTCGCGGCTGAGGTGGGCGAGGAAAACGCGTTCGAGGCGCGGCAGGGAGGCGGACTGGAGGAAGGCGTGGGCGGCTTCGTTGGAGAGGTGGCCGTGGCGGCCGCGGATGCGCTGCTTCACGGAGAAGGGCCGCTTCATGTCCATGTCGAGGAGTTCGAGGTCGTGGTTCGCTTCGAGGACGAGCGTGTCGGCGTCGGCGATGCGGGCAGGCAGGGCGGGCGGCACATAGCCGAGGTCGGTCACCCATGCGAGGCAGCGGGGCGGGTTGAAGAGGTCCTCGCCGCCGGAGCGGATGACGAAGGCCACCGGGTCGTAGGCGTCGTGGGGTACGGCGAGCGTCTCGACGGAGAGACCGGCGAAGCGGAAGGTGTGGCCTGTTTCGAAGATCCTCCACGTGACGTCGCGGCGGAGCTTCGACCGCGCGGCGCGTGCGGTCTGCGCGTTGGCGAAGAAGCGCAGGTGGCTGTGCCGCGAGAGGCCGGGCAGGCCGGCGATGTGATCACCGTGCTCATGGGTGAGAAAGACAGCCTCAATATCAGAGAGCGCCAATCCGGTCGGTTCGAGGAGAGCCTCAATGCGGCGTGCGGAGAATCCGGCGTCGATGAGCACCGCCGTCTCGTCTGTTTGCAGGAGCGCGCAATTTCCGCTGCTGCTGCTGCCCAAGATCTGGAAACGCATCCCCATCGCCACGGAAACTTGGCGCGCGGGCAGGCGAATTCAACACCCATTTCCCCGGTGGACGGATTTTCACTTGAAAGATACGCTCGGGAGTGGAAAATGCGGAGTCAGGCGTGTTTCGACGTGACCTCGTGGGAGAGTGCGGGTAGACCCGTTCGCCATGTCTTCACAGAATGCTGAATCCATCCGCGCGCGTTTTGAGGCGGCGGGGCAGGGCCATGTCTTCCGGTTTTGGGACGAACTCCCGGAAGCGTCGCGTTCCTCGCTCCTTGCGCAGGCGGAGGAAATCGATTTGAACGAACTCGGGAATCTCGCGGCAAAGCTTGCCGCCGGCGGAAGCGACGACGGACCGGCGCTGGAAGGTCTGGAGCCGGCGCCGTACATCCCGCACCCGCGGCACGGCGGCGACGCGGAGGAGTGGGCGGAGGCGCGCCGCCTCGGCGAGGAAGCGATCCGCGCGGGGCGTGTAGCCGCCTTCACGGTCGCGGGCGGGCAGGGGACGCGGCTCGGCTACGACGGGCCGAAGGGCACCCTCCCCGTCACGCCGGTGAAGAAGAAGACGCTTTTCCACGTATTTGCAGAGAAAATACAAGCGGCGGAGCGCCGTTATGCCGCGCGCATTCCGTGGTTTATCATGACAAGCCACGCGAATCACGCGGCGACGGTCGCGGCGTTTGAAGATGCGGGCTTCTACGGGCTCTCCGCCGACCGGGTGTCTTTCTTCACACAGGGGCGGATGCCCGCCGTCGGCCGCGACGGAAAAATCCTCCTCGAGGCGAAAGACACGATTGCGATGAGTCCGGACGGCCACGGCGGTAGCCTCCGCGCGCTCGTCCGCTCCGGCGCCGTGGACAAGATGCGCGAGGCGGGCGTCGATACGCTGAGCTACTTTCAGGTGGACAATCCGCTCGTGCGCTGCGTCGACCCGGTGTTTATCGGGTTCCACCTCCGCGCGGGCTCGGAGATGTCGAGCAAGATGATCCCGAAGGCCTACCCGGACGAGAAGGTGGGCCACTTCTGTCGGAAGGACGGCAAGACCGTGGTCATTGAGTACAGCGACATGCCGGCGGATATGCAGCGCGAGCGGGATGCTGACGGGCAGTTGCGGTTTGTCGCCGGGAGCATCGCCATCCACGTTCTCGACGTGGGCTTTGTCGCGCGCGTGGGCGGCGGCGAGGCAGGGTCGGAACTTCCCTTTCACCGCGCGGAGAAGAAGATCCCCTTTGTCGGAACGGACGGGGAGGTCATCAAGCCGGAGGCGCCGAACGGCATCAAGTTCGAGATGTTCGTCTTCGATGCGCTGCCGTTCGCGAAGAACGCCGTGATTATCGAGACCCTGCGCGAAGACGACTTCAGCCCGGTGAAGAACGCCGAGGGCAAGGACTCGCCGCAGACGGCGGTGGAGGACCAGTTGCGCCAGTTCTCGCGGTGGGCGCTTGCGGTGGGCGTCGAACTGCCGGTGGACGACACGGGCCTGCCGTCGTTTGCCTTCGAAGTGAGCCCGCTCTTCGCCGACAGCGGGGAAGCGTTCGCGGAGCGGTGGGCGGCGCTCGCGGAAAAGCCCGTTGTCAAGGAAGGCACGGTATTGGAGGTTTGAGAGAGGGTACGGGCCGGTGCGGCGGGTTGCGGCCCGCCTGAAAACAAGCGAATTTTATCACTATGGACATGAAGCAACAACTGAATGATGCGGCTTCGGCGGAGAAGCTGCTCCCCTCGGCCCGGGACAACATCCTGGCGTGGACGGAGAGCGGCGTCCTGCCTGCGTGGGCCGTTGAAAGTATCGCCGAGCTGGTCTCCGGCGGGCACTGGGGCGAACTGAACGACCGGTTCTACAAGGCCCTCGAATTCGGGACGGGCGGGATGCGCAGCCGCACAATCGGAAACGTGTTAACGGAGGCGGAGCGCGCTGGAAAAGGCGGGGCGGAGACGCCGGCCCATGCTGCCGTCGGCACGGCTTACCTCAATGATTTCAACGTTATCCGCGCGACCATCGGGCTTTACCGCTACTGCGGACGGCATCTCAAGGAGACGTTCGGCCGTCCCGAGGCCCCGCGCCTCGTCATCGCCCATGACGTGCGGCACTTCTCGCGGCACTTCTGCGAGCTGACGGCTTCGACATGGACGCGCCTTGGCGGCTATGCGATGATCTTCGACGGTCCGCGCTCCACGCCGCAGCTGAGCTTCGCTGTGCGGCGCACCCGCGCGACGGCTGGGATCGTTATCACGGCCAGCCACAATCCGCCCCACGACAACGGATACAAAGTGTATTTCGAAGACGGCGGGCAGGTCGTCTATCCGCACGCGGAGGGGATCATCCACGAAGTTTACCGCGTGAAGTTCGGGGAGATTGCGAAGCACCTTCCGGTCGACACCGCTGCCGTCGTCACTCTGCCGGAAAGTGAGGACACGGCCTACATCGACGTGCTCTCGGAAAACTTCATCGACCGCGATGTTATCGGACGCGCAAAGCCGAAGGTCGTCTTCTCCGCCATCCACGGGACGGGCGCGGCCTCGGTGCCGGCTGTTCTCGAAGCCGTCGGTGTCGACGCCGTCTACGTCGAGGAACAGATGAAGGCGGATCCGAATTTTCCCACCGTCAAATCGCCCAATCCGGAGAACGCCGAGGCGCTCTCGATGGGAATTGAGCAGGCGAAGGCCTGCGGCGCCGATGTGATCATGGCGACAGACCCAGACGCCGACCGCATGGGCGTCGCCGTGCGCGACGAGAGCGGGGAGATGGTCTTGCTCACGGGCAACATGATCGGCTCGATTATCGCCGAATACCGCATCCGGCGTCTCAAAGAAAAGGGTATCCTGCCGAAAAACGGCAGCCCCCGCGCCGCCCTTATCAAGACCTTTGTGACGACTCCGCTGCAAGCGGCTATCGCGGAAAAGAACGGTCTCAAAATTATCGATACACTCACTGGGTTCAAGTGGATCGGAGAAAAACTCGGCATCTACGAGCGCGAACTCAAGGAAGCCCTCATGAAGGAGTCTGGGCTTGCCGTCGACTACGACGCGTGCTCGCCGGACGCGCGGCGGGAATTGCTTCTCAAGCATAGCACTTACTACATTTTCGGCGGCGAGGAGAGCTACGGCTACCTTGCCTCCGACCGCGTGCGCGACAAAGACGCCAACGCCGCCATTCTCATGTTCGCCGAGGTCGCGGCATGGCTGAAGGACGCCGGGCGCACCTTCATCGATTACCTCGACGAGATCTACCTCCGCTACGGCTATTATCTGGAGAGCCTCGTGAACATCTATTATGAGGGGGCGGCGGGATCGGCGAAGATCCGGCGCATCCTCGAATCCTACCGGGAATCGCCGCCGGAGACGCTCGCCGGGTTCGGTGTCACCGCCTTCAAGGACTTCGGAAAGGAGACCTTCGAGGACGCCGACGGAAAGGAGATCCCCAAGCAGGACTTCTATTTCCTCGAACTCGACAACGGCTACCAGTTCGCCGTGCGCGGCAGCGGCACCGAGCCGAAGATCAAGTTCTACCTCTTCGCCCGCGAGGACGTGAGCGAACCCGTCGCCCTCGACAGCGCCAAAGATGCCGCGAGGGAAAACCTGGGCAGACTCGCCAAGGCCATCGAAGACGACGCCCGGCAGCGCGCGGAAGGATAGAAACAAGCAGGTTTCTCGAAAGGGACGCGCGTTTCTGTCTCCCGGGGTTCTTTGTTGACAACCGGTGACCTGCGGCAGATGCGGGCACCATGCGAAGGTCAGGCGAAACGGTCCCCGCGGCCCGGCAGACGGCGCCGGAGAAACGGCGGCGCGCGCGCTGGCGCGACGGCGCCGCTTCAGTGCTTGTCTTCGTGGCGTTGATCGGAGGGGGGATTGCCCTGCTCGCATGGCATGACTTCGACATTGAGAGCCTTCTTGATACGCTGCGGGCGACGAATCCGCTGGTCTTCCTCGGTCTGATGACCGTTCTCCCGCTCGTCGGTTTCCCCATCGCGGTGTTTTACCTGTATGCGGGCGCGGCCTTTCCGTGGCCGCTGGCGTGGGGGCTGTGTGTCGCCGCCCTCGCCCTGAACATGGCGTCGGCGTACTTCCTCGGCGTCCGTCTGCTCCGGCGGCCGCTCTCGGATTGGCTGGAGGCGCGCGGATACGAGATTCCGGCACTCCGGGAGACCGGGCACTTCCGCCTTGTTTTCATTGTGCGCGCGGTCCCCGCGTTTCCGTTTCCCGTGCAGAATTACCTCCTCGCCCTCGCGGGGACGCCGTTCGGGCTCTACTTCGCGCTCTCCCTCGCCATTCAGGCGACCTTCGCCGCCGGCATGACCGCCGTTCCAGGGCTGCTTCTCGATCCCACGCACCGCAACCTCTTCATCGCCGCCGGGGTGATCGTCATCCTGGTCATTGGGCGCATTTGCATCCGCCTTCGAGGCAAGAGACGGACGAATGCGAAGCGGAGACGGCCGGAGGCGAAACCCCGTGCTGCGTCGGAGTGAGCGGGCACGGTTCCCGGCGGAGCGGGGCCGACAGCGATTGCGCGGCGTATCCTCCGTTTATTTTGCAGAAGGTCGCAGAGCAAAGCGGTGGGGATGTTCACCTGCCTGATGGCAAATCATCCCGCTGTGGCGCGGCTGTCCTCCTCACGCGATGCGTTTTCCGAGATGGCGGATGAGAGATTCGAGGAAGGCAGTGTCGGCGTCGAGTTTGGCGGTATGGGCGAGGGCTTGTTCGGTGAGCTGGCGGGCGCGTTTGCGGCTGGCGGGGATGCCGTGGAGGCGGGGGTAGGTGTTTTTGGCGCGTTGGGCGTCGGCGCGGAGGGGTTTGCCGACGACGCCTTCGTCGCCGGTGGCGTCGAGGAGGTCGTCGACGATCTGGAAGGCGAGGCCAAGGGCGCGGCCGATGCGGCGGACGGTTTCCTGTGCGGTGGCGGGGGCGTCGGTGAGGGCGAGGCCCATGGAGAGGGATGCGCCGATGAGGGCTGCGGTCTTGTTGAGGTGGATGAAGTCGAGGTCTCCGGCGGAGATTTCGGTGTCTTCGGCGAGGGTGTCGGCGGCTTGACCGCCGATGAGGTGGCGGCTGTTGGCGGCTTCGCCGAGCTGGCGGGCGAGGGCGACGGCGACTTCGGGGCGCGGGGGGTAGGCGCGGGCGAGAACGAAGAAGGCCTCGGTGAGGAGGGCGTCGCCGGTGAGGACGGCGGTGGCTTCGTCGAAGGCGACGTGGACGGTGGGCTGTCCGCGGCGTTCGGCATCGTCATCCATGCAGGGCAGATCATCATGCACGAGGGTGTAGCCATGCAGCAATTCCACGGCCAGGGCCGCCGGCAGCGCGGCTTCGGCCGTGCCGCCGGC
>SLLG01000079.1 GCA_007134215.1 Opitutales bacterium | reverse complement strand
ACGGGGCGCTGTTTCGCCGTAGCGTGAAGCTTCAGCGAGCGCCGCGCCGCACGTCCACACCGACGCAGCAACCGTTCGTGCCTCGCTGAAGCTTCAGCCTACTTCCTTCCACCCGCAGACGCCCGCGGCCCGTGCGCGATCATCCAGCCCGACCGGTCCAAAAGCCTGACGGCTACGGCGCCAAACTCAGGAGGCGGCGGAAGCGGGATCGAGGCGGACTTCCATGGCGCCGAGGCCGTTGTAGTTTCCGGGGTGGCAGGTGAGGAGGAGGATCTGGAGGTTGTTGCGGGTGGCTTGGAAGAGGAGGGTCTTGATTTTTTCGATACGGTCGCGGTCGGCGTGGGTAAAGGCGTCGTCGAGGACGAGGGGGAGGCATCCGTCGTGGTCGGCGGCGAGGATCTGGGCGAGGGCGAGGCGGAGGGCGAGGGCCGCCTGTCCGCGGGTGCCGTGGCTGAGGCGGGCAAAGGGGAAGAGGCCTTGGTCCCGGCCGGTGCGGTCGAGTTCAAAGCCTTCGAGGCTGGCGCTGTCGGCGGACCAGCGGATGCGGGGGCGGCTGCCGGCGAAGAGGTTGCCGAGGTAGGGTGCGACGGCGTCTTCAAGGGGCTTGGTGAGGGCGTCGGTCGCTTCTTTGCGGGCGGCGTGGAGGCGCTCGAGGAGGTGCCGACGGACTTCGGCCTGGCGGAGCAAGGTGCGGTGGCGTTGTTCCGCGCGGGCGGCCTCGGCCTCCGCTTCAGCGGCCTCGCGTTCGGGGTCGGCGGTGCCGTTGCTTTTGAGGATGGAGCGGGTCTCGATGATAATGCTCTCGGCTTCGCGGAAGTTCCGGTCGTCGGTCCCGATGGCTTGGTCGAGGCGTTGTTTGTCGAGTTCGAGCTGCGCGGCGCCGAGGGCTTCGAGTTCGTCGCCCGCGCTCTTTTCGGCGGCGCTCGCTTGGTCGAGGGCGGCGCGGGCCGCGTTGACGGCGGCGCTGCGGGCTTCGGTGTTTCCGGACTTGTCGAGGGCAAAGCCGAGGCGGCCTTCGAGATCGGCGATCGCTTTGGTCTGGGCCTCGTGGGTATCTTTGGCGGCGGTGAACGCCCTCTCGGCCTCAAACGCCCGCTTGCGGGCGGCGCTCTCGGCGGTTTCGGCCCGACGGTTCTCCGTCTCGGCGGCTTTGAGGGCTTCCTGAGCGGATTCGGCGGCGGATTCGGCGGCGGCGGGGTCGTCCGGGAATCCGGCGAACGCTTCTTCGGCGGCGAGGTCGTCGCGGCGGGCCTGAAAGCGGGCGAGGGCCTCGGCGGCGTTTTTGCGCCCGGCATCGACGGATCCGGGATCCGTTTCATCGAGACGGGCTTCGACTTTGTGTATTTCCGTTTCGATGGCTTCGCGCTCGCGGCGCTTTTTCTCAGCGGCTTCGAGGGAGGCAACAGCCAACCCGCGGAAAAGGTCGTCGCGCGCGGCGACGGCTTTCTCCGCGTCCTTGCGGGCTTTTTCCAGATCCTCCGCGCCGCCGGGGGTCAGCCGGATACGGGTGCGGCCGCCGACGGTCAATTCGGCGGAGCGGGTGAGCGTGCGGGGACGGCCGGGTGCAAGGGATTCGCCGTCGAGGCTCACGGTTTCGCCGTCGGCGAGGAGTTCGATCTCCAGGGCGTAGGCTTCGAGGCGGGCCCGGGCCTCGTTGGCTTTCGTATCCGCGCGGCGGATTTTGGCGAGGGTCTTGGCGTCGAAAGCGTCGAGGGGGGCAAGCTTTGCGCGGAGCGCTTCGTGTTCTTTCTGGAGGGCGCGTATCTTCGCGAGGGCGTTGTCAAGCTCCCGCAAACGACCGCTCTCGCGGAGGGCGCCGAGGTGTGCCTGCCACGCGTCGGCGCGGCGACGGAGATTCTGGAGGGTGCGGGAGGATTCCTCGCGTTGGCGGCTGGCCCCGTCAAGGTCGGCGCGGGCGTGTTTAAGCGCCTCTTCGGCGGCTTTGCGCCCGGCCTCCGCCGGGGCGGCGGCTTCACGGGCTTGATGGAGGCGCGTTTCCATTTCCCGTATCTGCCGGTCGCTCTCCACCCGATCGGCGAGGGTTTGCGCGGCGTTTCCGCGCAGACGGGTTTTCTCGGCGAGCCGCGCCTTCAGGCCATCGACTTGCTTGAGCTTTTCATGGACCTCCTTGAGGCGGGCGCGGGCTTCGGCGAGGCTTCGCTGGTGGCGCTCGCGGTCGGCGACGGCCTGTTGGTGGGATTCCGCGGCCTGCCGGAGTTCCCCGAGCTTGGCGCGGGCGGTCTTCTCCCTTTCCGTGGCGGCGGCGAGTTCCTTCTCCGCTTGGTCCAGCGGCGATCCGGCTTTGGCGCCCTTGCTGGTGAAGTTGGCGTCCCGCCACGATTGCAGGCGGTCGATAACGGCGTTGTCGAGGGGACTGCTGAGGATGGACGCGCCGCCTTGCGGCTGGAGTTTGTCGCGGAGCTTTTCCTGCGACTCGGAGAGCGTGGCAAAGGGGCTTTCCGAGCTTTTGCCCTGCCAGACCCAGAGGTGGCCCCAGCGCTGCAGCATCTTGTTTTCGATCCCGCCGCCGGAGAGCGCGCCCTCCACGCCGAGGAGCGCGGCGAGGGCTTCCTCCGCCTGCGCTCCGTTGAGCGTGGCGTGCCCCTCGGTCTCCAGCCGCGTGAGGGCGCGGGCGGTGGAACCGAAGGTTTTCCTCAGGGTGTGGCGTTGCCCCCGCGCCTCGAAGCGGAGTTCCACCTCGGGCAATCCGTCGGCGGAGGCGGAGACCATGGCCTCGTGCAGCGAGGTGGATCCTTTCGCCTTGAGAAAGAGAGCGCAGTGGATGGCCTCGGCGAGGGTGCTCTTGCCCGACTCGTTGGGGCCGTGGATCATGACGAGCGGGGCGTCGAGGGAGACGCTGGCCGCGCGGTGTACCCGGTAGTTGCGGACGGTGGCGGAGAGCAGTCTCATCCTCCGGCCTTTCCGACTTCGAGGTGGAGTTCGCGCAGGGCTTCGCGCGCGAGCGGGTCGGTCTCGCGGGCGGCGCGCAGTTCGGCGGCGACCTTGGCGATGAGGGGGTCCTGGCGGCGGGTAAGGGCGTCCAGCTCATCGGCGGACGGCTCAAGGCGGATATCGCGCCCGATGTCGAGGCGGATAAGGCGCGCCCCGAGGCTTTCGAGCATGGCCTCGAGGCGTTCGCTTCCTTGGAAGCCGAGGGTTCCGGAAAGCGTCAGCTTGAGCAGATCGCGCCCGGTCCGGTTGCCGATGAGGGCGTCGATGGCGGCTTGCAGGCGGTCGAGACCGGCCTCCGAGGGAAGATCGAAGGGGTCGGGGCTGTGCCAACGGACCTGCCCCGTGCGGACGGGGGAGACCCCGGGCGCTTGACCGCGGCCGGGGCACTCGACGATGAGGACGTGGCCGGGCTGGTTGTTGTCGCCCTTGGCGAAGCGGTCCTGCTCGGGGGTGCCGCTGAACCATGCGCGCGGACCCACTTGCTTCATGCCGTGCCAGTCGCCGAGGGCAATGTAGTCATAATCCTCCTCCGGCAGACGCGCCAAATCGATCTGGTTGACGGCGACCTCGGCGTCGGCGTCGCCCGAGGAAGAGAACCCCTGTGTGCTGCCGTGGGCGAGGATGATGCGGGGAAGCGCGGCGGGAAGGCCCGTCGGCCCGGCGCGCAGCCACGCGGTGGGGTCGGCGCTCTCGTGGCGGCGGAGGAGCGGACACGGGAGGAGGACGGCGTGGTCGGTCACGACGGGCCCGGCCTTGAGGAGGAGACGGAGGTTGGGGGCGAGCTGCGCCTGTTCGCGCATGAAAAAGTCCTGCTCCCAGACACAGCCGGGACCGGCGTGGTCGTGGTTGCCGGGAATGGCGTAGACCGGGACCTCCAGACTGCCGACAGCGGAGCAGAGCGCGGAGACAGTCGCTTTGTCGGGCGTGGAGGAATCGAAGAGATCGCCGCAGACGACAACGAAGGCAAGGTCGTGCCCGTCGATAAGCGCCTTGAGGCCGCGGACGGTGTCGAGGCGCTGCCGGCGCAGGGCCTCGCGCATGGCGGAATCTTCAATGGATTGGAAGGGTTTCCCGATTTGCCAGTCGGCGGTGTGGAGAAAGCGCATGGAAGAAATCAATTTCAAGAAGGAATGATGAAGCGGAGGGACGTGTCGCGGCCGGGCGGTCCCGCCAAGGTTCAACCGCAGTGTCCGTGGAATCCCCCTAACCGCAAACGTTTTCCGTGGCTGAATCGGTGGATTCGCCGGAGCCGGGTTCATCGCGCGAAGTGGCGCGGCGCGCCTCCGTTCTCGGGTTGCGCGGGTCTGTGCGGCCGCGGCTGACCAGCCTCGTCATGCCCGGCGAACTGGCGGGCACCATGCTTTTCCCGGGACGACAAACGAGGCGCGACCTCTGCATCGTTATCGATGCGCTGCGACCCGGCCTCCTCACGCGCCGGCGATCCGCGGGTAGCGCATAGGTTCGCGCGCCATCTCGGCATAGGCGTATTTCAGGAGCACTTCCGCCTTGAGGTCGCGCGCCGCGGGGTCGTCCCAGAGGTTGCGGAGTTCGTCCGGGTCCGCTTCGAGGTCGAACAGCTCCCCGTAGGACTGGTCCCGCCAGAGGGTGAGTTTGTAACGCTTGTCCACGTAGGTGCGCAGGTGCGGGAGATCCGGCTGGAAACGGTGCTCAACGAGGACATTGTCGCGCACCTTTTCTTTCCGCCCGTTCCAGACATCCCACTGGCTCAGGCCGGTCATGCCGGAGGGCACAGGCAAGCCGGCGGCTTCGAGGAAGGTGGGCGTGTAATCGACGAGGGACTGGAGGGCATCCGACACCGCGCCACCCGCGCTCTGGCCGGGCGCCTTCACGAGCATCGGGACCTTGATGACGTCCTCGT
>SLLG01000239.1 GCA_007134215.1 Opitutales bacterium | reverse complement strand
TTGCCGTTTCGCCGGCGCGCCCCGAATCGGGATGGCGCCCGACGAAAAACCCGTCGGGGGCCATGACGCGGCCGTGAACATTGAATCTGGCCCCGGCACCGAGCCAAACTTCGCGACCGTAAATCGGGCCGCCTTCGCCGAGGTCCATCGTGGCACCGGGCCATACTTCGAGAACATCGCTGTAATAGACGGCGAACTGGTAGAGGGACTCGTCGATGACCTGAAAGGTCTTGCGGGTGTAGGCGTCGCGGTCGCCCCAGCGCCCGGCGTTGACGCGTGCGCGGGCGTAGAGCCGGACCTCGCGCACGGCGGCGCTCTGGAAGAAGTCCATGCCCTGCTCGGGCAGCAGTTCGTTCGAGTCGATGTCGACGATAACCGGGTCGCCCTGATTGAGAACGACTCCGCCGAGGGAGATAGGGCGGCTGACAAAGGATTGGTGGTTGGGCCATGCCGCGCCGCCGCCGCTGCCTTGGTTCGCACCCTGGCCTTGGCCCTGTCCCTGCCCTTGGCCGGGACCGCCGGAGTCGCCGAGGCCGGGCGGCGCGACGACGCGTGAGCCGCTGCGGTGCTGCAGAAAACGGAGAAAATCGGTCTCAAGCCGCAGCGCCGTGGGCCGGTCGGGCCGGAGTTCCATGGCTGTGAGCTGGTGCGTGCGGTCGAAGCGCCGCCGCAGTTGTGCCATGCCGTGCTCGAGCACACTCTCGGCGGCGAGGCGGGCCTCGTTGGCGAGGAGATCGGATTGGTTTAGGCGCGACTCCGTGACGGTGTAATTGAACGAGGAGGCGATGACGAGACCGATGGCCATCGTGAAGACGAGGATGACGCCGATGGTCGAACCGCGGCGGCGTGCGGAGGCATTTTCCGGAGATATGGTTTTCATGGCGCTTATCCTCTCGGGCTGATCGTGAAATTGTAGGTATTGGTCATGCGGCGGTGGTCATTGCCGTGGTAGATTTCGCCGTTGACGACGACGGACTCCCCGAGACGGCTGTAGAAGAAGAGCTTCTCGTCGGCGAGACCGCGCGAGAGCTGGAGGACACGGCGCCGTTCGGCCGTGCCCAGGATGTCGCCGACGAGGGCGCGGACGGTGTGCTGCGCGGAGTCGGTGCCCCCGGTGCCTTCACCCGCGTCCGGAAGCGCGTAGTGCTGTTCGTAGCGCCACACGGGTCCCTCCGTCTGGCCCGGCTCCGGTTCGCGCGCGTAGATGACGATGCGGGTGATGAAAAACCGCTGCGCCCGGCCCGGCGACGCCTCCTCGATGGATTCGGGTTCGGCCCAGACGAGGGCGAGGACGTCGCCGCTCTGGCCCGAATGCCGTTCGCTCAGGTCCTGCAGAGAGGTGTATATGCGGAAGTCGCGCGCACTGCGGCCGGACCGGGAAATCTCGTTGGTGAAGGCGCGCACATCTTTCGTGATGAGGAGCTTGTTGGTACTGTCGAAGAGGCTGCGGCCCGTCCCTAGAACGAGCTGATGGAAGGCGGCGAGGACGAGCCCGGACAAAGCAAGCGCGAACATCAGCTCGACGAGGGTGAGTCCGGCCCGGGCGGAGCGTTTGCGTATCGATGGGCGGCGGTCTTTCATTCAGTACGGGATGTTCGTGGTGTGGCGGGGGGCGGTCAGCGTGGCACGCGCGAGCGCACGTAGACGAAGGAACGGGTGCGCTCCTCCTTCGAGAGGGCTTCGTTCCAGCGGATTCGGACGACAATGTTGAGCGCGTTGTCAGGGTTGCCCTCGGCGCGCTCCACCATGGGCAGGACCTGAAGCGGCATGGTGACGGATTCGTTGCCATCTGTGTCGGTGACGAGGGGGATTTCAATCGAGTCCGCTTCGCCGTCGTAACCGACCGGGCGGATGCGGATGGGCTCGGGCGAGCCGTCGCGGGTGAAGAAGTCCCACAGGACATTGTTGTCGGCGGCAATCTGCAGAAGCGGAAACTCGGCGGAGATGAGTTGCTCCAGAAAGCCCGTGCCGACCGCTACGGCAAGGGCCTCGCGCATGTTCGAATCCGCCGCTTTGCGGATTTGCATCGTGGAGGAAATGAGCCCGGCGGCGAGAATGGCGAGCAGGACCATGGCGACGACGACCTCGACGAGGCTGAACCCCGCGCGGGCGCCGGCCCGCGGCATTGTGCGGCCGCTGCACCGGGCGGCGGGGCCGGTCAGGGCAAGATAGGTCGGGCGGTTGAGTCTCATTGCAAGGGCGACAGTGGCACCGCCGGGAAGCGGCAGGTTGCAGAAAACACGAGAATGGTTAGGGCAAAGGGAAAGGCCCTCGCAATTGAATAGGTAATTATATCTAATTTTCATCGTTTTTTAACCCTACCAAAGGTGCGCTGAATGCGGAGGTGTAAAAAATAGGCAGATTTACGAGAGCGTTTGTAAAAACAATTTTGCGTCGCCATGGCGGGGGAAAAGCCCATTTTCGGAGGGATGGAACGCGAAAAGCCTTTGCAGTGCGGGGTAATCGGGGTGGGCTCGCTCGGCCAGCACCATGCTCGGGTGTATGCGGAGTTGGAAGGCGTGGAACTCGCGGGGGTCTACGACGCCGACCGTGCGCGCGCGACGGAAGTGGCGGAACGGCACGGCGCGCGGGTGTTTGCGTCACCGGAGGAACTGGCGGGGGCCTGCGACGCCGTGAGCGTGGTTGTGCCGACGGACCGGCATTGCGAGGTGGCGCTGCCGCTCCTTGAGAGGGGTTGTCACCTGCTGATCGAAAAGCCCATCTGCTCGAGCCTTGAGGAGGCCGAGCGCGTATTGGAGGCGGCCAAAGCCGTCGGCGTGCTTGTGCAGGTGGGGCACATCGAGCATTTCAATCCGGTCATGGGCTACCTTGAATCGGCGGTGAGCAATCCGCGCTTCATCGCGGCGGACCGTTTGGCCCCGTTCACGCCGCGCGGCACGGAAGTGGGCGTGGTTCTCGACCTCATGATCCACGACATCGGCATCATCCTCGAACTGGTGAAGCGGCCCATCGAACGGATCGAGGCGGTGGGCGTGAACGTCCTTTCGCCGACGGAGGACATCGCCAACGCGCGTATCGTCTTCGAAGGCGGTTGCGTGGCGAATATCAACACGAGCCGTGTGAGCCTCAAGAAGGTGCGGGAGATCCGCGTCTTCCAGCCGGAGGCCTACCTCTCCCTAAACTTCATGGAGCAGAAGGGA
The DNA here is from genome assembly GCA_007134215.1 of Opitutales bacterium. Classification (GTDB taxonomy): domain Bacteria; phylum Verrucomicrobiota; class Verrucomicrobiia; order Opitutales; family Oceanipulchritudinaceae; genus SLLG01. Next base: position 40,860 of record SLLG01000239.1, on the reverse strand, counting down.
CACCTTATCCGCAAACAGGGGCTCGCCCTCGACAAAGAGGACATCCCGATCGAGCGCGATGAACCGCTGAAGCTCGAACTTCTCTCCTTCACCGACTGCATCCGCCGCGCTCGCGACCCGAAAGTGGGCGGGCAGCTCGGCAAGTCGGCCCTTGAGGTGGCGATGCAGGTGACCGCGCAAATCCGCGCGGCCATGCGCTAGCGGATCTCTTCATTCCATGGCGGACGATTCGCATATCGAGCTGCCCGGCATGGACGGGCGGCGGGTGGACGTGCTCTTCATCGCGGGCGAACACTCCGGCGACGAGCATGCCGCCGAAGTGATCCGGGGGATACGGAAAAAGGCGCCGGAGCTTTCCATCGCGGCGGTGGGGGGCACGCGCATGGAGGCGGCGGGGGCCGCGCTCCTGCACGACCTCACGGCGACATCGGTCGTGGGTTTGGTCGAAGTGCTGCGCCACTACCGCTACTTCAAACGCCTCTTCGACGCGCTCTTGCACTGGGTGGAGGAACACCGGCCGCGTGTCGTCGTGCTTGTTGACTACCCGGGATTCAATCTGCGCTTCGCGGCGGCCCTCCAGAGGGCGGGTATCAGCCGGAAGGGCGGCGGGCCGACGGCGGTCTATGGATACATCTCGCCGCAAATCTGGGCATGGAAAGCAGGGCGCCGGTTCCGCATGGCGGAGGTGCTCGACGAAGTCGGCGTGATCTTTCCATTCGAGGTCGACTGCTTCGCCGACACCGACCTCGACACCCGCTTTGTCGGCCATCCCTTCCTCTTGCCGGGGGCGGCGCCTCCGCTGCGGTTCGACGCGGACGGCCCCGTTCTGCTGCTGCCCGGCAGCCGGCTCCAGCCCATCGGGCGGATCCTGCCCGCCATGCTGCGGGGGGCGGCGCAGGCCCGCCGCGAGGGATGGCTCGACGCCGTCACGGTGATCTACCCGAGTCCCGGAGCGCGCGCGCTCATCGAGAAAATCCACACCGCCGAAGGGGGCGACCGCCTGCTTCCGCGGCTCGACCTTGTTCCCGCCGGGGAAGAGGCGGGCGGGCGGGCCGTCCTCACGAGTTCCGGCACGATGTCGCTGGCCTGCGCCCTCGCCGGGATTCCCGGCGCCATCGTCTACCGCGCCCACCCGCTCACTTACTTCATCGGGCGCCGGGTCGTCAGCGTGCCCTACCTCGGCATCGCCAACCTCATCCTTGAGCAACCGTTCTACCCCGAATACATCCAGGGCGAGGCGACGGCGGCGAATCTCGCCCGCGAGCTGCGGGTGTGCCTGCACGACGCGGAGCGCCTCAAGGCGACGACCGAAGGCGCCGCCCGGTTGCGCGAGACTCTCGCCGCGCCCGCGCGGGAAGGCCCGCACGACCGTATCCTCGACTATGCGCGCGGCGGCCCTCCGGCGTCCGGCGGCCGCTGATACCGCGCAAGAGAGGCTAGACAGCGGGTGCTTTGCCCGCAACACTCCTGCCGCATCATGAAAGTCTATATCAATGGCGGGTTTGTCGACGAAGCGGACGCGAAGATCTCGGTCTTCGATCACGGATTGCTTTACGGCGACGGCGTCTTCGAGGGCATCCGCCTTTACAAGGGCTGCGTTTTCAAGCTGGAGGAGCACCTTGAACGGCTGGAAATGTCGGCCAAGGCCATCCTCCTCGACCTGCCCATGTCGCGGCAGGAGCTGTCCGACGCCGTCTGCGAGGCCTGCCGCGTCAACGGACTGAGCGACGGCTATATCCGTCTCGTCGTCACGCGCGGGGTCGGCACGCTCGGGCTCAGCCACAAGAACTGCAAAAATCCGCAGGTCATCATCATCGCCGACAAGATCGCGCTCTACCCGAAGGAGTTCTACACGCAGGGGCTGCGCATTATCACTTCGCCCACACGCCGCATCAACCCGGCGGCCCTTCCGCCCATGGTGAAGTCGCTCAACTACCTCAACAACATCATGGCCAAGGCCGACGCCGGACTCGCGGGCTGTCTCGAGGCCATCATGCTCAACGACCAAGGCTATGTGGCCGAGTGCACGGGCGACAATATCTTCCTCCGTCACAAGGACCGCTGGGCCACGCCGCCCTCCCACGCCGGCGCGCTCAAGGGCATCACGCGCGGGGCCGTCCTCGAAATCATGGAGGCGGAGGGTATCGCCTGCGCGGAGACCAACATCACCCGCTACGAAGTGTGGACGGCGGACGAGATCTTCCTCACGGGCACGGCGGCCGAGTTGATTCCCGTCGTCGAAGTCGACGGACGCAGGATCGGCAGCGGCAGCCCCGGCGAACAAACCCTCAAACTCCTCGACGCCTTCCAAGACCGCGTCACCCGAGACGGCACGATGCTGTAAGCAAGGGGGTGCGAAGCGTTTGCATTGGTGTCAGTCAGGCCATTTTAATTGACGCATGAGATGGTTTGACAGAGTGGCATTGCACGGGACTTTTCTGTTCGTTCTTCTTTTCGTTTTTGCAATTGTATACTTCACGTCGGGGAATTTCGAAAAACCCGAGGTTTTTCGTGAGAGCGCCACGATTGAACTTCGTGGACCCGGAGAATCCGCGCCACTTTGACACTTCGCCGTTCGAGCAAGGCATCCTGCGTTTCGATATAAGGGAGTAGGGCGGCTTGCGCTCGGTTAAGCGTTCGCTCGCAGACAAGCTTCCGTTTCAGAGTCGGGCCCGTAGTCGGGCGGATGCATCGCCCGACCAGAACGGCCGGTCCGTTCAGCGGGGCTGTGTTTATCTGGGCGGGTAGAGACTGTGCTGCTTGAGTTTTTCGCGTAGGGTGACGCGGGAGATTCCGAGCCAGCGGGCGACCTGGGCGATGTTGCCGCCGGAGCGTTGCATGGCCTGGCGCATGAGTTCGGCTTCGGCTTCGTGGACGACGCGGGCGTGAAGGTCGCCGCCTTCGAGGGTTTGCGCTTCTTCGAGAAGGGTGGCGACGCGTTGGGCGAGGGAGGTGCCTTCGGGTGCTTCGCTGCCGGCGAGGAGAGCGTCGACATGGTCGGAAGTGATGACGTACCCGCGCGCCTGGAGGACAAGCTTGCGGATTGTGTTCTCGAGCTGGCGCACGTTGCCCGGCCACGGGTGTGCCCGCAGGCGGTCGAGGGCCTCGGGCTGGAGGCTGGGAATCTGCGATCCGCTTTCGGCGCCGTGGCGCCCGAGGAAGTAACGCACGAGGCCGGGAATGTCCTCCGGGCGCTCGCGAAGGGCGGGAACATGGAGTTCGAGGGCGTTGACGCGGTAGAAGAGGTCCTCGCGGAAGCGGCGGTCGCGGATCATGGCCTCGAGCGGCTGGTGCGTGGCGAAGATGGCGCGCACGTCGACGGGGATCAGTTCTTTGCCGCCGAGGCGCTGGATCGCGCGGTCCTGGAGGACGCGCAGGAGTTTGGCCTGCACGGTCATCGGCATGTCGCCGATTTCATCGAGGAAGAGGGTGCCGCCGTCGGCCTGCTCGAAGCGGCCCACGCGGCGGAAGTCGGCCCCGGTGAAGGCCCCCCTTTCGTGGCCGAAGAGTTCGCTTTCGAGCAGAGTTTCCGGAATGGCAGCGCAGTTTACGGCGATGAACGCCTTGTTCTTGCGCGGGCCGTATTGATGGATGGCGCGGGCGACGAGTTCCTTGCCGGAGCCGGTTTCGCCGCGGATGAGGACGTTGGCCTCGTTGGCGGCGACGCGCCCGATGCCCTTGTAGAGATCCTGCATGGGGCGGCTGGTGCCCACCATGGCGTCGCCGTCGGTGCCGCCGTCGCCGGTCGAGCCGTCGGTGAGCCGCACGGTTTCGCGGGCAAGGGCGGCCTGTTTGAGTGCCCGTTCGACGAGGTCGAGGATCTCCGGCATCTCAAAGGGCTTGAGGATGTAATCGAAGGCCCCGCGCTTGGTGGCCTCGATGGCGGTGTCGGCCGTGCCGAAGGCGGTGACGAGGATGACCGGCAGGTGGGGGTGCTTCTCCTTCGCGTACCCCACAAGGTCGAGCCCGGAGGCACCGGGAAGGCGCAGGTCCGTAAGGACGAGGGAGATGGAATCGCCGTCTTCCTCGATGCGGCGGCAGCCCTCGTCCCCCGTATGGGCGACCGTGACGCGGTAGCCTTCGGACTCGAGAACTTTGGCGAGGGAGGCCGCGAGGGATTCATCGTCCTCGACGATGAGGATTTCCTGGGGAGGCATCAAACGGGAAGTAAAGGTTGAAGATGGTGCCGCTGCCCGGCTGGGTTTGGAAAGCAATGCGACCACCCATGCCGTTGACGAGCCGCTGCGTCAAGGCAAGGCCGAGGCCCGTGCCGTCCGCCTTCGTCGTGAAGAACGGATCGAAGAGGCGGCGCTGGATGTCGTGGGGGATGCCGCAGCCGGTGTCCGCGACGCGGATGCACAGCGTCTTCCGGCGGCGGCCTTCCCAGTCGACCTCGGCCTCGTCCGAGCCGAGGGTGATCGCGCCGGCGCCGTCGATACTTTCCGCGCCGTTTTGCGCGAGATTGATGAGGCACTGCTTGAGTTGCTCGCGGTCGAGCTGCGCGGTCACACCCGTTGATCCCCCGGTCTCGATGCGGATGTTGCGCGTTTCGAAGTCCGGGCGCAGAAGCTCGGCCACTTCGGCGAGGACGTTGTCGACGGCGACCGGACCGATCTGCGGGTCGGGCGGGCGGGCGAGCTTGAGGAAGTCGCCCACGATGTCTTCGAGGCGGTTGATCTCGCCCTGGATGATGTCGGCGTCTTCGGTGGCCGATGCATCCGGGCGCACCGCTTTTCGCAGTGTGTAGAGGCGCGCCTTGATGGCGGCGAGGGGATTGCGGATCTCGTGGGCCACGCCGGAGGCGAGCATGCCGAGCGAGGCGATCTTTTCCTGGCGCTCGAGCCGCTCGGACTGTTCGATGACTTGCAGGCGCAGGGGCGCGACGTAGCGGCGGTAGAGTTCGACGCCCTGCCATGTGAGCATCCCGACAAGGGTCATGAAGGCCGCGACCGTGAATACGGCGATGAGCTGGAGGGCGTCGCGCGTTTCCTTGAAGAGCCCCGCGAGCCGCGCCTGGTGGGCGTTGGAGAGATCATTGCCGAGGCTGAGCAGGTTGCTGATCGTGTTTTCAAGATTGGCACGGGCGATGCGCTTGGGCGTGAACATGTCGGCGACGAACCGGTTGCCCTCGTAGATGCGCGCCCGTTCGATGAACTCGACGTAGGTGTTGTGGATGCGCACGAGGGCGTCTTTTTCCTCGGGGGTGGCGAGGTACTCCGCGCGCTGGCGCAGCCAGCTGTCGAGCGCCCGGCTCTGCTCGACAAACTGCGACCACGACGCCTGGTCCTTGCGCACTTCGTACTGCATGAGGGCCACGTCGATCGCGCGCACGCGCACGAGGTATTGGTCGGCGATGCGGGTGCCCTCGCTGCGCACCTCCTCCACGTAGCGGCCGATCTGCCGGAATTCGCCGTAGAGCATCCACGAAGCGGCGCCGAGAAGCACAAGGGTGGCCGCCGCCGTGGTGATGAGGATCGTGAATCGTTGGAGTAGGGTCATCTGGATATTTGCTTGTCGGGGCGCTGGTCAGAAACTTTCCATCAAGGGTGCCGCCGGAGGGGGCTTGAATTTTTTTGATATTTCTAAAATGTTCATTTTCATCGACTAATAAAATTCCGGGAATTTTGGCACGAGTCTTGTTTTCCTATTATGCAAAGAACGTGCAAATCATGGTGCTATCGAAGAAAATCTTTCCGTTTCCCCGGCTGTCCCTCCTCGGGATGGCTTTGGTCGCGGCTCTTCCGCTCCTCGCGGACAAAGAGGATTTTCTGGACCCGTCCATTTCCGAACGGGTGCCGCTGCTCACGGAGGATCTGCAACGCGATCCCGTGGAGGTTGTCAGCTATTCCCATGTGCTGCGCAACGCGACGCACGCCGTGGTCTCCGTCCATACCTCGCGCGTGGTGCAGGTCGTGCGCGGCGGCGTCGACCCGCGCCAGGAGTTCATGCGCCGCTTCTTCGGCTTGCCGCCCATGCCGAACCCCCGCGGCGGGGAGGGGCCGACGGTCGAGGAGCGCAAACTTCCGGAAGGCATGGGGTCCGGGGTGATTGTTTCCAGCGACGGCTATATTCTTACGAACAACCACGTCATCGCGGGACGCTCCGACGAGATCGCCGACGAAATCCTCGTGCGCCTCAACGACGAGCGCGAGCTTCCCGCCCGTGTCGTCGGGCGCGATTCCCGGACGGATGTCGCTGTTTTGAAGATTGACGCCGACGATCTGCCTTACCTGCCGATCGCCGACAGCAACAACCTCGTTGTCGGCGATATCGTCTTCGCCATCGGCAATCCCATGGGCGTGGGCATGACCGTCACGCAGGGGATCGTCTCCGCCACCGGCCGCGGGCACCTCAATATCCTCGGCGACGACTCCTACGAGAATTTCATCCAGACCGACGCCGCCATCAACATGGGCAATTCCGGCGGCGCGCTCATCGACGCCAAGGGCCGCCTCGTCGGTATCAACACCGCTATTCTCTCCCGCACCGGCGGCAGTATCGGCATTGGTTTCGCGATACCGAGCGCGATGGCGCACTCGATTCTCATCAACCTCGCCACCACGGGCACCATCCGCCGCGGTTTTCTAGGAGTAAGCATCGGCGATATCACCGATGTCATGGCCGAAGCTTTCGGATTGCCCGATACCCGCGGCGTTCTCATCCAGGATGTCGAGGAGGGGCTGCCCGCCGATGAGAGCGGCATCCGCCGCGGCGATGTCGTCCTCGAGTTCAACGGGCGCGCTGTCCGCAACGCCAATGATTTCCGCCTCCAAGTGGCGCAGACGCCGCCGGGAACCGCCGTTGACATCACCGTGCAGCGCGAAGGCGAGCGCATGAATCTCGAAGTGGTCCTCGGCGACCTCGAGGAAGCCGGGCTCACGGCCGGCGAGGCGCCGTTCCTCGATGGTGTGACCGTTGCCTCGCTCACGCCCGAACGGCGCGACGATTATCGTATTCCCAACAACGTGGAGGGCGTGGTCATCACAAATGTGGAACCCCGGTCGCCCTTCGCCCGCACGCTGCGCGAGGGCATGGTCCTCGTCGAACTCAACGACCGTCCCGTCGAATCCGTCGCCGACGCCCGTCGCCTCCTGCGCCGCGGGGCCAACAAGCTCTACATTTTCGACCGGGGCCGTTTCGGCTACCTGGCGGTGCGAAATTAATGCAACTTTTTCGGAGTAACCGTGTTTACATTAGGCAGATTCAGGGTATGTTCTTTTTGTTTTGGACAGCAAGCAGGTCAGCGAGAGCTGACCATGGAGATAGTAAGGCACAGATAGCAGCACAGACCAGATAAGAGAGGTTAGCAAAGCAAGGAGGCCCGGGGCCATAGCTCCGGGCCTCCCCTTGTACGCGGATTTCGGATTGCCTCCGGGCGCGCGGGCGGAGATCGTTCCGGCGCAATGGGACGTGAATTCGCCATCCTCAACGGGCCGAACCTCGACCGGCTCGGAAAACGCGAGCCGGAGGTCTACGGGACCGCCACGCTCACCGACCTCGAAGACCGCGTGCGTGCGGAAGCCTCGGCGCTCGGTGTGGAGGTGTCTTTCTTCCAGAGCAATCACGAGGGAGCGTTGATCGACAGGATCGCGGCGCTCGCCGACGGCGGCTGCGCCGGTCTGGTCATCAATCCCGGCGGCCTCACCCACACGAGCGTGGCCCTGCGCGACGCCGTCGCCGGCAGCGGGTTGCTCGCCGTGGAGGTGCACATCTCCAACATCTACCGCCGTGAGGCCTTCCGGCATACGTCGATGACCGCGCCGGCGTGCGGGGCCGTCATTTCCGGACTCGGATTCGACGGCTACCTCGCGGCCCTGCGCTACCTCGCCGCCCGCTGAGGCTTGGCGTTACGTCGTCCGGCGGCGGCGGCGGGCGACGAGCGCGGCGATGGCCGCGAGCCCGAAGAAGAGGGCGAACGCCGACGGCTCGGGAATAACCACGGGCATGACTTGTCCGCGCAGTTCACCGCCGGGGAAGGCGGCGGAGTGGATGTTGATGTACCAGAGACCGTCGAGCAACTCGTCCGCGTGCGAAGCGGTAAGGATCGAAGAACCGAAATTGTATTCGCTCAGACCGCCGGTCCCGAGAGCTTCAATGTCCAACCGCACCCCCGCGTTGACGTCCGGGCCCCCCGGGCCGTGGAAGTGCATCGCCGTCGCACCCCCGGCGATTCCCTGGTAGGCGAGTTCCCACGAGAGTTCCATTGTGTTGATGTTGTAGGTGACGAGCGCCGCGCCGGCGGAGGCGGCAGCAACTTCGGGAACCTCGTTCGCGCCCGCGAGGAGAAGGTTTGGGGTGAAGGGTAGCTGGGTCTCCACCTGCCCGCGGATTTCGCCGGGCGCATTGAGGCTCGTGTGAATGTTCACATACCACAAGCCGTTCTGGATGTCGGTGACATCCTGTGCGGAAATCGATGCCGAACCGACCATGGGGCTGGGAAGTGCCCCGATACCGACTTTGACACCTGCGGTCGACCCGGCGGCGGCGTTGCCGTGGAAATGCGCGGCGGACGGAGTCAGCCCCGTATAGACGATGTTCCATGCCAGCTCGTTGGCGGCGGTGTCGAGTTCCACGGTGGCGTAGCCGGCGCTTCCCGTCGTGGTCGGTGCCGGCACCTCCTCGGAGGCGCTGATGAGGAAATTGTAGGTGATGGTGTTGGCGGCGAGACCGGCGCACAGAGCGAGGCCCGCGAAGGCTGCGGATACAGTGTATGGAATAGTCAGGCTTTTCATTGCAGTTAGGATTTCTAATGAGAACCTGCGATAATGCAACGCCAATTACGCGAACCGGCCAAAATGAAGTGTTTAGCGCGGCCGGGACCGTGCGCCGCCCCCATTATCCCGGTGCCAACCCCTCAGAGCGGGCAGCCGGTGTCGAGATAGATGGACTCCAGGCGGAAGAGGCGGGCGGTTTCGTCGGCGAGGGCGCGGACCCCGAAAGTCTCCGTGGCGTAGTGTCCGCAGAGGTAGAGGTTGAGCCCTTCTTCCTCGGCGAAGGTGAAGTGCTCCTGGCGCAGCTCGCCGGTCACGAGCGTGTCGCAGGCGTTGGCGCGCAGCTCCGGCAGGGCGCTGCGTCCGCTGCCGGTGAGGATGCCGATGTGCTCCAGCTCTTCCGCCCCTTTCTCGATGGCGGTGAATCCCGCCGGGAAGAGGGTGGCGAGACGTTCGCGCAGGTCCGCGCGCGTGAGCCCGGCCTTGGCGAGGAGACCGATGTTGACGCCCTCGTAGGGAACAAATCCGCCGTGCGCTTCCAGTCCGAGGGCTTGGGCAAGGAGGATGTTGTTGCCGATCTCGTGATGGGCGTCGAGCGGCAGGTGGCTGCTGTAGACGGCGAGGTTGTTGTCGAGGGCAAGCTTGAGCTTGCGCCGGAACGGACCGGTGAACGGACGCGTGCCGCCCCAGAAGAGCCCGTGGTGGACGATGAGGAAATCGACCCCGGCGTCGACGGCCTTCCGGAAGGCCGACTCGCTCGCGTCCACCGCCGCCCCGATCCTGGAGACGGTTCCGTCGTTCTCGATCTGCAAGCCGTTTTCCGCCCCCGGAAAATCCTTCACGAAGGAGCGGCGGGTGCGTTCGTCACAAAAGTCGAGGATGTCGCGCAGTTCTGGCATGGAGGAATGATTTGCCAGCCCGCCGCCCGGCCTCAACACCAATCCCCGCCTATGAATGAAATCGGATGCGACGCGAAACGCGGAGCGGCGCTGTCATGGCCCGCCGCCATCGTCTTTGACATGGACGGCACGCTGCTCGACACCGAGCGGGTGTCGCTCCTCGCATGGCGGGCGACGGAGGAGGCCACGGGCCACCGCATGCCGGAAGGCTTCTACGAGACGATGATCGGCCAGAGCGAGGCGGGCTACCGCGCCCGGCTTGCCGCTGTCATGCCCGCCGAGTGCGATCTCGACGCCTTCGTGCGCGAGGCAAATGACCGCTACCGGCGTCTGCTGCACGAAGCGCCCGTGCCGCACAAGAAGGGGTTGGTCGCGCTGCTCGATTTTCTGCGCGCCGCCGCCGTGCCGCTCGCTGTGGCGACGTCGACGAGCCGCCGGCTGGCCGAGGCCAAGCTGGAGTACGCCGGCCTCGGGGGACGCTTCGCCGCGCTCGTTTGCGGCGATGAAGTCGCCGACAGCAAGCCGCACCCCGAGATTTTCGCCCGCGCCGTCAGCGCCCTCGGCGCGGCCCCCGAGCGCTGCCTCGCCGTCGAAGACAGCCCCAACGGCGTCCTCGCCGCCACCGCCGCGGGCATCCCCACCATCCTTGTGCCCGATATCGCACCGGTGCCACCGGAAGTCCGTGCCCGCGCCGCCGCCGTCCTTCCCGACCTCGATGCCGTGCGCGAGGCCCTGGAAGCAGCGCGCCGGGCCGGACAAAGTCGGCAACCGGAAGAGGCGTGACGCCACGGTCACCTCCTTTACCGTAATCCGGCACCGGAATTGTCCGGTGGCACGGGCGGTCCAAAGGTAGGGGACCATGAAATGGATCCGACCGACACTGCCCCTTCTTTCCCTGGTTTTTTCCGTAACCGCCGTGGGCGGTGGCACCGTATCCGCCGCCCCCTCCCCGCAGTGGCGGCAAAGCGACGGCACGGTGACCGCCGACGCCCCGGCGGACGCCTTCGCGGAGGGCGGAGTGCTGCGCGTCTCGCGCGGGCTTGAGGCCACTCCCGTGTTTCCGCTGCCTTTTGCGGTCGAGGCGGGCGATGTGCTTTCTATTGAGATCGAGCTGGAAGCGGCCGATGAGGAGGGCCGTGACGGAGACGCCGGTCAGGCCGGACTTGTCCTCTCCGTTCTGCCCATAGACACGGAGCGGACCTATAATCCGAACGCGGATTTCCGCCAGATCGTGCTCGTGGGCACGGGCGCGGAGCGCTTTCGCTTTGCTTATGTCTCGCCCCGTGCCTTTGGAGCGGGGGAGGCTGTGCTTCTCGCGGCAATGTCCTATTTTCACCGTCCGGTGTCGGTGAAGGCGCTCTCCCTCACCAACCATGGCCCCGACGGGGACCCCGATGCTCTCACCGCCGGCGTCATCAGCTATCGCGGGCAGAGCGCGGACGCCCCGTGGCGGGCGGAGGCGCGCAAACGCATCGAAGAGCACCGCATGGCCGGTCTCACCGTCGTCGTGAGCGACCGCGAGGGCAATCCCTTGCCGGGAGCGACCGTCGCCGTGAGGCAGTTGCGGCACGCTTATCCCTTCGGCACGGCGGGTGTGGCAGCCCGTATGATCGACGCCGACCGGTGGTTTGATCCGGAGCAGCATCCCGATACCGAGGCCGTGCGCCGCCAATGGTTCAAAGACAATCCGCGCTACCGCGAGGCGCTGCTCGAAAATTTCAATACCGTCGTCTACGAGAACGACCTCAAGTGGCCGCAGTGGTCGGGAGCGGTGGGCGCCGGCATCCGCGACCAACGGTGGTCGGTGGATTCGCTCGAATGGCTCCGCGACAACCGGATCTACACCAAGGGACACACCCTCGTGTGGGGGAGCTGGCGCTTCACGCCCGAGTGGCTGCGCGAACTGGAGGAATCGCCCGATACCGTGCAGGCCGCCGTCCTCGCCCACATCCGCGACATCGGCGGCGCGACAAAGGACTACGTGCGCTGGTGGGATGTCGTCAACGAACCCATGAGTCACCGCAACGTCATCGAACTGGTCGGCATGGAGCGCGTCGCCGGGTGGTTCAAGGAAGCGCACGACGCCATGCCCGGTGTCCGCCTTGTCATCAACGAGTTCGACATCGTCGGCAATGGCGGCAGTCCCCGGCGGTGCGAGGGCTTCGTCGCCTTCTGCCGGGAACTCATCGATCTCGGCGCGCCCATTGATGTCATCGGATTCCAGGGACACTTCTGGTCGGACAGGCTCACCGCCCCGGAGGACGTGTGGTCCATCATCGACAAAGTCCATGATGAGCTGCAGCTGCCCGTCATGATCTCGGAGTTCGACATGAACCTCCCCAACGACGCCCTCCAGGCCGCCTACACGGCTGACTTTCTCAAGGCCTGGTTCGCCCACCCGGCCACCGAGGCCTTCATTATGTGGGGCTTCTGGGGCGGTGCCCACTGGATGGGCGACAGCGGGGCCATGATCCGCCGCGACTGGACGGAAAAGCCCAACCTCGCCGCCTACCGCAACCTCGTCTACGGTGAATGGTGGACGGAAGAAACCGTGGAGACAGGCTCATCCGGCGAAGCCGCCCTCCGCGCCTTCCAAGGCCGCCACGAGGTCACCGTCACCTACAAAGACCGCGAACCCGTCCTCCGCCGCATCGAACTCACCCCCGAAGGCCGCACCCTCCACGTCGTCATTCCCGGCGAACCGCGCAGGAGGGAGTGATTGTGCCCGGCACGGTGCCGGATGTCCAGGCATGGCGGAGCGATATGCCGATGCCTGCGCCTTTCTTCGTTCCGAGCGGCTTCCCACTTTTACGGCGCGGATCTCCTCGTCGGCGGCGGGGCCAGCCTCGTCGTCTAACTTTTCAAACAAATGCCCCGCGTCTCCAAGATCACCCCTTACCGTCTCTTGTTCGCAAGAGCGGCCAGTGCCTCTCGATTCAGCCCGTCGAAAAAGCCCATTTCGAACGGATCTGCAAAATGGGCGGGTTGTGTGTGTGGCAGCGTTGCGGGAAGCCCTTCACAACTTATCGCCCTTATGGATTCGATTGATAAGGAGACTCAGTCGCAATAAACAGCTTGAAGGGTGTGTTTTTTTCTTCAGAAAGGTGCTGATGGCAATGAACCGAAAGACGATGCGGCTCTGCGCCGGCGGACTCCTTTGCGGGATTGCGGCGGTGAGCGGTTTTGCGGAAGAGCGCGTCCATGATCTGCCCGGGCTAACGGTGACGGCGATGGAAGAGGCGGTGTCCGGGGCGGGATTGTCCGTGGCGCGGTTTGGTACTCCGGCGGCGGCACCGGGCGGCGGGCCTTTGCGGGAGGCCTTGCGGCGGATTCCCGGACTGCTTGTGCAGGAGAGCTTCGGCGGTTTTGATCCGCCGCGGCTTTCGGTGCGTGGTTCGGGCATCCAGAGCGCGCCGCTGAGCCGGGGCGTCGAGCTATCCCTCAACGGGTTTCCGCTCAGTTTCGCGGACGGGTCGTTCAACCTCGCCCTCGTGGAGGCGGGCTGGCTGGACCGTGCTGTTCTCGCGGGCGGACCGGCGGCGGGGGTGCCCGCTCTCGGCGGCTCGCTTTCACTTTGGACGGCATCGGGGCTTGGCGCGGAAGGCGGTTCCGCGCGCGTTGTGTACGGGAGCAACGAAACGACGGCGCTCTTGCTGCGGCAGGCCGGGCAGGGGGACTCGGTTTCGTGGGGAGCGGAGGGCTCCTGGACGCATTCGGACGGCTGGCGGGAGCGGTCGGCGCAGCGGCGGGAAACGGCGCTCGGGGTGATGCGAAAAGAATTGGGGGAGCATTCGGAAGCAACGGTGCAGTTGTTTGTGAGCCGCCCGCGATTCGATGTTCCCGGGCCGCTCCCGAAGAGCGCCGCCCTCGACGACCCGCGCGGGAATTTCGTGCGCGTGGTGCAGGACAAGCCGCGCCGCGAGACGGAGTACGCCCAGCTCGGCGTGCGGGTGACAACGGACCGTTCGACCGGCTTTCTCTCCGCGGGCATGAGCCTTGCCTACCATGAGGATTCATTCTTCCAGCTTTTGCCCAACGGCATTTCGGATACACGGGGCCGGGAGGCGGCGGTCTTTGCGGAGGCGCGGCACGAATGGGAGAGCGAGGTGCGTCAGGAAACAAACGTGAGTCTGCTCGCCCGGACGGGCAGCGCGGACGCGACCCGCTTCGCCACGGACGGCGGGAGGCGCGGCGCGCTCACCGGTGAGAATCGCTTGCGGCCGGCGTCCGCCACGGCGGGCGTGGACCACCGGGTCTTCCTCGCGGACAACCATACGGTGGAGGCGGGAGTGTCCGCCATCGCGGCGCGCCGCCGTACCGGAGAACGCTTTGAGCGCGCGGAGTCCACCGAGCAGAATCTGTCCGACGTAAAAGCAGGTCCGCGCGTCGCATGGGTGTATTCGCCGCACGAAGCGACAACGCTCGCATTGTCGTGGGCACGCGGGTACGAACCGCCGACCTTTGATGACCTGCTTTTCACCGTCCTGAATCCGCCGCCGCCCGTGCCGGAGCTGCGCAGCACGGCGCTTCGCTGGCAACGCGCGGATTCACTGGAACTGACGGCGCGCGGCACGCACGGCGGGTTTGTCTGGTCCGCTTCCGCCCACTACGCATTCTGGCGCCGCGAATTCCTGCGTTTGCGGGACGAGGCCGGCGCGGCGCGGGGCACGGTGAACGCCGACCGTACCGTGCATGCGGGATGGGAAGCGTCGGTCAGCCGCCGGATCCACGAGGGGGCGGATATTGCCTGGCACGGATGGGCGACGTGGCAATTCAATGAGGTGCGCTTCGACGGCGACCCCGTCTACGGGCGGAACCGCTTGGGCGGACTGCCGCGGCACGCCGGTGCGGCGGGCCTGCGGGGGGAGAGCGGCGGCGGCTGGTTTGTTGCGCCCGGTGCATTCTGGCAGGCGGGCAAGAATTTCGCGGACCACGCCAACACTCTTTCGGCGGGAGGATTCGCGGTCTGGTCGCTGGAGGCGGGGCGGACACACCCGGACGGTTGGGAAGCCGCCGTGCGGGTGTCCAACCTCTTTAACCGGCGCTACATCGCGAGCACGGCGGGGGTGCTCGACGAGGCGGCGGGTCCGGACCAGCCGATTTTTCTGCCGGGCAACGGACGCCGCGTAGAGGCTCGCCTCGCGTATTCATGGTAGCCACATTGATATCCCATGCACGCGGCCGTTCTCACCGCCTTTCTCTTTGCCCTCACCGGTATCTGCGCGAACCAGTCGTCGCGTCTGCTCGGCGCGGGCCGGGCCAACGCGTGGCGACTGGTCGGCGCGCTTATCATCCTCGGTACGTGGGCGCATCTCTTTGGCAGCGGATTCGGCGGCGGGGTGACGCCTTGGTTTCTCCTCGCGGGCGCGATCGGCTTCGGCCTCGGGGGCTGGTGCATGTTTCAGGCTCTGCGCAGGATCGGTTCCACCCTCGCGCTGCTTTTGGTCGAATGCGGTGCAGCCGTCTTCGCCACTGCCATCGGGTGGATCGTCCTCGGGGCCGTCCTGAGCTGGGAACAGATGCTGTTCGCCGGTTTGATCCTGTGCGGGGTCATCGTCGGCATGACGCCCGGCCCGATCCCGAATCTGAAACGCGCCCGAGTGCTGGCGGGGTGTTCGCTGGCCCTCGCCGCGTCGCTCTTTCAAGCGATCAGTTTCAACATTTCGCGCCACGCCTTCAATCTTCTCGGTGAGGCGGGGGAAACCATCGCCTTCTCCAGCGCCGCCTACCAGCGTCTCGCAGGCGGTCTGTGTGTCGCCGTGCTTCTTTACGGCGCGACGGTGCTCATCGCCGGGCGCCGGAGGAGCCCGCCCGCGCCTGTCGAGGCCCACGTTTCGCCCCTGCCCGCGCCTGTGTGGGTCGCGATGAACGCGCTCTTCGGGCCGGTCCTCGGGGTCACGTGCATGCTCTGGGCGATCAGCCTCGTAGAGAATCCCGGGCTCGTGCAGTCCGTCGCCGCCACGGCCACCCTTCTCACCGTGCCCTTTGCCTACGCCCTCGAAAAGGCGCGCCCAGGATGGACTTACTATGTGGGGTGTCTCCTCGCCCTCGGCGGCACGGCGGGGCTGCTTTTCGCGGGCACTCGCTGATTTATGCATACCATGTTTGAAGAAAACACAGCTCTCCGCGACGGACCGGCAACCGCTGCCGCCGCCCCCTCATCCATAGGCGCCAGCCGCTATCCGTGGGACGGCCTCGACCGTCGCACAATGCCGGGCTTCTGGCTCTTCGCCAGCCTTGGCAAACGCGTGCTGCGGCCCGGGGGCATCGGATTGACGAAATGGATGCTGGAGAACCTTCAGATCGGGCCGGAAGACGATGTAGTCGAGTATGCTCCGGGGATGGGCGTGACAGCGTGCCTCACCCTTGAGCGCAATCCCCGCAGCTATGCCGCCATCGAGCGGGACTCCCGCGCGGCAGCACTTCTGCGGGCCGGCTTCGATGGCGCGGCGGGGCGGCGTTGTATTCACGCCGATGCCGTTGACCCGCTGCCCTTCGGCGACGGGAGCGCAACTGTTGTCTACGGAGAATCCATGCTTACGATTCATTCTGACGAGGACAAGGAACGGATCCTACGTGAGGTGTTTCGCGTCCTCCGTCCCGGCGGACGCTTCGCCATGCAAGAGATTTCGCTCGTTGCCGAAACCACATCCGTTGAACTGGGAGAACGCATCCGCCGCAAACTCGTCCGCGCCGTGTGCCACCCCGCACGCCCGCAGACGACCGCCCGGTGGCGGGAGATACTTGAGAACCAGGGATTCACAATTGTGGACGAAGCGAAGCGTCCCGTTCATCTCCTCGAACCGTATCGGCTGCTCGAAGACGAAGGTGCCGAAAAAGCGATCGGTTTTCTCGCCAATACGCTCATGGATCCCGTGGCTTCCGACCGTGTGCGGAGGATCCGCGCGCTCTTCGAACGCTACCGCGACCATCTCTGCGGGTATTGTTGCGTCTGCCGCAAGCCGGAGTGATTTCGCCTCAAGCGGTTTCCCGTTGTCTGCACGCCTTTGCTCTGTTTGTCGGATGGGCGGCGCTTTTGCGGTCGGTGAGCTACGAGCCGCCGACGGCGATGACGAAGGGGCAGGCGAGGTAGTCGCCGAGGTTATCCGGACCGATGCCGCCGGGGGGACGAGGCGCAGGGGCCACAAAGCCGTTGGCCAGGATGGCCACCCGGCCACAGTTGTGGGTCTGGACGCTTGCCGTGGCGCGACGCCAACTTGGGGGCCGACTTTCAGGAATTCTGGTTGCGGGACGACATCCTCACTGCCCACCTCATCCGCAACGAGTCCGGCAAACCCGACCACCGTAAGCACACCCTCATCGATGGCACTTGGATGGATGGCACAACGATGCAGGATCTGCCGTATTCGGTGAGCTTCAGCGCGCGACAGCAAAAGGCTTTACCATAAATTCGATCGACACCAAGGCCGCCTTGACCGTGATCGCGGCCCGGATGAATTTCCAGCATGCTCCAAAGCCTGCCTTTCAGAAGCTCCCTCATCGTTGCCGAGCACGAGGGCTCGCGCCGCACCCGTTTCCGCACCGCGCCCTGCCAACCGGGCGAAGCCGTTCCCTTGTCGGCGGCCGGGGCGGATTGGCGCTTGCAACTGACAACCGACCCAACCTACTTCGCCCGCCGCCGCCTGCGCGCGAAGACGGCCCCGTGGCTTGCCCGTAAAGTGAGCGGGCCTTTGTCGGGTCCGTGCAGACGCGATGGGTTTCGGGTGATGTCTCGAGTTGCAGCGGTTTCCGGTAGGAACGCTCGAGCAGGAAGCGGGCCACGTCCTCCCAGGCGGCTTTGCCGGGGGGAACAAACGGATTCCAGCGGAATTCTACGTGGCGTTCGTTGTGGGCGGGGCTATTGCATTGGCGAGCCGAAGTCAGGGATGTCGAGCCACTCACCTTCGCGCAGGGAGGAGGCGTGGGCGACGATGCCGGGGGCGTTGTAGCGGGCGGCGTCCCACACGGAGCAGGAGGGCAGTTGCCCGCGGCAGACGGCGGTGACGAAGTCGTCGGTGAGGAACTGATGCGAACCCTCGTGGCCGTTGGGCTGGGTTTTGTAGGCAGCGGGCAGGCGGCCGCGGTGTTTTTGATGCACGGGTGCAAAACCGCTCGTGAACTCTCCTTTCAGGGCGACGTCGACCTTGACCGCTTCCCATTGTTCGTGGGAGTGGACGCCTTTGCAGTGGAGGCGGGGTTCGACATCCTCCGCGCCGTCCATGTCGCGGTTGGTCCAGAGGGCGCCGTTTGTCTGCTCCTCGAAGGCACCCTCCGTTCCGTAAAGGCTGCCGCGCACGGAGCGCCCGCCGCTCTGGCCGAGGCGGCGGAACTCATTGACGCGGAGCATGCCGCCGTCGCTCGTGCGCATGAGGGCGGTCTGGTTGGAGAAGGTGTTCCGCCACTGCGAGACATCGGCGCGGAAGACGCCGTCGTCGTGGCGGTCGGTGTAACCGAGGCAGGCCACCTTGGTGGCGCGCGCGCCCGTGACGGAGAGGATCATGGAAAGGGAGTGGGTGGGATACAGCATGGGCGGATAGCTCGCCGTCTGCTTCCAGTCTTTACCCCCGGAATACTGGAAGGCCTCGTAGAAGCCATGCGTCATGTTGTGGTAGTATTCACCTTCCCCATACACAAAGTGTCCGAAGGCCCCGGCATCCCACTTCTCTTTCATGAAGAGGCGGCTGCCGTAGTAGAGGCTGGTCTCGCCCATCATGTAAGTGAGACCGGTGCGTTGCACGGCTTCGGTGAGGGCGTGCAGCTCGTCGAGGGTGGTGGCGGCGGGCACGGCGCTGTAGACGTGTTTGCCCGCATTGAGCGCTTCGAGGGCCATGGGGGCGTGCGCCCAGCGTTGCGTGAACAGCGCCACCGCATCGATATCGCGCGCGGCGAGGACATCGGCATAGCGTGTGAAGCGCCGGGCCACGCCGAGGCGCCCGGCTTCGGCCTTGAGGCGCTCCGGCAGGACCTCGCAGAGCGAGACTTCGCCCACAAGCGGATGCGCTTGGTAGAGTGGGACGAAACACTGCGAGAACTGTCCCGCACCGATGATACAGACGTTGATGGGTTTCATTGGGGAAGGATGGGATCGTTCACCGCGCGCATCCACCCGGCGAGGTGCCGGTCGAGTTCGCGCGCCATTTCAGGCCGTTCGGCGGCGAGGTTGTGGAGTTCATGGGGGTCGACGGAAAGATTATAGAGTTCGACGGGCGGTCGCGGATGCCGGGGCTTGCGCTTCCGGAGCGTGGCGGGTGGATCCTCAACATACGGTTCCGCCGAGAAGTTGCGGATGAGTTTCCAGTTGCCCGTCCGCACGCTGCGGATGCCGCTGTTGTGGTAGACGGCGAAGACCGGGCGCTCCGGATCGGCCTCGGCTTCACCCCGAAGGGCGGGGGCGAGGCTCAGGCCGTCGAGGGCACCGGGTGCCGCGATGCCCGCGAGGTCGAGCAGGGTGGGGAGGATGTCGACATTGGAGACCGGCGCCTCGATACGCCGCCCGCCCGCGATCCCCGCCGCCGGCCAGCGTGCGATGGCGGCGATACCGAGGCCCGCCTCGTAGCACGACCATTTGTCGCGGGCGCCTTCGAATCCGTGGTCGGTGGCGAAGAGGACGACCGTGTTTTCTTCGAGCCCGTTTTGCCGCAGGGCGTCGAGGAGGATGCCCACGCCCGTGTCGAGGGCGTTGACCGCACCCTGCAGGCGGGCGAAGTGCGCATCCGCGTCCGCGTCGGCCTCGATCCACGGTGGCACGGTGACTCCGCGCGCGCGGTCGGGCCGCACGCCCCCGAAGTCGAAAGGCGTGTGTGTTTCATTGAAATTGATCTGGGCAAAAAAGGGCCGCTCCGTTTCGCGGGTATCCAAATACGCGGTGAAAGCGGAGGCGACCTCCGGCGCGGGACGCGCCATCTTCGGGTAGACGGGTTCCTCGTCGTCGCGGGAGCGGGCGAGGAATGCATCGAAGCCGAGGTCCGCCCATGCTTCCTTTGCGGCGACATGCTGAAAATGGAAGAGAGCGGTGGCATACCCCGCCTCCCGGAAGAGCACCGCCATGTGCCGTTCGCCTTCGTTGAGCCGGAAACCGTGGTGCGTGAGGCCGAGGAGTCCGTTGCGCTGGGGCCAGCGGCCCGTCACCATAGCTCCCCGGCTCGGCGAGCAAATCGGCGAGGCCGCCGTCATATTCGCGAAGAGCACTCCGTCGCCCGCGAGCCTGTCGACATGCGGTGTGCGTGCCGTCGTCACCCCGTAACAGCCGAAATAGCGGCCGCTGTCGTGGGTGTTGATCAGCAGGATGTTTGGACGCGGTGAACCTGACATGCCGCCACGGTCGCATCTGCCTTTCGAATTGCGATGCCTTGTTTGGTTTACCTTACACCAATCGGGCTGCCGGGCGCATTGACGGGCGGGGCGGAGGGGAAGAGATTGAAAAGTGATGTTGGCGATACCCTTGAGAATACCCCGCGCGAATTTCCTTCTTTCCGTCCTTGCGTGCTGTGTCCTGTCGGCGGGAGCGGCGGCGATGACCGGTTCCCGCGAACACATAGGCTACCCGGACGGGGGTGGCTTTGTCGTCGATGTGACGCAGGCACCGTTCAATGCGGACCCGACGGGAGAGTCGGACAGCTCAGCGGCAATTCTGGCCGCCTCGCTTCATGCCCGCACGTGGCCGGTCGGCGTGCCGATGTTTGTTTATTTTCCGGACGGGCGTTACCGGATTGAGGAACCGGTGGTTCTGGAGACGCGCACGCCAGGTGGCCAGTACATCCTGATGCAGGGCGAGAGCCGCGAGGGCGTTACGCTCTTTGTGCCGGACAACACGACGGCTTTTCAGGACGCCGCCCGGCGGACGCCGGTGATCAGCTATTTTGAGGGCGATTGGACGAACAATGGATTTCTCAATACCTTCGAAAACTTCACGGTTGAGGTCGGCGCGGGCAACCCGGGTGCCGTGGCCGTGCGGTTCCAGGGAAACAACGTCACCCGGATGAGCAACGTGACGATCCGCTCGCTCGATCCCGATGGGGCAGGCTCTGTCGGCCTGGATCTCTCCTCTGCCATCTCGGCTCCGGCAATTGCTGAAAATGTTCGTATCGAGGGATTTGATATCGGAATCCGCATGGATAACACAATCACGTCGGTCTACTCCTGGGTCTTGAAGGATATCGACCTTATCGGGCAGCGTCAGGTTGGCATTCGGACGCACCGCAAGCCGGTGACAATCTACAACCTCAGGAGTGAAAACACCGTGCCCGTCCTCGACAGCGTGTTCCGCGACGGAAACATCCTTTTCCTCAACGCGGAATTCCGGACGCCCGAAGGCCTCACGGCAGAGGGGTCTGCCCTTATCGGAAACGGCGATTTCTTTTACCTGCGCAACGTCACACAGACCGGATACGGCTACTTGCTCAATGACAATGGCAGCCGGGTGGAGGCGACTGGGGCGGACGGCAGCTACCGCAATGGACCGGCATACAAGGTCTGGGAGCATGCGCCTGAAGATTTTCTCTACCTGCCGGAGCCGGAGTTTCCGGTCGTCGAATGGGACGCTCCCCACGACTGGCTCGTGGTCGACCCTGCGGGCCGAAGCGATCACACCGCCTACCTACGCGAGGCGATGATGTCAGGTGCCGAAACAATTTTCCTTAAGCCCGGCCGTTTTGTGGTCAGCGACACGATACGGATCGGTCCCTCCGTCAAACGCATCGCCAGTAACTACGCGCAGATCCACTTGGCCTTTCCCCTCACAGGGAGCGGCAAGCCGGTCTTTGAGCTGGGCGTGAGTGACCATCCCGCAGTCATCATCGAACAAATCTGGGGGGAATGGCAGCATAACCTGAAGGAATACCTGATCCACAACCGCTCCAACGCGGATCTTATCCTCAAGGATATTTTCTGGATCTCCGGCGGCGTGTATCGAAACGATCCTTCGACGGGACGCCTCTTCATCACCAATGTGTGCAATGTCCCCGGTGGGCAGCAGTTTCGGCCGGACTTGGCGAGCTGGGTGATTCACGATCAGCAGTCGTGGGCCTTTCAGTTCAATCCGGAAATGGCTTTGCCTATGCTTGTCATGAGCGGCGGCGACTTCTGGATGTTCGGCGCGAAGTTCGGTGAGCAGCAGGGGCCGATGATTTACGCCCACGACCAGGCTCGATTCGAACTGCTGGGAGGGGTTATGAACGTAAGTCACGGCGTCGAGCTGGAGCCTTTTGATACCCCCGTTTTTTTTGTTGAGGACGCGCAGATCACGGTATCGGCTCTGGAACGCGCTGTCGAAGTGCATGGCCCGCCGAACTGGAATTTCCGCCACCGGTTCATCAGCGATGAATACCGCGACGGTGAACGCCGCCGCCTCCCAACGACCGATCCAATAGTGGTCCACCGCGATACGCTTAGCCGGGCGGGGCCGGGGGCGGCGGGAGCAATGATTCCGCTCTACACCAGCCGCTATGCCGACGACGCCACAAGCTCCGCGCCGGAGGTGCGGGTTTTCCACACCCGTGTTCCCGACTTGCAGGACGGCGCGGTTCTCATTGCGGAGGTCGAAGGAAACGGACCGGGGGTGCCGTCGGTGCACTGGTCCCGTGTGAGCGGACCTGGCGAGGTGTCGTTCGACAACCCCGCAGCGGCAACGGCGCGCGCTCATTTCAGTAGGGTAGGCGACTACGAAATCGGCGTGCGCGTGCGCAACGGCCTGCACGAGACCTTTGAAACTTTCGCGGTGTCCGTCGTCCTCGGCGAGCGACTGGTCCTGCGCCCGCAGCGGGGGCAGTTCCGCCGGATTGACGACCGGCCACCGCGGAACGGCCAGGGTAACGCGGCCATCGAAGCGCTCATGCTCCGCACGGGCGACGAGGCCGTCGCCACACACGCTCAGGACACCGAGGTCAGGTTGCATGCCGAGCTCGATATTTACCGGTTGCGAGGTGCGGCTGACGCGATCCGGGTGGCGACCTATGAGGTGACCCCCCGCGCGCTGGTCAATCCTCTCGATGTGAATCTCTACCGCATCACCGAACCTGTCTTCGGCGTGGTAACCGCGGCAGCCTTTGGACGGGAGGCCTCCTTTGTCACCAGGCAGGATGCGGACAGTTTTGCGGTGAATACATCTTCCGCCTTTCCCATCCGGGATGCGTTGCGGGCGTGCATCACGGAAGGCCGCCACTATCTGGGGCTTCAGCTCCGCTCTACGCCGAACGACGACGGACAGAACAACTACGTCGAGTGGTATTCGCCCGATGCGACCGTGGCGGCGGCTTACCGTCCCGCACTCGTTGTGGAAGGCACGACGGCGGGCTTCACCTTCTGGGACGGCTTTGTCGGCTATGCCGCGGATGAAGTCTACCATCCGGACCTCGGCCACTATACGCTGTTCGCGGGCGATTGGGCGTGGTCGGCGGAGCTGGGCCGCTACTTCCATGTGCCGCCGGGCACGCTCGCGAGCGCGTGGATGTGGACGGAAGGCTTCGGCTGGCTCTGGACCCGGCGCGACCTCTATCCGTGGTTTTACGACAGCGCTGCCGAAGACTGGCTCTACGCCCGTGGAAGCGTCGGCAGCTCCGCCTTCTATGATGCCTCCACCGGCGAGTGGCGCGAGTGAGCCCGAAACCCCGTCGACCGTAAGCAATCGTCATTTACCCTATGAATCAATACCATCAGATCCCGCGGACTCTACGCCGTATATGCGGTGCCCTTGCCGCAACGGTTGTCGTCCTTTCCGGGACGCTTCACGCACAGTTGGACGATGATGATGTCTATTTGCTCGATCCCTTTACCGTGACCGGAGGCGAGGTGCGCGGCTACCAGGTGCGCAACACCCTTTCGGCCACGCGGTTCAACGCCATCATCCGCGAAGTGCCGCTGACGATCACTTCCCTTACGCGGGAGTTTCTGGAGGACACCTATTCGCTCACCCTCGAGGACTCCGTGCGCTTCACCGCCGGGGTGACCCAAGGGGCTTCCACTACTGCCGAGGAGACAGGTGGTTTCTACATCCGCGGCCTGCGCACGCTTCGTTCGAAACGGAACGGCATCAACCAACTCTACAGCCAGGATATGACAAACGTCGAACGGGTCGAGGTCGTGAAGGGGCCGATGTCGCTTCTCTACGGGCAAGTCGAGCCGGGCGGGATCGTCAACTACCTCACGATGCGCCCGCTCGACGAGTTTCGCACGGATGTTCAGTTCACGTGGGGCAGCTACGGTCACTACCGCGCGCAGATCAACCATACCGGCCCCCTCTACGCGGGGCGCGACGACGGACGCCACGAAGTGCTCTACCGCTTTGACGCCTCCTACAAGCGTGACGGCGGCTGGCGCGAGAACACCGAGGACGAGCGCTCGTTTTGGTCGGGATTGCTTCAATACAAACCCTTCCGCCAAACAACGGTCACCGTGCAGTGGGACTACCTGAACCAGAACTCCTTCAACGCCAGCCCGCTTCCCGAATACAACACGCAATGGCGTGAGATCTTCCAGGAGCTTGTAGCCGGATTCACCGAACCGGTGGAAAATCTCGGCGTGCGCGTTCTCGCCGGGCAGGACCCGCGCGACAGCTACGCACTGAACCCGCCGGTGGAATTCACCGATCCGGGCACGGGGCAGCCGTATTTGTTCTACACAGCCTCTTCGGAGGGCAATCGGTTTTGGAACGGATACGCCGAGTTCTGGGGGCGGCGCAATAATTTCGTGCCCGCCAACGCCTTCAATGATGTCGACCAGCACACGGTCTCGCTCGAGGTCCGGCAGCAGCTCGGCGATGCGTGGGCCTCGCGCCTCTATGTCGTACACCACAACATTGTCCGGCGCTCGGCGTGGGGTGACATCTGGGCACTCGGCCTCTCCGGCGACAAAGCCGCCGGGTATTCATGGAACCACTTCAAGCGGCGGAATTTCGATTTTACCGGGCAGCTCGAGATCACCGGCCGTTGGAACCTTGGCGATGTGGAGAACCAGACGTTCATCGGTCTTGAGCACATGAATGACAACTTCCGCGGATCGGTGGCGACGGGCGGGGGCAGCAATATTGTCAACCCCGAGATCGCCGATGCCGTGGCGGAGGATCCCTTCAATCCGGTCACCGGTTCGGCCTTCCTCGTTCCCGGTCGCTTCGAGATCGATCTCAACCGCCCGCTCCAGCCCCAGAACTTTCAGGACCGAAAGAACTACTCTGCCTTCATTTCCAACCTCAGCCGCTTCCTCGACGACCGGCTGCTCATTCTTGGCGGCATCCGTTACGACAAAGAGGAGTCCCAGCGTGTGGAGCGGCCCGGTCTCCCGCTGAACACCTCGGAGGAAACGACCTTCCAGTTGGGCACGTCTTATCGGCTCAATGAGCAAATCAACCTTTACGCGTCGTACAGTGAGTCGTTCCGACCGCAAAACGGTTTTGTCAACCGGATCAAATCTGACAGCGAAATCGCGGCCGAGCTGGAGAAACCGCCGGGCGAACGCGTTTTCACCGATCCGGAACCGCTTACACCGATCAGCGGAACGGGGTATGAGATCGGCGCGAAATTCGATCTCTTCGACGACCGTCTCTCTGGTTCGTTCGCGCTCTTCCGTGTGGAACTCAGCGGCGTGCCGAAGTCGTTCTCCTTTGCCGTGCCCGGTGCCGTCGACGACAGCGGCAACCAGCAGACCGCGATTATCGGCAACCAGAACAACGGACGCCGTGTGGAGGGTTTTGAAACGGAGCTCTTCTTCCGCCCCACCGACAACTGGCAGTGGGTCCTTACCTACGCGTATCTGGATTCGGTGGAGATTCTCAACCAGAACGTCGCAGAAATCCGCGAGGGCAACCAGATTCCCGTCAATACACCGAGTATTTCCGTGCCGGAGCACCAGATCGGCCTCTGGACGAAATATACCTTCAGCGACGGTCGTTTTGACGGACTCTCTGTTGGAGGCGGATTCAATTGGCTGGACAGGCGCTACGGCAGCTTCCAACTGCGCACGGAAAATCCGGCGGCAGCGAGCTTCGTCGGAACAGATGATGCCGTCGAAAAAGAGGTTCTCCTCGGCTCGCAGATTCTCTTCGACGCCATGATTGCCTACACCTTCGCAACGGGCAACCGCTTCGAGCACACGGTCCAGATCAACGGGCGCAATCTTGCCAACCGCAAGTATCTTCATCCCGGAGGGATGCCGCAGGAACCGAGAACCGTTTATCTGACACTCAAGAGTCGTTTCTAATGTCTTTCGCAATACTCAGCATCCTAATACGTAAATAACATGAAATACCCTAAATATCTTCTCGCAGTGATCTTGACCGCGGCTTCAGCTGCTTCCGCCGAAGAGGTGGTCCGGATTCATCCGCTCTTTGACTCCGGTCGTGTGGCCACAAACGATCTCGCCACGACGGACTTCGCACAGTGGACGAATGGCACCGGCTCCTCCCGCGCGAACAATGTCGGCTGGAACGAGAGCCGCGGCATCTGGTACAGTTTCATCCGTTTTGCCGGACAGCGCCCGGAAGCCGGCCAATTGTACGGGTTGACCCTCGCTGATTGGCACGAACGCCTCGACGCCGCTGGATCGATCACCCTCCGCGGCGATGTGAACTGGCTGGAGATCAATCCCGACTTCCCCGGTTCGCCGGGTGTCGCCGTTTCCGTCTGGCTTGTTCCGGGCCTGGAGATTCCGGAGGGCAGTCTTCCCGGGTTTGGCAACACATGGCCTTGGAATTACCTCCATTCGGTGAAAGTAACCAGCTTCGCGCCGGAGGATATGGAACCCTTGCGGGACAGCTGGGATGACGCGGAGTTTAATCCCATCGACACCCGCGACAAGATGGCCTACGCGCTGCGGATCGACCTGACGGCGGAGGTCAAGGCCGCCATCGCCGCCGGACACATGAGCCCGACTACGCCGTGGGGCATTGTGCTCTTCCCTGAGGAAATGGAGGACCAGCTCGATGTTCCGAACAACCCGCAGTGGATCGACCGACGGCAGACGGTGTTGCACGGCGGTTTCTGGGAGGTGGTCTTGGCCGAGGGCGACGATCCGCCGCCTGCCGCGTGGGCCGGTTTTCCCATTGAAGAGAGCGGTTGGGTCGACACCGGTGCCTTTCTCGGCTGGGTGTACCCGCTGGAAGATTACGTCTATGTCCTCGATCTTGAGGGCTGGATGTACCTCCCCGAGAGCCATGTCGCCTCCGATGGGGCGTGGGCGTTCTCCATCCGTTGATTTTTCTAATATACCAAGGGTCAAAGAACTGTTCGGACGCAACCAAAGTGGAAGCGGCGTCTCGCCGCTTTTGAGCCGCTCGTCAAGCGGCGAATGCCAACCACACAGACGCTAATACGCTTTTACGTTAATCCGGAAATAATCAAACACCATGAAATCCATCAAAACACTCCTTCTCCTTTTCCTCGGGACGGCTTCGGTCGGAATGCTCGCCGCGGAAGAGGTCATTCAAATCCATCCGCGGTTTGATTCCGGCCGGCTGCGCACAAACACAATCCTCGACGGCCAGAGCTTCAACCAGTGGACCAACGGCACCGGTTCCAACTGGGCGAACAATGTGGGTGTCAACCCGCAGGGGATTTGGTACAGCTTCATCCGCTTCGCGGGGGCGCGCGCGGAAGGCGACACCGTCTACGGCGCACCGCTCGCCGACCTCCACGCCATGCTCGACGGCGCGGGAAGCATCACCTTGCGCGGCGACGTTCTCTGGCACGAACGCGACGCGGATTTTCCGGTCGATCCAGGTGTGACCGTTTCGGTTTGGCTCGTTCCCGGGCTGAATATTCCGGAAGGGCAGTTCCCGACTTTCGCCAACACCTGGCCGTGGAATTACGATGACGCCGTCAAGGTCACGGCGTTCAGTCCCGAGGAAACGACGCCGTTGCGGGCCAACTTCAACGCGGCGGAAATGGACCCCGTGACCAACCGCATCCAGATGGAATACAACCTGCAAGTCGACCTCACGGCGGCCGTCCACGCGGCCATTGGCGCCGGTTCGATGGCGGCGGACACCCCATGGGGCATCGTTTTCTTCCCCGAGGCAATGGAGGATAAGCTCGATGTGCCAAACAATCCGGAGTGGCTCACCCGCGAGGGAACAGTTCTCTCGGGTGCCTACTGGGAGGTTGTTATCGCGGAAGGTGATCCCGCCGACCCGGATCCCGAAACATGGGCCGGTTACGAAATCGAAGCATCGGGCTGGGTCGACACGGGCGAGTTCCTCGGCTGGATCTATCCGGTGGAGGACTTTGTTTACATCCTTTCCATCGAAGGCTGGATGTATTTGCCCGCCGCAAACGTGGCGTCCGAGGGTGCATGGGCCTTTGTCATCCGATAAGAGTTTGCGCGGTGTGCTTCCGTGGAAGCGGCATCTTGCCGCTTTTTCTCGATGACCCTGATGCAAGAACGACCCCGCATTTCAGTAATTGAGGCCGCATTCCATGGCTGATCCCCTTGTTGCGTCCGGACCGCCGCCTGCACGCAGCGTGCACGGCGCCAAGCCCGGAGCCGAACCGTGGCCGCGCACTTTTGCCAATCCGGTCATTGCCGGCTTTCATCCCGATCCGTCCATCTGCCGGGTGGGGGGGGATTACTACCTTGGCGTCAGTTCGTTTGAGTACTTTCCCGGCGTGCCGCTCTTTCACAGCCGTGACCTCGTGCATTGGCGTCCGATCGGCCATGCCCTTACGCGACGGTCGCAGCTCGACCTCGCCGCACGGCCCAGCTCGCAGGGAATCTTCGCGCCCACCTTGCGCCATCATGACGGCCGCTTCTACCTGATCACGACTGACGTCGGCGGCTCGGGGAATTTCTACGTCACGGCGGAGGATCCCGCCGGGGCGTGGTCGGAGCCCGTGTGTGTGGATCAGGGCTGCTTCGATCCGTCGCTGTTCTTCGACGACGACGGTCGGGTGTATTACACGCGCCGCGAGCGCGGATCGACCGTACAGGCGGAGATCGACGTGACCAGCGGTCGCCTGCTCCAACCCGTGCGTCGCATCTCCGGACCGTTTGCTTCGACGGACGCGGAAGGCCCGCACCTCTACAAGGCCAACGGCTGGTATTACCTGCTCTGCGCGGAGGGCGGGACCGGCTATGGACACATGATCACAGTGGGGCGGAGCGAGTCACCCTGGGGTCCGTTCACGCCCTGTCCTCACAATCCCATTCTGACCCACCGCCATCTCGTTCCCCATGGCATCCGCTACACCGGGCACGGGGATCTTGTCGAAGCGCATGACGGTTCATGGTGGATGGTTTTTCTGGGCACGCGGCATGATCCGCGTTTTGGATACAATTTTCACGTCATGGGACGTGAGACCTTTCTTGCTCCGGTGGAGTGGGTCGATGGATGGCCGGTGGTCAATGGAAACCGGCCGATCAGCGCCACCATGCGCGCTCCCGCGCTCACCCCGTGCCCGTGGCCGGCACCCGCGGCGGATGCGGTTTTCGAAAACGACCGCCTCGCCCTACAATGGTCCACGCTACGGGCACCCCTTTCACCGGCGGAGTGTTCGCCGCTGCCCGGGGGCGGGGTGCGCTTGCGGGGCAACGCGCGTTCATTGGCGGATTGTGCCACTCCCGCCTTCATCGGGCGCCGCCAGGAGCATTTTCACTTCAAGATGCGCGCCGTAATGCGGTTTCGTCCCGGGAACATTGGCGAAGAGGCGGGATTGGCCCTCCGCCAAAGCGACACTTTTCATGTTTCGCTGCTCTTGCGAAGGGAATCCGGCGGGTCTTTTCTGTTGGTGCGGCGGCGGATTCTCGACATGGAGCAGGTGATGGGAAGAATTCCCTTTGCCGGTGAGGTCTGCCACCTTGAGGTGTCCGGCGATTACACGCACTACACCTTGCGCGCGGGCGCGGATCCCGGTACGCTCGAGACCCTCGACCGCTGTCCGCTGCGGCTCCTTTCGACAGAACTGGCAACGGGATGGACCGGTGTTGTCCTTGGACCCTATGCCTCCGGTAACGGACGAAACGCCCGCACTGCGGCGGAGTTTCCGGAGATCCGTTATGAGTCCTCCGCTGGATGAAGTTGGCCGCAGATTCACGGAAAGCAACCGGCAAGGTGCCGGTTACCATAGTGGAAGCGGCATCCTGCCGCTTGAGGCACCGGTCAACAAGCGGCAGGATGCCGCTTCTACTTTGGGTGCATCAATCTTTCGTCCAGAGACATCGCCCGCATCAATCGTCTCATGGCTCCTTTTCGTCTCGACACGGCGACCCGCTGTTGTAAGGTAAACCGAAATGGGGAAATCACGCGTATCCTTGGTCGACATCGCCCGCAAAACCGGGTACTCGGTCATGTCCGTCTCCTACGCGCTGCGCAACCACCCGAAAATCAAGGAGTCCACCCGTGCGGCCATCCGCAAAACCGCTGACGAGATGGGTTACGTGCCGGATCCGGACATCGTCAAACTGATGACCCGCATCCGGATGAATCAGAAGATCGAGACTCGGTCCTTTGTCGCGGTGATCGACCTTTTTGAGGAGAGGAAGGCGTTCAAGGCAGACCCCTACACCAACACACTCATTGCTTCGGCAGAGGAGCGGCTTGAAAAACTTGGGTACCAAATGACCCGGCTCCCGGTCTTTCAACCGCGTCTCAGTCCGCAGCGGATCACTTCCATTCTCCAGTCGCGGGGTATTGAAGGCGTCCTTCTCCCGCCTTTTCCGACGGAGTTGACCTCGTTCAGGATGGATTGGGAGGTGGTCTCCCTGATCTGCACGGAAGAGCGCTTTCATGATCCCGGATTGAATAAAGTCATCCCGCACCATTACAGCAATATGGTGCTGGCTATGCAGAAAGTCCGGGAACTCGGCTACCGGCGTCCGGGGCTGGTGTCCTGCCGGAACAGTCTCGGACGGGACAACTACGCATGGTTCGGGGCCTATTACTCCTATCTCCGCGACCGTATGGAAGCGGAGGCCATTCCCCCGCTTCCGGAAGGGAACGATCCGCGTGAGATGCTTGCCTGGTACCGCCGCTACGAACCCGATGTGATTATCGTGACAGAGGACTGGATACTGGAAGCGTTCCTTGAAGCCGCTGGCCTGCGGATGCCCGGGGATTGCGGCGCGATTTCCATTTCCGCGGATTTTGGAAAGCTCAGCGGCGTGAAGCAGTGCGCGGACATCATCGGGTCCGCCGCCGCCGACATCCTCACAGCCCACATCATCCGCAACGAGCGCGGGGTGCCAACGCATCCGAAAACCATGATGATCGAGGGCAGTTGGGTCGACCGCGGTACGGTTCGCCCGCAGGGCGAAAGCGCCCGCGCCGCCAAAAAAATCCATGCCGGCCGTCGGCAGAGCCCCCGCCAGCGCACGAGGGCCAAAGCGTAAACGTGTCCGGACGGGGCAGAAGAGCATCCCGGTTCCTTCCGAAGCGGGCTCGCCACTTTGGTTCCCGTTGGTCATCCGAAGGATCCGGAGTGTTCACGCCGGGATGGTGTGGTGCCACGGCGGGAGAGTTTCAGGGCGTTGTGGCGAGGCGGCGGAGACCGTCGATGGCGAGCACGAGGGTGCCGGCCGCGCCGCGGAACTGGGCCGCGCCCTTGGCGAACTGGCCCCAGCCCAAAGTTTTCTTCTTCGGAGCGGAATTTTCAACCTTTCCGGCGGGAACATTGTGGCGGTCGTACCACTCGAAAAACTCGCGGTCGCGCAGCCCGCCGCCGACCTTGAGGGTATCGGTCAGGGCCCCGGGAGTGATGTTGCTTCCGGCGCGCGAATGCAGCAGGTCGCCCTGATCCACGCCATTGAGCCACATGCGCAGCAGATCCTTTTCGAAATCCCATGCGATGGCGAGGTGATACGGTTGGCTGCCTTTGAGCCGGCTCAGGCTCATTTGCGCGAGGAGGCTCTCCCCCTCGGCGTTCTCCCACGCGAGGTTGAGACCGCCCCCGCCGGCACCGAAAAAGAGCCACGCCCGCCCAAACGGCAGCTCCGCGAGGGTGCCCTCCGTGTAGCCGCGCCCGGCGGCACGGTGCGGCAGTTCGAGGGTTGTTTCGATGCCGTCGAGGACAAATTGGAAGGAGAGCGTTCCCGCTGGTCCGGCCGGCGGTCCGGGCCGTGTTTCAACCGCCTCCGGCGCCTCCGTAAAGAAAAAGCCATCCCGTTCCTCCGCGCCGTTCATCGGTTGTGTGAGCAGCAGACCCGCGCACAGCAAAACCGGCAAACGGTTCCTCCGTCCATGCTGATTCGCCGGGGTGCCGCGAAGTTGGGGGCCATAGGGTATCATGGTTTCCACTCTTTTCGTCTCCGCTTTTCCAAGCTGCAAGGCGAGTTGCGTTTTAATCGTAAAGCGGCGGTTTGCACTTAACGATTGCAACGAAAACGAATTGGCGCCTTCGTCCGTCACCAATGAATCTTCCCGGCGGTTCCAAATGACAGAATACGAACCGAAACCCCATTGTGCCGCAGAATGATGAAACGCTTCCATGACGCCCGCGACTGGTTCTTCGAAAAACGCTTTGGTCTCTTTGTCCACTGGGGCCTGTATGCTATCAAGGGTTGGCATGAGCAGGAGATTTGGCGCTGGCCCGTCTCGCGGGAAGACTACGGGCGCTACCTCGCGCAGTTCCACCCTCATCGCTTCGATCCGGATGCTTGGCTCGATGCGGCGCGCGCCGCAGGCATGGAGTATGTGGTCTTCACCACGAAGCACTGCGACGGATTCTGCAACTGGGATAGCAAGTACACGGACTTCAAGATTACAAATACACCGTATGGGCGAGATGTTTTGCGGCTCCTCAGCGAGGCCTGCCGGAAGCAGGGCATGCCGCTGTGTTTGTATTATTCGATTCCCGACATGCACCACCCCGGCTACCCTCACGCCGGGCGGCCCTATGAGTTCGCGCAGCCGCAACCGGGCGACTCGCCCGGCCTCGAAGCCTACCTTGATTATGTCCGTGCGCAGATGCGCGAGCTGCTCACTCAATACGGGCCAATTCACGGCTGGTGGTGGGATGCCAACGTGATGAAGCACAGGGATGAGTCCTTTCACGACCTCATCCGAGAGCTACAGCCAGCCGCGGTCATTAACCCGCGGGGTTTCGGGGCGGGCGATTTCCGCACTCCGGAGCGCGACTGGGACAATGCCATCAATGCGGATGAGGCCTTTGCCGGGCCCACCGAGGCGTGCCAGTCCGTGGGGCTTTATTCGTGGGGCTGGAAAGAGGACGAGGATCACTACAGCGATTTCCACCTCCGGCACAGCATCGCCAAGGTGCTGGCGAAGGGTGGAAATTACCTCCTCAACGTGGGTCCCCGTGCCGACGGCACCTTCGCCCCCGATGATGCGGCCCGCCTCAGGCGTATCGGCAAATGGCTCAAGCCGGTGCGCGAGGCCTTCGACGGGACGGTGCCCGCCTCTGGCCTCTCGGACAACCGCCACGTCCTCCTCACACGGCGCGGGGAAACCGTGTATGTCATCCTGCACAAGCCTCCGACGACCGATGCGGTGCGGTTGCGTCCCATTGGCGTTCTGCCGGATGAGGCCGTCCTCCTCAATGACGGCAGCCCCGTCGAGTGTGTCGTGAACCGCCTGCCCGGATACGGGCCACTTGTTGATGCCGAGCCGGTTCTGCGTCTGCGCGGTCTTCCGGTCAATGCCATGGCTGGGCAAGTCCTCGCCGTGCGGCTGAGGTTCTCACCCGCCGCCGCCGCCACTCTTCCGACCGGCCACCAAGGCACCGACGGCGAACGCGAGTTCGCCGCCGATGCCTATGCCTGACGGGATTTTCGGTGCCCGCAGACGGACCGGTTGCCGCGGAAGCGGGCATCCTTCGGTCGAAAACGGCTTGACAGTGCCAACTAGTTTTTCAAACTAGTTTAGCATGAAAATATCGGCCACAGAAGAAAAGCCCACCCGGATAGGCGCTTTTGCTGCGAAGACGGAGCTTTCCAAGCTGTTGCGGCAGACGCGGGCGGGCAAGCGCTTCATCATCACGCAGCGCGGTGTGCCGGTGGCGGAGTTGCGGCCGATTGAGCGGACGGCGCCGGATTCCCAAAGAAAAAGGGGTGATATGAAGGGAAAGATTTGGGTTGCGGAGGATTTTTGCGAGCCCATCGAAGAAATGCGGGAATACATGGGGTAAGTCCGGGTGCGCTACCTTCTCGATACCCATGTGCTGTTGTGGTGGCGGCAAGACGATCCCCGGTTGCCGCACAAATGGGACGATGTTTTGGAGAACCCGGAGGGTGAACACGAAATTCTCTTCAGCTTGGTGTCTATCTGGGAAATTTCGATCAAAAGGAGAATCGGTAAGTTGCGCCTGGACGACACTACCGAGGACTTTGCCCGCACTTTGGTGTCAAAGCACGGGTTTCGCCAAATCCCGCTCGAACTTCATGAGATCTGCCGTATGGATACCTTGCCGGATCATCACCGTGATCCATTCGACCGCCTTCTTATTGCCCAGGCGATAGAAGCCGGGGCAACGGCCCTTACCGACGATGCGCGCTGGAGAGATTATCCGGTGAAGGTCGATTTTTGATCAACGCCCGATCCATCCGATACCTTCGCGCCTGCCCGCAGGGCTTCGCGCGGGCCTTTCCCGTAAGTTTCGGTGAAG
The DNA here is from genome assembly GCA_007134215.1 of Opitutales bacterium. Lineage (GTDB taxonomy): Bacteria > Verrucomicrobiota > Verrucomicrobiia > Opitutales > Oceanipulchritudinaceae > SLLG01. The sequence goes on along the minus strand of SLLG01000239.1, from coordinate 6,711 downwards.
ACACGGAAGAACTGCGCATAGCTTCCGAAGCCCGCCTTGTAGACAGCTTCGAGGAGGTTGTCTTGTCCGTTCCGCCGCCATGCGTCCCAGAATCGGCTGATGCGAATGGAATTCCGGTACCTTGTCAAGGTGACACCGACTTGCCTGTGGAAGAGTCGGCTGAGGTAGGCGTCGCTGACGCCGCAGCGGCGGGCGAGCGCCTTGGCGTCGTCGGAGGTCGCGGTCTCGCGGTCGATCATCGCGAGCGCCTTCCGCACCGCCGGATGGAGCGCGACGGATTGCTTGGAACCGCTGCGGCCTTGTTGGAGGCGCCAGCCGTAGAGGAGAAGGTGGCGCAGGCCGGCATTCAACCAGTCGGGGTCGTTGTGCCGGAAACTGAATCCCGCGCTCAAACCGAAACCCGCCTCCCGGTTCAAGAGGTCGGGATCGAGTCCGTCCTCGATGAGCGCGTCCATCTCGCGCCGCAGGTCATCGAAGTCGCGGGGCGGCAGCTCGGTCTGCAGGATACCGCTGCCTCTCGGTTTCTGTCTCTTCAGATCCTTGTAGCGCGGACCGCGGCAGGAACGTCGGATGAGGTCCGGCTTGAAGACGGCCACGTAGTAAGCGGCGTCCGCCGTGCGGTCGACAAGCTGGTGCAACTGCGCCGGGAAAAACCACAGAAGGGCACCCTTCCGGAAGGTGAAGCGCTCGCCGTCAACGATGTAGGTGATCGACCCCTCGGCCACGAGGTTCAGCTCGAGTTCGACGTGGCGGTGCGGCCGCAGGACCGGAGGGTTGCGGACGGACTCGGCGAGAAAGAGGAAGCCCTCGTAGCCGGGGCGTAACTTCAGGTCTTCCAGCATGCCGACAAAATATGCAAGGAAGCGGACAAATAGCGAGAAGACAAACACGGCTACTTCGATTAATATTCTTCATATCAGTGTCCGGCATGAACAGTGTGCCTAATCGGGCGTCCTGTTCGCCGAAATCTGCGGGAGATTTCACTATGACCAGCAAAGAACGCATCCGCGCCGTCGTTGACCACCGGGAGGCCGACCGCCTGCCCATGGACTTCGGCAGCTCCTTTATCACGGGTATTCATTGCAGCGTCGTGGAGGGGCTGCGGCGGCACTACGCCCTTGAGCCCCGACCGGTGCGTGTCTGCGAGCCCTACCAGATGCTCGGCGAGGTGGAGGAGGATCTCCTCGATGCCATGGGCCTTGATGTGCAGCCGATCTTTCCGCGGCGCACGATCTTCGGTTTCCCCAACGAGAACTGGAAGCCGTGGACCACTCCATGGGGGCAGGACGTGCTCGTCTCCAAGTTTTTCCAGACGGAGACCAGCGCGGCGGGCGACACTTATATTTTCCCACAGGGCGACCGCAGTGTTCCGGCCAGCGGCCACATGCCGAAGACCGGGTATTTCTTCGACGCGATCGAGCGGGTGGATCCGGACTTCGACGAAGACGACCTGCGCGTGGAGGACAATCTCGAAGAGTTCGGCCCGATGAGCGAAGAGGAGGCGGACTACTGGAAGACCGAAGCGGAGCGTTACCGCACGTGCGGACGCGCCATCAGCGTGCATCTCAACGGCACCTGCCTCGGAGACATCGCTCTTGTGCCCGCTCCCTTTCTGAAACACCCGAAAGGCGTCCGCGGGGTGGCTGATTGGTACATGACGGTGGCCAGTGAGCCGGACTTTGTCATGGAAGTCTTTGACCGCCAGGCTGAGATCGCCTTGCAGAACATGGCCCGCCTGCACGAGATCGCCGGGGACGTGATTGACATCGTGGTTGTTTGCGGCACGGATTTCGGCACCCAGGCCTCGCTCTTCTGCGGGGTGCCCGCCGTACGTGAGATTTGGTTGCCGCGCTACAAGCGAATCAACGATTGGATCCACGCGAACACAAACTGGCGCACGTTCAAGCACTCCTGCGGGGCTGTCGAACCGCTCATCGATACCTTCATCGATTCCGGTTTCGACATCCTCAACCCCGTGCAGTGCTCCGCCGCCGGCATGGAGCCGCGCTTGCTCAAGGACAAATACGGCGACCGCATCACCTTCTGGGGCGGCGGAGTGAACACGCAGGAAACCCTGCCCTTCGGCACGCCGGAGGAGGTGCGCGCGGAGGTTCTCGAAAGGTGTAAGATTTTCGCCCCCGGCGGCGGATTCGTCTTCAATGCCATCCATAATGTGCAGGCGCTCACCCCGATTGAAAACGTCGTCGCTATGATTGAGGCCGTGCACGAATTCAACGGCACCCCCTGAGAGCGACGCGCCGGACAAAATCCGCAAACTTTTGTGCGGAATCCGAGAAGACCTGTGCGGCTTATATGGCGTAGTATGATCGCTTATGCATCTACCCCGCAGGCGTCCTCAAGTCGGCCGGCGTGCCTTCGGCTGTCTGCCGGACGGCCGCGGGGTGGAGTCGTGGACATTGAACGGGCCTCTTCTTCTACTTTCACCCACCAATAACCTGATACACCCGCCATGGAACATCCAATGGACCTCGATCACGGTGAGGGCACCGCGACCCTCATGCGCCCTCCGAAGATTCTCGACTACAGCCTGACCGGTGAGAACGCCCACCGCGCCGTCGAGCTGGGCCTTGCCGAGGCAGACTGGTACCAATGCCCCGTGCCGCGTGCGGCGATGCGCAAGCTATTGGAGCGGCGCGACGGCCCCGCGATCCGCGACACGATTCTCTGGTTCGGCCTGATCATCGGCTTCGCCGCGGCGACGATTGCGCTTTGGGGGTCGTGGTGGGTCGTCGTGCCCTACCTCTGTTACGCCGCCCTGTATGCCTCGACTTCCGACTCCCGCTGGCACGAGGCCGGACACGGCACGGCCTTCAAGACAGACTGGATGAACAACGCTCTGTACGAGATCGCCTCCTTCATGGTCATGCGCGAGTCGGTTGTCTGGCGCTGGAGCCACACGCGGCACCACAGCGACACCATCATCGTCGGGCGCGATCCGGAGATCGCCGTGCCGCGCCCGCCCGACATCAAGGCGCTTGTTCTCAGCTTCTTCAACTGGGGTGTGTATTTGAAATATTACCGCCGCATTCTTCTGCACAGTTTCGGGAAGATGGCGGAGGAGGAAAAGACCTTCATCCCGGAGAGTGAGTATCCCAAGGTCTACCGCCGCGCCCGCGTCTACGTGGCCATATACGCGGCCGTCGTCGTTGTCTCGATTGCGGTGGGCAGTATCCTGCCGCTTCTCCTCGTCGGTCTGGCGAATTTCTTCGGGAGCTGGCTCATGCCCGTCTACGGCTATACCCAGCACGCGGGCCTGGCGGAGAACGTCCTCGACCACCGGCTCAACTGCCGGACATTTTATTCCAATGCGGTGCACCGGTTCCTGTATTGGAATATGAACTACCACATTGAGCACCATATGTTTCCGCTCGTTCCCTACCACAACCTTCCCAAGCTGCATGCGTTGGTGAAGGACGACATGCCCAAGCCGTACCCGGGTCTCTGGGCTTGCTGGAAGGAAATCATCCCCACCGTCTTGAAGCAGGTGAAGGACCCCACGCATCACGTGAAGGTGACGCTGCCCGAGCCGAAGAAGCGCGTCGAAGAGGGGCTGCACCGCTCCGGCGACGAGCCGGACGCCGACGGCTGGCTGGAGATTTGCGCCGCCGCCGACCTCGGAGCGGAGGATGTGATTCGTTTCGACCACGGGAAAAAGACTTTTGCCCTCATGCGCGACGACGAGGGCGGGCTGCACGCCACCGACGGTATCTGCACACACGGCAATACCCACCTCGCGGACGGTCTCGTCATCGGCAAAATGATCGAGTGCCCGAAACACAACGGCCGCTTCAACCTCAAAGACGGCTCGCCCGCCCGCGCGCCCGTTTGCCGCGGGCTCGCAACCTATCCCGCCGAGGAGCGCAACGGGCGTATCTGGCTGAATGTCGAGCGTGCCGGAGGGGAGGGTGCCCGCGCGCAGAAGACCTACACGCTCAAGGTCGTGAGCAACCGCAGCGTCGCCACTTTCATCAAAGAGCTGGTCCTCGAACCCGTCGATCCGAAGGAGACAATCGACTTCATTCCCGGCGACTACATGCAGCTCGATATCCCGGCATACGGGGAGATCCGCTTCCGCGACTTCGATATTCCCGAGCCGTACGCCACCGTCTGGAAGCGGCAGCACGTCTTCGACCTGGTCGCCCGCAATCCGGAGAGCGGGCGGCGCAATAACTACTCTCTCGCGAGCAACCCCGTGACGGAGCGCACCCTCGCGTTCAACCTCCGGATCGCCACGCCCCCGCCGGGGCAGGACTGTCCGCCGGGTGTCGGTTCCAGCTACGTTTTCAGCCTCAAGCTGGGCGACGTGGTGACGGCCATCGGTGCCTTCGGCGACTTCCACATCAAGCCGACGCAACGGGAGATGGTTTACATCGGCGGCGGGGCCGGCATGGCGCCCATGCGCGCGCACCTGGCCCACCTTCTCGAAAATGAAAGGAGCCGCCGGAAGATCAGCTACTGGTATGGAGCGCGTTCGCGGCAGGAAATCTTCTACGACGACTATTTCGAAGGTCTGGCGGGTGAGCATCCGAACTTCAGCTTTCATCCGGCGCTCTCCGAACCGCTCGAGGAAGACCACTGGAACGGTGCGACCGGGTTTATCCACGAAGTCGTCCTCTTGCATTACCTCGAAGAGCATCCCAATCCGAAGGCCGTCGAATTCTATCTCTGCGGACCGCCCATGATGGTCAAAGCCTGCACCAAAATGCTCCGCGAACTTGGCGTGGCCGACGACCAAATCGCCTTCGACGCATTCTGAACGCCGTGGCGGCGCTCCGGGTCCTGCACCCGGCGTCGGCGCAAACGAGATGATTTACGAGGCGGTATTCCCGCGGCCTCCGCGTCGTGCCGGGGGTCCGGACCGCCCGCCGTCGTCTGAAAGGTGTTGAACCCGTGGATGCCGGAAACACCCGGCATCGTGAACCCTTGACTGAACTCCTTGCGGTGCAGGGTCTTGACGGTTGGGTTCACCGCGATGTTTGCGCGAATTCTTGCGGCGGGCTGCCCCGCCGGGTATGGCTTGGAACCATGAAAACCTCTTTATCGGGATTCACGCCGCGTGAGACGCCCGCGCCGTGGCGGCAGTGGGGCGACGGCCTCGAGGAGCAGGCCGTCACGCAGATGGCCAACGCCTGCGCGCTGCCCGTCTCCGTGGCGGGAGCGCTCATGCCCGACGCGCACCTTGGCTACGGGTTGCCCATCGGGGGTGTCCTGGCCACGGAAGGCGCCGTCATCCCCTATGCCGTCGGCGTCGATATCGCCTGCCGCATGAAGCTCTCCGTCTACGACCAGCCCGCCGCCGGTCTTCCGGGGCAGCGCGACCGCCTCGCCAAGGCCCTTGAGAACGAGACGCGCTTCGGCATCGGCGCATCCTTCCGCGAGCGCCGCGAACACGACGTCATGGACCGCGACTGGAACGTCTCGCCCGTCACCAAGCGCTTCCGCGACAGAGCGTGGGCGCAACTCGGCACGAGCGGATCGGGCAACCACTTCGTCGAGTTCGGCGCGCTCACCGTCTATGACGACAGCCTCGGCGTGCCGCCCGGCGATTACCTCGCCCTCCTCAGCCACAGCGGTTCGCGCGGCACCGGGGCGCAGGTGTGCTCCCACTACAGCCGTATCGCGATGGACCGGCACGCCGACCTGCCCAAGCAACTAAAGCACCTCGCGTGGCTCGACCTCGGCGACGAAGCGGGCCGCGAATACTGGGAAGCCATGAACCTCATGGGGCACTACGCCGCCGCCAACCACGCCCTCATCCACCGCCACATCGCCAGGCGCATCGGCGCGAAGGTCATCCTCGACGTCGAGAATCACCACAACTTCGCGTGGAAGGAATCCCACCGCATCGGCGGCCGCACGCGCGAAGTCATTGTCCACCGCAAGGGGGCGACACCGGCGGGGCCGGACGTTCTCGGGATCATTCCCGGCTCCATGGCCGCGCCGGGTTTCGTCGTGCGCGGGAAGGGCGAGCCCGCCTCCCTCCACAGCGCGGCCCACGGCGCAGGGCGCGTCATGAGCCGCAAACAAGCGGCCCGGACCTTCACCTGGAGCGACACGAAGAAGCTGCTCGCCGAGCGCGGCGTCGAAGTCCTCTCCGCCGGGATCGACGAGGTGCCCGGCGTCTACAAGGACATCCACCAAGTCATGGCCGCCCAGACCGACCTCGTCGAGCCCGTCGCCCGCTTCGATCCGAAAATCGTCAAAATGAGCCCGCCCGGCGACAAACCGGAGGACTGAGGCGGAGCCCCTCCGCCCTTGAGCGCGTCGGGGCGACTCTGCTCGCGATGGAGTTTTCGTTCATGGTCCGTGTCGTCGCCCGCCCGCACGGGGAGAATGCCCATCGACGGGCTGTTGCTCGCCCATGGGTCGAGGCCGAAAACGAAGGCTTGCAGGTTGGTGACTCCATCGCCGGTCAGGTCGACGCCGCGGCCGGCGACACCGACCGCGCCCCAAGGTCCGGCAGCTACCGGAGGCGCGACCAGGCGAACCCGTAGCGACGGAGGCACGCCTCCGTCGAACCCGTTGCGAAAGGAGGCGTTGGCTGACCGCAGGGCGCTGAAAATCGGTTTCCGATTGCTTTTCTTGTGAGTTTTTGAGGGCCGCGTCGTCTGGGGGTCCGCATAAACAGGGGAATTACGCGCATTTCTGTGATTTAATTGGAGTTTTACAAACAAAAATGTTGACGCCATC
>SLLG01000272.1 GCA_007134215.1 Opitutales bacterium | reverse complement strand
GTCTTCGTCGCGCTGCCAGAGGAGGCGGGCGGGTGCCGTGCCGGAGGCATGGTAGAGCCAGCCGAGGTCCGCCGAATACATCCACGGGAAGGCTTCGGGAAGGATGTGGAGCCAGCCGAGGGTGTCGTCATGCGCCCAGAAAGTCTCGCCGCCTGCGCCGCCGGCGTACCACCACCCTCCGGTTTCGCTGTGGTAGACCCAGGGAAAGAGGTCGATGTGAAGAGCCCCGAGAGCGTCGACCACCAGTGCTCCGTCCGCCGCTTCGCCCCGCCGGTCGCCGAAAAACAACTCGGCGCGCAGCCACGTGACGAAGCGCATGTCGCGGTCTTCGCCGATCCACTCCGGACCGACATCCGCCGGGGTAAGCCACCCGCGGCGCGTGACGGGGGCATCGCTCAACTGGTCGAAACCGGTGTCCTTCGGTTCGGTGCGCGGCTGTCCGTCGATGTCCTCGGTGACTTCGGGATACTCGCCGACGGCCGCACCGACGACCGGGCTGATCGGGCGCGGGCGCTGTATGCCGTCGACAAACGTGTGGTGCAGCGCCGCCTCGGTGAATCCGGCGGGATCGCTGCGCCCGAGAGCGCGGCCCTCGTAGAAATTGCCTTCGAAGTGGTGGCTGTCGATGTCTTCGCCGCTGACAAAGACCCCCGTCGTCAGCGTGCCCGCGATCATGACGTTGTTGGCAAACACGACGTTTTCCGGGAGGACGGTGCGGTCGCGCGAGCCAAGTCCGGTGCCGAGGTCGAGGTAGGGGCCTTGGACAAGGTAGAAGGTGTTGAAGGCGATGACCGCATTGTGCGCGGCGAAGTATTCGTTCAGCGGGCTGTCGGGCACGCCGGTGTAAACGGTTATGGCCGCGCCGTCGCGGCCGGTTGTTCCGGCGATGTAGTTGTTGATAATGAGGTGGTCTTCGCCGATAACGCGTATCCCGCCCGTGCGGGGGATCGTTCCCCCCAGAAAGTAATTGCCGTCGACCACGCAGCGGTCGCCGTGGCGCAGGGTGAGGGTGCCCTGCGAGTGGTAGAAGGTGTTGTTGCGGTAGATGTTCTCGCCGGATTTGTTGGAGATGATCTCGATCTCGCCGTCGCAGCGGCTGAAAAGATTTTCCTCCACGACGACGCGCGCGTTCTGCAGGGACGTCTGGCTGTCGCCGATGCGGATCGTCTCCCAGCCGTTCTCGCCCCCGTCGATACGGTCCGCGAAGTGGTTGTTGTCGACGCGGTGGTAGACCGCCTCGTCCACGCCGTCGGGCACGTTGGAGGGCAGCCAGACCACGAGCGTGACGCCGTTCTGGTTGTGCTCGGCAAAATAGCAGTGGTCCACGCGGTTGTGGCGACCGTAGAGGGAGACATAGTGTGTGCGCGCGCCTACGATGTTGTTGTTCACGATGGCGCAGTTGGTCAGGCGGGTGTGGTTGGCGTAGTTGGTTCCGCCGGTGCGGAATTCGATGATGGCCGAGCCCGGCAGCCCGCCCTCGGTGAAAACAAAACCGTCGATTACGAGGTGCTCGCCGCCGATCCGCATGGCCGAGCGCCCCGTGGAGATGACGCGCCCCGGTGTTTCCGCGCGGACGGTGATCGGAGCCTCCTCCGTGCCCTCGCCGACAATCATCCATGTGACGGCTTCATAGATGCCGTCGGCGACGACGAAGGTATCGCCGGGAACCGCCGACTGCATGGCCGTGCGCAGGGCGTCGGGCGAGTCGACCACGGTCGCGGCCCCGGCAAAGGGCGCCGCGAGGACGCCGAGCAGCGGCAACCACCGGGCGGCGGCGGCGCGGACGGGATTCGAGGGGTTTACAGAGGTGTTCTTTCTCATATGCGTTTTTTCCGCGTGGAGTGCGCGGTCGTGTGTGGTGATCGGGGTTCAACGGCAGTCGGGAGTTAAACCGCCCGATGGGACGGATTTTCCTTGCCATTCGTTTAATAAGTATTAACTGGTGGGAGGATGGCTTCGTCAACCCAAACTTCACGGCCCCGCGCGGTTTTTTCGACGCTGGGCTGCCCCGAACTCTCCCTCGCGGAAGTTTTCGCCCTTGTGCGCCGCCATAATCTCGGCGGCGTCGAGATCCGTGCCCTTGAAGGCCGCATGGACTTGCCCGCGCTCTTCCGCGAGCAGTACGGCGAGCCCTCCGAATTGCGGAAATACGCGGCCAGGGCGGGCGTGGAGATCGTTTCGCTCGACAGTTCTTTCAAGCTCGCGGGTGCGCCGGAGGGCGCGCGCGACGAACTCCTTGCGTTCGCCGGGTGGGCGGAGGGCATTGGCGCGCCGTTCGTGCGGGTGTTTGACGGAGGCGCTTTCGCCTCGCCGCTCCCGGCGGAGTACCTCGCCGAAGCGGTGGGATCGGTCCGCTGGTGGCGGGCCGAGCGAGAAAAGCGCGGCTGGACGGTGGACATCATGGTGGAAACCCACGACGCCCTTTGCACGGGTGCGAACTGCCGCGCGCTATGGGACGCGGCGGGCGCTGAAATCCCCGTGCTCTGGGACGCCCACCACACCTGGCGCAAGGCCGGCGAGGCCGTCGACGTGACTTGGGAGGCGCTTCGCGGGCATGTCCCGCACATCCATTACAAGGACAGCGTGGGCAAACCTTCGGCGCGGCATCCGTTCACCTATGTTTTGCCGGGCGAAGGGGAATTTCCGCTCGGGGATCTCGCCCGCGTTCTGCGGCAAGACGCGTATGGCGGTGTCCTCAGCCTCGAATGGGAGCGGCAATGGCATCCCTACCTCGCGCCGGTCGACGAGGCGCTCGGGCATCCCGGGCAGCGCGCTTTTCTTGAAAACGCCGGGGCCTGAGGGCCGCTGTGGGCGCGTCACGGGGGATTGGCGGAAATTTTCATCAATTTAATATAATAATTATGATTGACGCGGCGGAGTGCCCCGCCTAAATCCTCGGATCTGAAATAGGAGTGCCGTTTCCATGAGAGGGCGGACTCAGGCTCATCCAATAACCTCAACAACATCCGAAAATGAAAAAACTACCCTTATTCTACTGCGTTGCCGTCCTGCCGTTTTCGGCGGCGGGATCGGTGGTCATCAACGAAACGTGGTCGGACGGAGACCGCACAAACCAGGATCTCGCCAACAACTCCATGGCGTGGTTTTCCTCGGCGGGCGGCAGCACCGTTGACGACGGAGTCGGATTCATGACGCAAAACACGGGCGGCGGCGGGCGTCATATTCTCGGCTATTTCACAGACGCTGGAAGTCCGGTCGCTCTCGGCGTGGGGGAATTCCTGCGTGTCGATTTTCTGATATCGTTCGATTTCACGAGCGGTAACACGAACTTCGCACTGGACAACAACGACTTTCGTATGGGTGCCTGGGACAGCCAAGGCGCCCGCGTGACGGAGGACAACCACGCCGGGACAAGCTCCTCCAACAACAACGTCGCTTTCGAAAACTACACCGGCTACATCTTCGCGGGCGGTCTCGACTCTTCGCGTTCGATATCCCTCCGCAAGAAGAACGCGCCGTCGGACGGTATTCTCATCGCATCGACGGGTGTTTACAGCACCTTGGGCAGCACGCAGAGCGATCATACTTCCGTCGCGTACAACACAATATATGCGGGACGTCTTGAGATTGAAAGGACAGACACCGACACGGTGACCCTCGCGTATTCCCTTGATGACGGGGAGACGGTTTTCGCCGCCATCAGCCGTACGGATTCATCGGATCCGTATGTATCTTTCGACACCGTCGGCTTCGTCCTCGGCAGCAATGTGGCCGACGGCTACACGCTCAGCCAAGTCCAGATTTCGGTCATCCCGGAACCATCGCTCTTCGCGGCGCTCGCGGGTGCGGCCGGGCTCGGTCTTGTGCTGTTCCGCAGACGGCGGCGGTGAGCGCGGCTCTACATCTCTGCTATAATCCATCAACCCCGAATCGAATAACATGATCCAAAAACAACAGATTATCGGTATCCTCGCGGCAGCCTGTGCGCTTCCGCTTTCCGGCAACACCCTCATCAACGAGACCTGGGCCGACGGCGAACGCTTCACCCAGGATCTTTCGAACAACTCCATGGCGTGGTTTTCCTCTTCGGGGACGAGCACGGTCGACGTGTCCGTCGGCGAGTTGCGTCAAAACACGGGCGGCTCCGGGCGTCACATTCTCGGCTATTTCACCGACGCGGGGAGCCCGGTGTCCATCGGCATGGGCGAGATCCTGCAGGTGAACTTCACGGTGTCCTTTCCGCGCGGAGAGCCGCTCGGAGACGGCAACGACTTCCGGGTCGGCGTGTGGGACAGCGGCGGCGCGCGTGTGAGCGCCGACAACCACGGCGGCACGGGAACCGGCAGCGCCATCGCGGACTTTGAGAACTACGCGGGCTATATTTTTGCCGGCGGCCTCGACGAGTCGCGAAGCATTTCCATCCGCAAGCGCAACACAGGCACGGCCGGTATCCTCATTGCCTCCACCTCGGTCTACGATACGCTAGGCAGCACGCAGTCGGACAATCTTACGGCGACGCCGGGGGTGGTCTATGACGGCGTCCTTTCGCTGGCCCGCACCGGAGCGGACGAGATGTCGATCAGCTACTCCATGACTGACGGGACGATCACCTTGGCGGAGATAACCCGTGTGGATGCATCGGGGATTTATACAAGCTTCGATACGGTCGGCTTTGTCATGGGCAGCAATGTCGCGGACGCCTACGTCCTCAACCAAGTCGAGATTTCCGTGATCCCCGAACCCTCGGCGGCGGCTGCGCTTTCGGGCATCGCCGTATTGGCAGCGGTCGTGTTCTACCGGCGCCGGACGCGGTAGGGGCGGATCCTTACAGCGAATTCTTCAGGCCGTCCCGGCGCAGCACGCGGGACGGCCTTTTTTACCTATGCAATTCGAGATGAAGGGAATTTTACCGCTATCTGCTTTCGCCGTCTTTGTCTTGCCGGCTCCCGGCACGTTCGGAAGTGACGTTGCGCGTGATCAGTTGCTCCTTCTCCATGCCGCGCGGGTCGCGGAGGTGCGCGGGTCCGTAGCCGCCGGGGAGGGGCCGCTGGCGGACGCGTGGGCGGCGTTGCGGGCCCGAGCCGAGGCCATCCTCGCCGCTGAGACCGACTATTCGGTGACCTACAATGAGTCCGTTCCGGCGAGCGGAAACCCACACGACTACTACAGCACGGGACCCTATTGGTGGCCCGACCCGGAAAGTGAGGACGGGTTGCCTTACATCCGCCGCGACGGTGAGTTCAACCCCGAACGCGACCGGGTTTCCGACCGCGATCCGCTCCATAACATGGTGGGCGATGTGCGCACGCTCGCGTATACGTTCGCGCTTTCCGGAGAGGAGCGGTTCGCGGAGCGGGCGGCCCGCCTTGTCCGGGTGTGGTTTCTGGATGAGGCGACGCACATGCGCCCGAACCTCAATCACGCCCAGGCTATTCCGGGGCGTGTGCCCGGCCGCGGCACGGGCATCATTGACACGCACGTGTTTGTCTACCTTGTCGACGCGCTGCTGCTGCTGGAAGCTTCCAGAGCGTGGGGCGACGCGGACGCCCGCGCGATGCGGGCGTGGATGAACGATTTCCTCGATTGGTTGCTGGCCCATCCGCACGGGAGGCACGAGCGGCGGGCACGCAACAATCACGGAAGCGCCTTCGACCTTCAGGCGGTGAGCCTCGCCCTCTACACGGGGCGGACGCATCTCGCGCGTATTATTCTCGAAGAGGACACCATGTCTCGGATTGGCGCGCACATCTCGGTGGACGGCCGCCAGCCGCTCGAGATTGCCCGCACGCGTTCATGGAGCTACACGACAGAGAATCTCCGTCATTTCATGCGGCTCGGTCTGTTGGCGCGTCACGTGGGCGTGGAACTTTTCGGATACAAGGCGGAGACGGGCGGCTCGATCAACGTGGCGCTGGAATTCGCTTTGCCGTATGTATGTGACCGGGAGGCATGGCCCTATGAACAGGTGACGGCGTGGCAGACGGAATACATTCGTGAAGTGCTTACGGTCGCGTATGAAGTGTATCCGGAGATGAAGGGCGGTGTGGACGAGGCGTTGCAATGCCTCGGCGAGCCTGCGGAAGAGGATGTGTTTTTCCTCCAATTCATCCGTCCGGTTCGGTCGGAGAGGTGAAGCGGTGGTGTTTTCGGGGCCGCGCGCCGGTCGCTCGCTGAAGCTTCGCGCTACGTTGCGGGCGGATGCCGGGCGTCGGTTGAAGCTTCAGCGAGGCGCGATTCGGTTGGCCGGGATTGGAAAAGAGGCGGCGGCGGGTTCCGCTATGGGACGAAAAGGGCCGGACGGTTTGCCCGTCCGGCCCTTTGGTCTATCCGGCTTTCGCCGCTCTGCTGTTTGCTGTGCTTGCTACGCTATGAAGTCTGTGTCGCTCAAAGCTCGTCCTCGTCGCGCCAGCCGGAGTGTTCCGGGTCGGCGGCGAACTGGTAGAACCGACGGTTCGGTGTTGCCGAAGTTCCGTCGTGGAGAATCCACGTCTGGCTCTCGAAGTGGAAGAACGCGCGCGGATGTGCGGAACGCGCGAGGAGCCAGCCGAGGGCGCTGTCGTGGAAGACCCATGTGCGGCCCCCGTGGCCGGCGGCGTAGAGCCAGCCGTGCCGGTGGTGGTGGCTCCACGGGAAGGCGTCCGTCCACGCCAGCCATCCGAATCCGTCGACCTGCAGCCAGTCTTCATCCTGTGCGGTGAAGCCCATGTAATAATCGTCGGCCGGGTGGTAGTGAATTCGGTTGCCGCGGTAGAGCCGAACGTCGTTGAAAACCCACTCCGCGTTGGTGTCCGCCGTGGCCGAGACCCATCCGATGATGTCGATTTCGCCGCGGTTGGCTTCGTACTCCGGGCCGGACGCGAAGTGGAACTCGTAGCCGTGCGCGGGCATCCCCGGCATCGGTTCGTGGTCGACGAAGAGGTGGTAGTGCTCGGGAAGCAGGATGTATTCTTCACCGAGGTAAGTATAGCGGAGGGCGATTTCCGTGCCGACATTTGTCACAATGTCGATGCGCGCCGGTTCGTCCACGGGCAGAGCGAGATCCGAGGTCTGTGAGACGCCGTCGACGTCGAACTTCGCCTGCACGTGATTGTCGTTGCGGAAGGTGACCGTGAAGGCCGTGCGCGATTCGGAGGTGACCAGCCCGGCGGTCGTGTTGCCGAAGCGCAGGCGCGCGCCGCGTGTGTTGTCGGAGATCATAAGGGCCTGAGCGTAGAGGCTGAGACGAAAGAAGTCCTCCACCGGTTCCTGGAGCGTGCCGATGGCCCGCACGGGCACGAACTCGTCGTTGTCGAGGAAATACAACCCGCTGCCGAGGCCGACCGGATTGTCTTGCGGTTCGATCAGTTCGACGGCGGCGAATGTGGTCGCGAACTCGGGCCGGGTGTCGGTGAAAAATGAGAAGTCGCCGTCGAAGAGGATGTGGTCTACCCCCGGACCTTCGGGATCGACGGTCTCGATGTCCGGCGGCGGATCTTCGCCGGTGGAAAGGTCTACGGTTGTGCGGATGGCGATGTTGTCGAGGGTCATGGACGACTGCCCGAGGCCGGAGGTCGTGTGGAAGACAACCGTGTCAAAGGCGGCGGGGTCCGTTTCGTCGACGAGGACAGTGTGGACGTAATCTTCGGCGAGCCGCACCTGGAGAATCATGCTGTTTTCATCAATTCGCTCGATGGTGAAACTGCCGGAGTAGTCCGTGTTCGGCAGAAGGGCGTAAGGAGAGCTGCCTGAATCACCGATGGACGTGTAGATCGCTGTCGTGGCAATGAGGATGGGCTGGGTCTCCGTGCGTTTTCGGAATTGCATACTGCCGTCGGCTTCGCCCGCGACGGTCGTGAAGATGATGCCGTCCCACTCTTCGAATTCGGGCCCGGCGTTGCCCGTGCTCGTTCCCCGCGTGGGTTCGAGGACGGCGCGCACGCCTTTGCTGTTGAAGAGTCCGAGCCGGAAGTCGCCGCTGCCGAGAGCTTCGCCTGTGTGGTTGAAACGGACATCGAACTCCACGATGACGCGGTCGCCGACATCGAGGATGAGCGGCTCGTCACTCGGGCGGAAATAGCCGAGAACGTGGCGGCCCGAGCCGTTTTGCTGCAATTCGGCTTCAGCGTTGATAAAGAGGTCGTCGGATCCAGCGGAGCTGTACCACGCTCCGCTGTCCATGAATCCTTCGCTGTCCGGCTCCGCGAGGTTGAAGCGGTTGCCGTCGCTGAAGTCATCGAAGAAAACAAGATCGCCCTCCGTCCCGGGTTCCGGGACGGGCGGCGGTCCGCCGTTTTCGTCGCTCACGCTTTCACCGGTGTAGAGGAAAACATCGTCGAAGTGCCAGTGGGCTCCGGTCTCATTTGTCGAGCCGACCCAGCCCATATGGTTGATTCCGCCGCGGACATACTCCGAGCCCGGCCCGGATGCGAGAACATGGAATGGAAAGCCTCCGTCGGGCGCGGCCATGGGTATGCCGCCTACGAAAACATCGTAGCTCTCCGGAAACAGGATGTAGGACTCACCGTGCAGAGTATACTCGGCAGAATCCGTCTCATGGGGATTGACCACGATATCGACCGAAACCGGTGCGCCCGGCGTGAACCCGACGGAGAGTGTATCCGCGCCGTCACCCGTTTCGTTCGCATACTTCGCCTGAATGCGGTTGTCGTTGCGGAATGTGACCGTAAGAGGAACGCGTGCCTCTGAAGTGATGAGGCCTGCTGCGTTGTTGTTGACACGGAAGCGGGCACCCGCCGTGTTGTCGCCGCCTTCAAGATTGAAAGCCGAGAGACTGATCCGGAAGATTTCCGTGAGGGGCGCCTCCAGGACGCCGGTGCCGCGGACGGCAACGGCATCGGTCATGTTGATGAAGGCGAGGCCGTTGCCGCTTCCGGCAAGGTTCGCCTCCGCGTCGACGACGGTGAAGGCGGCGTCCTCCGTCGGTTCGGACGGTGCCATACTCTGGAAAAAGAAGGTCTCGTCTTCCGTGAAGAGCGGGACCGGTTCCGCCGCCGCGGCGGTGGCCGTGAGGGCCGCTACAAGGATGGAGAGTGGGATGGATTTCATATTTATGATGTTGGGTCGGGGTTGGATGCGGTGGGGCGTGTCGCGCCGCCTTGCAAAGGCGGTCCGTAGGCAAGCCCAGAGTTCGGGCTTGAGCGAACGCCTCGCGTTACGGGTTGTCAAGCCCGGAGTTCATAAATATTATACAGGGTGCGGGGCACCCCCTGTATAACCGCCCGCCGCCCGGCGGGGTGCCGTTCTGCTCATCGACCGGGTTTGCCGCGCATGCCGCGTTCCGGGGCTTCGCCGCCGAGGGCGCGCACGATGGTTGTCGCGTTGTGGTCGATCATGCCGATGTAGGTGCCCTCGTAGGTGCCGGTCTTGCCCATGGCGTCGGAAAAGAGTTCGCCGCCGATGCGCAGCGTGTGGCCGCGTGCCCGCGCGCCTTCCACGAGTGCCCGCACGTTGCGGTCGGAGACCGATGTCTCGATGAACACCGCGGGAATATCCCGGTCCACAATGAGCCGTATCAGGTTTTCGATGTCGCGCACGCCCGCTTCGGAGTCCGTGCTCATTCCCTGGATACCCCGGACCTCGATTCCGTAGGCGCGCCCGAAATAGCCGAAGGCATCGTGCGCTGTCACAAGGATACGGCGGTCTTTGGGGATTGTTGCGACGATTCCGCGCACATATTCGTCCAGCGCCGACAGCTCCGCAATGTAGCGCTCCGCGCTGGCGGCATAGGCGTCGGCGTGGTCCGGATCGAATTCCGCGAGGCGGGCGGCCACCACGCGGGTGGCCCGCTTCCACGCGCCGACATCCATCCACAGATGCGGGTCGAGTCCGTCCTCTTCCTCAAGAAGAGGGTAGTCGCCTGCCGCCTTCACGGCTTCGGCCACCGCCACGGCGGGCGTGCCCCGCCGCTCCATGCGCCGCAGCACGTCGCCCATGCGACCTTCGAGGAGGAGACCGTTGTAGAAGATGATGTCCGCGCGGCGCAGCAGCACCACGTCCCGCCGCGTCGGCGTGTAGAGGTGCGGGTCCACCCCCTCCCCGACGATGTTCACGACGTTCGCGCGCTCTCCGGCGACGTTGCGCACGATGTCGGCCACCATCCCGACCGTCGCCACTACCTCGTAGCGCGGGGCGGGTGCCTCGTCTGCCCGCGCACACGACGCGCAGGTCAGTACGACCAGGGCGCACACCGCCTTCAGCCACCCGCCGCGCGCCGCGACGGTCCCGGAAATCCGCCCCCCATACGTTTTTTGAATCATCAAAGTATGTTTGCGGGCAGGCCAAACAGCGTGCAAGCAAAAACGCTTTTGCGGCGCGGGTGGCGTTCCGCGCGGAGTTGGAAGGGCGGGTTCACACCTCCGCCGCTGTCTTGGCGTCGATGGCGGCGAGACGGCTACAGACCTCGCTGATGAGGAACTCCGGGGTGGAGGCACCGGCGGTGACGCCGACGACGGCGTATTGGCTCATCTCACCGTGATCGACTTCGCGGGCGGTTTCGATGTGGTAGGTGGGCAGGCCGGTGCGCTTGGCGAGCATGGCGAGCTTCCGGGTATTGGCGGAGTGGTGCCCGCCGATGACGACGAAGGCTTCGACATCGTTGTCGTAGAGCACGGCGATGTCGCCCTGGCGGTCCTTTGTCGCGCCGCAGATGGTATCGATGATGACAGCGGCGGGGAAACGCTCTTTGAGATAGTCCGCCAGTTCGTGAAAATCCTGCGTGAACATGGTCGTCTGCGAGACCATGACGACTTTGTCGCCGAAGTCGGGGAGGGCGTCGATCTCTTCCTTGCTCTGCACGACGTGCCCACGCCCTTCTGTGTAGCCCATGAGGCCGATGGCCTCGGGGTGGCGGGCGTCGCCGTAGATGACGGTGTGGTAGCCTTTCTTCGCGTGGATACGGATCTTGCCCGCGACGATCCCGACATCCGGGCAGGTGGCGTCGCGGAACTCGATGCCGAGGCTCTTCAGGTATTTGCGACGCTCCGGGCTGATGCCGTGCGCGCGCACAACGAGTACGGCGTTGGTGTCCTCTTTCTCGCGGATCGAGAGGTTGGAGCGGCTCTGGTAGTCGCCCACCTCGCGGATACCTTCGTCCTGAAGGCGGTCCATCATCTGGCTGTTGTGGATGAGCGGGCCGTCCGTGTAGACGGGGTGCTTTCCTTTGGTCGCAAAGTCGCGCGCAATGTCGATGGCACGCTCGACACCCCAGCAAAACCCCGCGCTCTTCGCCCGAATTACTTTCATAGTTTCGTTAAGATGGAGCAATTGCCGCGCGGGTCAACCGGACGATACAGGCGTTTCTTGTCGCCGGCTTGATCTCCGCTCTCTTGATCGCAGCCTGGTCCCTTTGCCCAGCCGCGCCGGCGCGGGTACTTCGGCTTGCCACCGGATTCATTGGCGCGGACCGGTCTTTGCAGGATTTCCGCCATCAATTTGACTTTGACGACGGGTTTTCGAACCCTCCTGTTGTGTTTTATTTGGTGAAGTTGGCTATTTATGCGGTTCAGAAGGGGCCGGTCGCTGCGGGAATCGCGCTTACTGTCGGAGGGGCGGCCTTTGGCGGACAGGGAGAATCGTTGTCGACATCACCGACCGTTTCGCTCGTGTTCGTCTGGGAAGCCAGCATGCGGGCGCAGCCTCGCTACGAAGCGGGTGGTCTTCGCATCGAAGCGGAGGATGCTGAGGCACTGGCGCTGCGACGGGAGCGTCTTCCGGAGGTGTCCGTCGAAGCGGGCGGAGATTACGGGCGGCGCGTTCGGCCCGGAGAAGAGCGCGACCAAGGGGTGGCAGGCCGCGGCGAGATTCTTGCACGGGTCAATTGGAGCCTGTTCGAAAGCGACCGTTCCGCACGACGGCGTGCCATCGAACTCCGCCGTGAGGGACTGGTGGCGGCGGACGTCGCTTTCGACCACGCTTTCCGCAGCGAGGTGGCCCGCACTTATGTGCATGCTTCGATCGCCGCGGAGCGCCGTGACCTTCTCGTTGCCGGGGCGGAACCGGTAAAGAGGCTTGCGGACGCAGTCGCCAGACGCGTCACCGAAGGTGTGGACACGGCGGCGGCCCGCCACCGGACCGCGGATACGCTTGCTGCTTGGAAACTGCGGTTGCGGGAGGCTCTGGACGATGCCGAGGCCGAACTTCTCAAACTTTCGCTCCTCGCTGACGTGGATAACGTCCTTCCGCGACGCATTGAGCCGATCCCTCCGGACATCGCCGCGACTGTCGACGGAAACCCTGCTGTGGCCGCGTTGCGCCTCGGGGCGGACGAGCGCCGTGCGGAAGCCGAGGCCCTGCGACGCCGTGACCTCTGGCGCTTGGATGCCGTGGGGCAGGCGGGGCCGTATTTTTCGCGTGCCTTTGACGTTACGGCGCAGCAAGAGTACTTCGGCGGCTTGCGGTTCGTATGGTCGCCGGATATGGCCGGTGTGCGGGAATCGCGCGCCCTCGCGGAGCGGCGCAGGGCACGGGCATTGGAAGCGGAGGAAGCCGGGTTGCGGCACGATCTGGCCGTGCGCGTGCGCGAAACGGAGAAGATCCTGAGCGGCGCGCATAGGCAGGCAATGGATTGGAGGGCGGCTTTGGTGCGGGCGGAGGCGACGGAGAGAACCGCCCGGTTGCGATGGGAGCAAGGGGCGGGGCCATGGACCGAATGGTTGGATGCACTTGAGCATCTTACTGATGTGATGATGGGTGAGCTTGAGTGGCGCGCGCGGACAGCACTTCTTCTTGTGGACTATGCCGAAGCGGCCGGATACATCGACAGTTTACCTGCTTGGATTGACAGTATATAAATGTAATTATGATTTTGAAACGAGATGGCATAATGAAACTTCCCGGGTGCGGGAGGACCGCATGCTTGTGTGCGCTCGTCTCCGGGGTTTCCCTGTTCGCGACCGGATGCGGTGAATCTTCGGCGAACTCAGACGAGACATCAAAGCCCCGTGTTGAGGTTGTTGTGCTGGAATTTGAGACGCTCCACTCGGAGCGGCGCTGGACCAGCGTGACCGCGCCGATGCGGAGCGTGGCGGTTCCGTCGCCGGAGGACGGTGTTGTTGCCGAGTTGTTTGTCACCGACGGCGGTTTCGTGGAGAAGGGAGACCGATTGTCGCGCATTGACGGCCCGGACCTTACGGCACGATATGGGGTTCTTGTGCAACGGCGGATGGCGCTCGCCGCGGAACTCTCGAGGTGGGAGCGCCTTGCGGAAGCGCAGGCTGCCGGCCCCGGCGAAGTGGAGGCGGCCCGTCTCCGACTTCTCGGTGTTGAGGAGACATTGGCAACATTGGAGGCCCGGAAGGCACTTGCGGAGGTTTCAGCGCCGGTGAGCGGGCGTGTCGTCGGCTTGTCGTCGGCATCTGGAGCAACTGTAAGCCGCGGCGAAATATTGATGCGCATCGAGGACGGGCAATCCATTGGCACGCGTTTGCTTGTTCCCGCGCTGGAGGCGAAATACTTTGAGATTACGGACCGTCTTTCGGTGCGGGATCCGGGTGGTGGTTCCTTCGGCATTTCCCGGGTAGTGACTACCGAAGACCAGACGGCGCGTGGGTATGTCACGGTCGAAATCCGTTTGAAAGAAACGAATGTTTTTGATCCCGTCGAAGCTGAAGTAACTTACCGTGAGGCACGTGAGGCGATTCTCGTGCCGTGGACATCGGTTGCGCGGGAAGGCGAGACCCACTGGGTGGCCGTGGTCTCAGGAGATCCAGCGGTCATCGGGCGGCGGGAAGTCGTGCTCGGTGCTGCCCGCGCCGAAGGGGTGGAGGTGAGTTCCGGCCTGGCAGCGAAAGAACGTATATTGCGATTTGAACCTCGTTCCCAGCCGACGGGCCGGGAAGTGACCGTCGTGACCCGTAACCGCTGAGGTTGATGAACGGCGCGTTACGGTCATTTTTCTCGGCTCTCCCGCGGCGGCGTGTCGCGGTCGGTTCGGTGGCGGCTGTCGTGGTCGTGCTCGCCGGTGTGACACTCCTGCACATGCCTCTCCAGCTACTTCCGGAGGTCCGTTATCCGCAGGTGCGCGTGATCGGGGATCTCCCGGGGCAGACATCCGCTGTCATCGAGGAAAGCATCAACGAGCCGCTCGAAGCATCTTTGGCGTCAACCCCGCGCCTCGTGCGGATGGAGAGCCGATCGGGCGACGGGCGCTCATATGTGGATTTGTTCTTTGAGCCGGGTCACGACATGGACCGCGCGCTACGCGAGGTTTCGCAGGGTGTGCAGCGCGCGCGGTCTTCCATGCCCGCCGGGTTGCCCGAACCGCGCGTTTTCGAGGTGGCGACATCGGAGGAGCCCGCGATGCAGTTCGCCTTCGGTTCGGACCGCCACACCGCGTCCGAATTGCGGCAACGCCTGCGGTCGAACCTGCTGCCGCGCCTGCGGCGTATCGGCGGGGTCGACATGGTTTTTATCGGGCGGGAGGAAGACCCCGAACTGGTGGTCGAGATCAACCCGCGCCGACAGATGTCGCTCGACGTGAGTTTTGAGGCGGTCGAGGACGTATTGTTGCGCGCTACATCGGCGCCGCTCTCCGGGAATATTCTGACGTCCGCATTCGAAGGTGTGGGCGTGTCGGGCGAATCCGACTGGGATCCGCGAAGTCTTATGGAGCGCACCCTGCGCAGCGGCCACACCGAAGTCAGCCTGCCGCTCAAGGCATTCGCGCAGGCCTTCCGGGCACCTTCGGAGACTAGTTTGCGCACTCGCCTGAACGGGGCTTCCGCGGTTCTCGTGACCGTTCACCGCTCCCCGCGCGCGCAGGCGCTTCGCACGGCTTCCGAAGTGCGCTCGGCAGTGGAGACCGTCATGCGCGGGCGGGCGTTTGAAGATGTCGAACACTCTCTCCTATTCGACGACTCGGTGGTAACCGCCGGTGCGGTCCGGAGCGTACTAGTGGCCGCTTCGGTCGGCTCGCTGCTTGCCATGGGCTTGGTTTTTCTCGCGCTGAGGCAGGGACGCAAAGTGCTCTTGGTCGGCTGTGTCGTGATCACCAGCCTCTCCGCCGCCGTTCTGGCCCTTGCCGGAGCGGGAATGACGCTCAACCTTCTCACTCTCGCCGGCTTGCTCATCTCAGTCGGGCTCGGCTTGGATTACGCTATCATTTATTTTGACCGAATGGATCGCCTGCGGGGTGATTCCAATAGGCCGGAAGTCGACGCCATGCTTGACGTAGCGGCCCCGCTTCTCGGTGCCTTGTTGACGACTGTCGCCGCCGTGGCACCGTTTCTTCTCGTCTCCGGGCTGGTGGCGGAACTGTTCCAGCCACTCATCCTGACGGTAATTTCCAGCTCGGTTTTTGCTTATGTCTCGGCGCTGTTAATCCTGCCTGCCTTCGCAGGTACGGGCGGGGCGCGGCGCGCCGAATCGCCGAAGCCGCTGAAACCATGGTCGGGGCGTTTCTGGCATGCGTCGCAGCGTGTATGGGTTGTCTGGCCTGTTTTTTTCCTCTTGCTCGGAGGCCTCCTTGTCGTTGGGCGGACACTTCCCTTCGAGGTGCTGCCCGTTGTCGACGACGGCTTTGTCGACGTGCGGATTGTTCATCCTGTCGGCATTCCTCCGGATGCAATGGACGAACTCACCCGTGAGGTGGAACGCGCTCTCATGCGAGTCGAGGGAACTTCTGGTTTGTTCACCACTGTCGGCGGTTATTTTCGCGAAGGGTTGCCTTCGTTCCGTCCCGGCACGGCGAATTTTATGGTGCGTGTCGACACGGACTCAGGCCGTAGACCTTCCTCCGCATGGGCCGACGACGCGCGCGAAGCCATCGTTGATCTGGGTATTCCGGTGCTGAATACACGCATCCAGTTGCCCCGCATCCGGGGGGTGCGTACCCGCCTTTCAGAGGCGGATGTCGAAGTCATCCTCACACGTCCGGACGGCGATCTTCTCGCGCTCGCCGAGGCGGAGATCCTTGTTGAAGAGGCCTTGGCTGGCGTCGGCGGGCTCGTTGACGCGGAGCGGGTGCGCGGCGGTGTTAGCCCGCGATGGCGAGTCGAGCCGCGGTATTCCGCGCTCAGCCAATACGGGGTGTCGCTTGATGATCTCGAAAAGGTGGTGGCCTACACGATGGAGGGAACGGTTCTCCGCGAGCGCATGGAAAACGGCGATCCGCTGGCCCTGCGCGTCCGCTATGACCGACGGATGGCGGGCGGTCCACAACACCTCGAACAGGCCGTTGTTCCGGCGGGGGCCGGGCGCATTCACCTGGCCGAGATCGCCGGATTCAATCTCATTGAAGAGCCCACACACATCGAACGGCGGGAAAATCAGCGGATCGTCCGTATCGGCGCGCAGCTGGATCCGGCGGGTCCGGGGCCGGGCCGCGTCGCCGCGGACGTGGAGACGACTCTAGCCGCCCTGGATCTGCCCGACGACGTCAGTTGGTGGCTGGAGGGCGAGATCGAGGCTCTCGAAGAAACCCGCCGAACCTTCGCTCTGTCCCTTGCGCTGGCGCTTTTCATTGTCTTTGTGATCCTTGCCGTCCAGTATGGATCTTTGCGCCATGCATTTGCCGGCTGGGCTGTCATTCCCTTGTGCGGATTCGGGACGCTCGTTCTCCTCTGGATCGCCCGCCAGCCGCTGGATGCCATGGTTCTCGCAGGTCTCCTGATCTCCGTGGGGATTGTCGCCAACAGCATGATCCTCGTACTCAGCGAGGCCGACTGGCGGCTGAGCGCTCAGTCCGGCGAACAACCGGACCGCGCCCTCGCCTATGCCGGCCGCAGCCGTTTGCGCCCGATTAGCCTCACTGTGGCGAGCACGACCCTCGGCATGAGTCCGCTCCTGTTTGGCGGCAGTGAAGTATTCGGGCTCCTGCAGCCGCTCGCCATTGCCCTTACCGGAGCACTCTTTGTTTCCGTCCCCGTGGCATGCATCCTCCTTCCGGGGATCTTGCGGTCGTTTGGTATGCGCCGCCTGTGAACCCTCTTGCGGTCTCCCGCGGGTTGCAACGGCGCTTTCTCCATTGCATTCGCCTTACGTTTTCCGGGGCGGACACGGACATCGCCGTCGCGGCAGGCTCATTTTGGGATGGAGCACAGGCGCTGACCGGCCATGCTCGGAGGCATGGAAAAATCGGCCATTGTCGAGGTGCTGGAGGACATCGCTGTACTCCTTGAGGTGAAAGGGGAGAACCCCTTTAAAATCCGTGCCTACCAGAACGGCGCCCGCGCGCTGGAGGCGCTGGAGGAGGACCTCGGCACCGTCATTGAGGCAGGTCGTCTCGGTTCCGTGCGCGGGATCGGCAAGGCGCTTGTCGACAAGATCACGGCCCTGCACGAGACGGGGAAACTCCCGTATTACGAGGATTTGCGCGCGTCCGTGCCGGAGGGGCTCGTCGCCATGCTGGAGATCCCGGGGTTTGGTCCGAAGAAGGTGAAGCGGGTCTACGCGGAGCTGGGCGTCGAGTCAGTCGCGGAGCTGCGCCGGGCCTGCGAAGACGGGCGCGTCGCGGGGCTCTCCGGCTTCGGTGAAAAGACGGCGGCAAATCTGCTCAAGGGGATCGACAACCTCGCCGCCTACAGCGCCCGCCACCTCTGGTGGGACGTGCGCGCGGTGGCCCTGCCGGTGCTCGAGGCCCTGCGCGGTCTTCCCGGCGTGGAAGCCGCCGAGGTGGCGGGGAGCTTCCGCCGCGGCATGGAGACGGTGGGCGACCTCGACTTCCTCGTCGCCACGGACGACCACGCGCCGGTGATGGACGCCTTCACAAAGCTTGACGCGGTGGACACCGTCCTCGCCAAGGGCGAGACAAAATCGAGCGTGCGCTTCGAAGGTGGATTGCAGGCGGATTTGCGCGTTGTGCCGCCGGACCGGTTTGCTTCCGCGCTGCACCACTTCACGGGCTCCAAGGACCACAATGTGCGCATGCGCCAGCGGGCGCTCGCGCGCGGCTACAGCCTCTCCGAGTGGGGGCTCTTCCCGAAACGCGAGGGCGAGAAGCCGGAGGACGAAATCCCGGCGGAGCGCGAGTCCGTACCCTTGAAGACGGAGGCGGCGATTTTCAAGAAACTCGGCCTCGCCTACATCCCCCCCGAACTGCGTGAAGGCCGCGACGAGCTGGAACTTGCCGAAAAAGGGAAGATTCCGCGACTCGTGGAATTCGACGACCTGCGCGGCGTCTTCCACAACCACACGACCGCCTCCGACGGCAAGGCGTCGCTCGAAGCCATGGCGCGCGCCGCCCTCGACCTTGGCTGGGAATACCTCGGCATTGCCGACCACTCCAAAGCGAGTTGGCAGGCGCACGGGCTCGATGAAGACCGCCTCGCCCGGCAGGTGAAGGAAGTCCGCGCGTGGAACAAAGATTCCGGCGCGGGGATCCACCTTTTCGCCGGGTGCGAGGTCGACATCCTGAAAGACGGAAGTCTCGATTTCCACGCCGATGTCCTCGCGCAGCTCGACTACGTTGTCCTCTCCGTTCACACCTCCATGAGCGGCATGTCGAGGGAGGACATGACGCTGCGCATTATCCGCGCCCTCGAAACCGATGTCGCCCCGCGCAAAATGCTCGGCCACCTCACGGGGCGGCTCCTCCTCCGCCGCGAGGGCTACGCCGTCGATGTCGCGAAGATTATTGACGCCGCCGCCGCCAACGGGGCGGCTATCGAACTCAACGCCCATCCCCGCCGCCTCGACATGGACTGGCGCCACTGGGCGCGCGCCGCCGAAAAGGGCGTTCTTTGTGCCGTTAACCCCGACGCCCACGACACCGCCGGACTCACACATACCCGCGCCGGTGTCCTCGCCGCCCGCAAAGGCGGTCTGACCAAAGACCATATTCTCAACACGCGCACCCTCGCCGGAATCCGCCGCTGGCTCGACGGCAGCACCTGAGCCGCGACCCCCGCACCTCGCCGCGAGACGGGCGGCTACACGTAGTGTCCGGAAAAGCCGCGTCCGCAGCCGCGCCGTCATTTCCCGGTCACGGATAGACCGGGTGCAAGCACGCGCACGGAGGGACTTTTTTGATTGGACTCATCCGGTCATCATGCCGAGGTTGGGAGGCATGCCCACAAAAATGACAATGGCCGACCTCGAGCTGGTCGAGTCCGGACAACCCGGAGCGCAGCGGATAGCCGTTATGCGGGATTTCGGAAAGTTGGAACTCGCGCACGCGCGCACGCCACACGCCGGCGACGATGAGATCCGCGTGAAGATCAAATGGGTGGGTGTCTGCGGCTCCGACATCGAGGCGTTCCGCGGAACGCGTAAGCCGGAGTTCATGTCGACGCCCACGCGGCTGGGGCACGAGGTGGCCGGGGTCATCGACCAGACGGGCAAAAACGTCCACGGTGTGAAAGTCGGCGATCAGGTAACCTGCCGCTACGTGTGGGGCGCGTTCGCGGAGTATATCGTGTGCCGTCCGTTCAACGTGAAGGTGTTGCCGCCGGAATTTCCATTGCGGGAAACAAGCCTCATTGAGATCCTGCCCGGCGTCATTCACGCGGCGGAGCTTGGGTGTGTCGACCAGACGAAGAACGTCCTCATCACCGGACAGGGTGTCAGCGGCCTTGTCCTCACCCAGATCTTTTCGCTTTACAGCCCGAAGAATCTCGTCGTCACCGACCTGCGCGACCACAATCTTGAACTGGCCCGCAAATACGGGGCGACGCACGCTTACCGCATTCCCTCGCCGGATACGCCGACGATGGAGGTTGTGGGCAAAGACTTTTCCGACGGCTTCGATGTCGTCGTGCCGTGTCTGCTCGAGGGCGACGGGATGGTCGACGCGCTCGACGCCCTCGCCACGGGCGGGCGGATTGTGATGTACGGTTGTATCGGCACATGCAATAAACCGTTCGATTTTTTCAAACTCCACCGCAAACGCGGTGACATCTTCTCGACCGAGCCGAAGCGCGACGTGGACATGCGCCGCTTCTTTCAGACGGGCGTAGAGTGGGTCCTCGACGGGCTTGTGAACACCTCGGAGATGATCACGCACACCTTCCCGCTCGAACAAATCCAGGAAGCCTTTGCCCTGCGCGACGACAAATCCAACGACGCCATCCACGTCCTCATCGACTGCGAAAAATCATGAACATCACCCTCCGCTACGACGCTCCCGCGAAACCCGTCTCCATTGACTGGCGCTGGACAGGATTCACCCCGGCGAAGCTTCTTCTCGGCGACGACATGAAGCAGACCTTCCGCTACCTCGGCGCCGTGCCGCGCGGCGGTGTCAAGTATGTGCGGATCCACTACTTGCTGGAGCTGGTTTCCGCGAAGAACCTCGGGACGGACGAGCCGCTCTACGACTGGTCCAAGCTCGACGAGGGCATGGACGCGATGGTCGAAAACGGGCTCATTCCTTTTTTCGAGCTGATGGGCGACCCATCGGGGTTTTTCACCGATTACAAGGATCCCGTGCAGGCGGAGGCGTGGAAGCGCCTCGTGCGCGACCTTGCGATTCACTACACAGAGCGTTATGGCCGCGACGAAGTGGAGTCGTGGTATTTCGAGACATGGAACGAGCCGGACGTGGGCTGGTGGAAGCAGGATTCGGAAGCGTTTATGATCTACTACGACGCCTGTTCCGAAGGCCTGCGCGAGGCGAACCCCAGGCTGCGCTTCGGCGGGCCGGGGACGGCGTGGACGCTGAGCCAGCGGCTCCGTGACTTCCTTAGTCATATCGACAACGGGCGCAACTACTTCACGGGCGAAACGCCGCGTATCGATTTCCTGTCCGTGCATGAAAAGGGTGCTTGGGATTCCGCCGAAGACATTCCGGTATCACCGGAGAAGATGGTTACAATGACGCGCCGGATGCGCGACTACATGCGCGAGCACCACCCGCGCCTCCTTGAAATTCCGCTCATGAACAACGAGTGCGATCCCCAGGTGGGCTGGGCGCATACGCACTCGTGGCGGGGGTGGCCGTTTTATGCCGCCATCATGGCAAAGTGCATCGTGCACCATTTTGATACGCTTGTAGACGAAGACGGCGTTGACTTCACTTTCCTCGGCAACGACAACGGCTTCATCGGCGGATGGGGGCAGCGCACGCAGCTCACAAGATTTACGCGGAAGGGCGGCTTCGAAACGGATCATTTCACGCTCATCAAAAAGCCTGCGCTCAATCTCATGACGGGTTTGAGTCTATTGGGAGCGGAGCGGTTTCCTGTTTCGGTGGAGGGCGACGCGGAGTCGACCTTCGCCCTGGCCACGCGCCTTGAGGGCGGGGAGGGCTACGCGGCACTCCTTTGCCGCGCGGACAACCGTTCACGCACGGCGGACCGGGAGGACCTAACGCTGCGTGTGGACGGCCTCGCACCGGGTGAATACACCGTCGCACACTACCGCATCGATGAACTCCACGGTAACCCCTGCCGGACATGGGAGGACGGACTGCCGAACAATAGCGTCGGTAAGCACGTTCCCGACGCTTCGCTCCTTGCCGCCATGCGGGCAAGGCAGGAGCTGGCGCGGTGGGGTGAGATGGAAGTGGCCGAGGTCGGGCCGGACGGAGCCCTCACGGTGTCCATGGAATTTCCGCTGCCGTCCGTGCACTTCGTCCTCCTGCTTCGCAAGGAAGCTTTTTCCGTCCCGGGAGCGCTCGAGGGGTTGCGCGCCCTGAAGTATCACGGGCTGGATGCCCATGAGGAGATTCTGCTCACGTGGAAACCGCCCGCCAGCCGAACCGTCGGAGACCACGTGGTGCAATGGCGCCGTGATGGCGGGGGATGGGAGGACCTTGAGCATCCCCCGCTCCTCGACGGCTCCTTCCTGCACGTGCGTGAACCCGTTCCCGGAGGCGCCGAATACCGTGTCCGAGCGGTTGACTACCGGAACAACGCTGGGCCGTGGTCGGAACCTGTGCGGGCATAAAAAACCCCGCCCCCCGAAGTGGGCAGGGTGTGTCGAAGTTGATTCTCCCGGGTCTTATGATCGGCGGCGACGGCGTGCGAAGGCGAAGGCCAGCGCGCCTACCGCGAAAATCAGTGCGTACGTCGATGGCTCGGGGATCGCCGTGGCGTCGACCTGAGCAAGACCTACGGCTGCCCCGGTGAGGTTTGTCGCGGAAAAATCGTTATCGAAGAGGAAACCTCCGAGTTCCGGTGAGACGAGGAGATCGCTTCCCGCAATCTGGAGTTGTGTTGAATCGGCGATTATCGAGCCGGGGGCGCTGACATCAA
This sequence comes from Opitutales bacterium, assembly GCA_007134215.1. GTDB lineage: Bacteria > Verrucomicrobiota > Verrucomicrobiia > Opitutales > Oceanipulchritudinaceae > SLLG01. Next base: position 22,004 of record SLLG01000272.1, on the reverse strand, counting down.
AAAGTATGAGTCCGTCGAAGTCGCCGGCGAGGGTGTTCTGCACGAAAAAGCCGCTCGCATCGCCAACCGCGCGGGCATCGTCGAAGCCGATGGTGAAGTCGCCGAAGGTAACTTCCGAAGTGAATTCCGGGCCAAGTTCAAACGACACTGTGCCGGTGTGCGTGATCACCCCGGAGAACGAGGTCAGCCCGTCGGTGTAGCTGAACGTCGTTGTCGGCTCGATGTTGTAGGCAACTGTGGCAAAGCCGTCGCCGCCGCCGAAGCCGTCGGCCGGCGTGGCGGTGGCGGAGGCACCGGAAAGGCGCAGATTTGCCGCGCTTTCAAGGACATCGGCGTTGAGCGACACCGAAGTGCCGCCGCCCACGACGATATTTGTCTGTGCCGTGGCGATGGCTGTCAGTCCGAAGACGGAGACGAATGATAGGCAGAGGATTTTTTTCATGTATCTATTTATTGCTGGTTGTTGTTGTTCCGAGAGGCGCGAGACAGAAGGAAAAGAACGTCGTACACCCCGGAACACGAACCGGAGTGTGGCAAAGCGCGGAAAGCAGGTGCTGAACGGTCGAAAGCGGGGACTGGTCGGTTGGACCCGCTCAGGAAGGCGCTTACGCCGCAGGCCCGGCAGAGAGTCGGGGATCGAAGGCGAAGGGCAAGCCCGCGCCCGGTGCCAGTCGTGAGAACGCCGGATGCGCGGGATTGAGCAGGTAGTTTGGTTCCTCGGGAATGACCGCGCTCGGGACGCGGAGAACGGCGGACCGCCTGCTCCGCAGCCAATCGTCGCCGAAGCGCTGTGTCGTCTTCTGGACGGAGGCCGAGGCGGCGGCTTGCAGCACCCCGGGATCGGTTACGGTCTCGACGAGGGCATCGGGGATTTTCACGGAAAAGAGCCGGAAGCGCATCGGCGGAGCCGGCCGGGGCAGGTGAACGAGCACCTCAAGGGCGGCTAGCGCGCGGCTTCCCGCCGTGTAGACGACAGGGTGTCCCGGGCTGTTCCAGCGTCCGCCGTGTCTGCGTGCGCCCGCGCCGTCAAACGGAGTCGCCGCGCGGGCTTCGGACACGATACGCCATGCCGCGGGCATCAGGTGAAAACGCCGTGTTCGATACGCCCAAGGAGATCCTCGACCTCGCGCCCGCCGGCCTCTGTCTCGGCGAACTCCATGGGGGAGGTAGAGGCGAGGGCGCGTGCGGGCATCCGCAGCCAGTCGCGGGCCGCCGCCGGGTCCTCGAACACTTCGCGGGCGCGGGCGAACAGACGTGCGAAACGCACGAGGCGGTCCGATTCGAGCGGGTCGAGGCGACCGGCTTTGCGTCGGCGCGCCAAGGTGCTGCGCGACATCGTGAGATGCCCGGCGAGTTGTTCCGCGCTGATCCCGAGCATGTCGCGCAACGTCTCAAACTCGGCCATGGGCAGCCCTCGGCGGATGCGCGCAAGGACTTCGTCTGTTTCCAGCTCGCCGCCGCGCGCGGGCGGCGCGGACTCGGTGAATCCGTAGACGACAACCGGTTCTTCGACCCGCATCTGGTCTCGGTCGCCTTTTCGCTTGTGTCTCATTTGAGTGCAAGGAAACATTCTTCTGAACCCAGCCGCAAGTTTTTTTTCGTTTTTTCTCGCGTCTTGGCGTATGGAAGGAGGGGGGCCGGGTCTGCGGGAACGCCGTCCTTGCCGCGTGCTGCGGTGACGGACTCGCGGCGTTCCGGCAAGGCGGCGTCAAAAGAGTGTGTAGATAAACGGCGCGGCGGAGCTTCCCCCGAGGATGATGAGCGCGCCGAAAAGCAGGAGCAGCACAATGATCGGAGCCATCCAGAATTTCTTGTTGTGCTTGAGGAAAAACCAGAACTCGCGCACAAGCCCGGCCTGCGGCGCGTCGTCGATCTCCGTGAATTTCTTTGCTTTGCCCATATCTTTCAGAATTGCCGGTAGTAGCGGCGGGGATCGTCGGCGTTTTCGACGGGCCGCCAGTAGGTGGCCGCCGCGGAGTCGCCCCGTTTGCGGAAGAACTTTCGCCCGAACACCCTTTGGAGCAAGCCCACCGGTGTGATCACCCCGTAGAAGACTATACCCAGCAAAACCGTTGTCAGCACGGTTTCGATCACGCACACGAGGAAGAACCACACGGCGTGGATTGCTTTGCCGAGGGGAGGGCTGATCCACGTGAGAAATGCCAGCGCTTCGCCGACGCCGACAATCCACAGCGGCACGGCGGGCACCCAGCGTCCGGTGAAGAGAAAAACGAGTAAAAACCATACGAGAGCGATCACCGGCACACCGAGGGCGAGCATGCGGGCGAAGGAACGCCGCTCGGGCGCGCCGGGGTTCCAGTTGACTTCTTTCATCCGTGAGCGCATGGCCATCTCAGTCCAGTTCGAAGCCGGCGCGGTAGGCTTCCCGCTCGTCGCGCGAGGTTTCAGGTTGGTCGGATTTGTGCAGGATGTGCGCGCCGAGGACAAGAACATCCATATCCGTCAACATGAAGCAGCGGTAGGCGTCTTGCGGCGTGCGCACAATGGGTTCTCCGCGGACGTTGAAGCTCGTGTTGATGAGCACGGGGCATCCGGTACGTCGCTCGAATGCCCGGAGGAGTCGGTGGAACCGTCTGTGGCGCATGGCGTCGACGGTTTGCACCCGCGCCGAGTAATCCACGTGAGTGACGGCGGGAAAGGCAGAACGCACGACATTCACCCGCTCGCGCAGGTCGGCGGATGCCATCGCGGTGTTCTCGGCGCCGGACAGCGTTGTGCGGTGCGCGGGCAGGACATCGGCCACCTCGAGCATGTAGGGCGAGTCGTTGTCCATGCCGAAGATTTCCGCCGCGCGCTCGCGCAGCACGCACGGCGCGAAGGGGCGGAAGGATTCGCGGAACTTGATGCGCAGGTTCATCGTCGACTGCATTCGCGGATTCCGCGGATCGCCGAGGATGCTGCGCGCACCGAGCGCGCGGGGACCGAACTCCATGCGCCCGTGGAACCAGCCGACGACCTTGCCGGCGTCGATCTCCGCGGCGATTGCGTCGAGGAGCGACGTTTCTTCATCAATCCGGCGGTGCGGGATATTTCCGGAGCGCAGAAATGCGGCGATTTCCCCGTCGCCGTAGGCCGGGCCAAGGGAGGCGCCGCGCATCGAGTCACTGCCCGCCGTCGGCTTCCGTTCCCCTTCCAGTAGCTGGTGGTGGACAAAGAGCGCTGCGCCGAGCGCGCCGCCCGCGTCGCCCGCCGCCGGCTGGATCCAGATGTCGTCGAAGAGACCGCTGCGCCGGATTTTGCCGTTGGCCACGCAGTTGAGCGCCACCCCGCCAGCGAGGCACAGGCGGCGCATCCCCGTGGTCTCCCGCGCGTGCCGCGCCATGCGCAGGAGGATCTCCTCGGTCACCGCCTGCACTGACGCGGCAAGATCCATCTCCCGCTGCGTGAGGGGGCTCTCCGGGCGGCGCGGCGGTCCGCCGAAGAGCGCGGCAAAGCGCCGGTTTGTCATCGTGAGCCCTTGGCAGTAGCGGAAATACCGCATGTCCATGGCAAACGAACCGTCCTCCCGCAAATCCAGCAACTCGCGGCGGATGATCTCCGCATAGCGCGGCTCTCCGTAGGGAGCGAGCCCCATCAATTTGTATTCACCCGAGTTCACCCGGAAGCCCGTGAAGTAGGTGAACGCGCTGTAGAGGAGACCGAGCGAGTGGGGAAACTGCATCCCCGACGTCAGTTCGATGCGGTTGCCACGGCCCGTCCCGAGGGTCGCCGTCTCCCACTCGCCAACACCGTCCACCGTCAGGATCGCCGCCTCCTCGAACGGGCTGGGAAAAAAAGCGCTCGCCGCGTGCGACTCGTGGTGACGGGTGAAAAGTATCTTCCCGCGCGCCTTGCCGCCGAGCGCGCGGTCGATTTCGCGCGGGAGGTGCAGCTTGGTCTTCAGCCACAGTGGCATGGCCATGAGAAACGAACGGATGCCCGTCGGCGCGAAAGCGAGGTAGGTCTCGAGCAGACGATCGAATTTCAGGTAGGGCTTTTCGTAAAAGACAACGTAGTCGAGGTCGTCCGCCCCGATGCCGCCTTCTGCAAGGCAGTATTCCGCAGCCTGCTTCGGGAAGACATGGTCGTGCTTACGCCGCGTGAACCGCTCTTCCTGCGCCGCCGCCACAATGCCGCCGTCGACGACGAGCGCCGCCGCGCTGTCGTGGTAGTAGGCGGAAATGCCGAGTATGCGGCTCATGGACGGAAAACCGCCCGGCCGGGTGCACAGGGTGACGGGACAACCATTTACGCGCTATCCAATGCTGTCGTCCCGACCGCTGGCAAGCCTCGGCTCGCATCTGGGGCGGCATCCGGATGCGGGCGGCAATGGACCGGACAAGCCGGGCACACCCCGGCGATATCGTGCGGCGCGGATGGGGGCGGTCATTATAGCCGACTGCTAACCCTTCGGGTATTCGAAGACCTGCAGTCTTGCCTTCCGGTCGCCGCTGGGGTGACGGCGGATGGATTCATCCCCGCCGGACTGCCGCCGTACCGGAGAAACTGTCTGGTCTCTGCGGTTTGCCGGTGAGCGGTTGGTGCATTCGCCCTACTTGTTCACATCCGCACAATATACATGTTCTATAGGTTTCTATAAGCAGAACACCCTGTTTTAGCGTTTGCTGTATATTTTGTTTACAAGCATCGTTTTAATACCAAGGTTTTTCCTTGCACGCATCCGGTTTGTTCACATTGTCTTTTCTTCCCATCGTGCTTAACAGGATGACAAAACGACGTGCGAATGAAGAATCTGTGTCCTCTGCCGGATTCCGGGCATTCGTAAAGGAATTGTTCGAGGCTCGCGCTGCCCTGCGCCTTTAGGGGGTGCGTCTGCGAAAAATTTGAGAAATCATGAGCCTCTCCGGTTTTCCAATTTACAGAATCATGGGTGCCTTGGTAGCAATGCATAAAGAATTAACCCTAATAGCGGACTGGCCGCCGGGGTATGATTCTAGCTCAAGCGAGGTATTTCTATGAAGAAGACACTTTTTCTAATCGAGGATGAGGACCTGCTCTGCGAATTGTTCGCGGAGTACGTGCAGATCATTCCGAATCTGGTCTACCTTGGTGACGCGCGCGACGGAGCGACTGCGGTGAAAAAGTGTTTTGAGCTGCATCCCGACATCGTCATCGTGGACATCCGCATGCCGGAGATGAACGGCCTCGAAATCCTTCAGCGGCTCCACGAGCACCTGCCGGAGACAAAGATCATCATTTTCTCCGGCACGGTCGACGACGACAGCCTGCGTCTCGCAATGGAGCACGAGACGGACGCCTACATCGAAAAGGCCTACGGGCTCGACGAGCTGAAGCGCGGGATCGAATACGTCATGCTCGGGCGCAAATACTACAGCCCGGGCATTATGCGCCTGCTCACGAACTACCAGATGAGCTGAGCGGGCGGGCGCGGACGAGTTCGTGTCAGAAGGCGGGGGCTTTCCGTTTGTCCTGGACGGTGACGTGTTCGCCGTCTTTCCAGTATTCATGGAGGGCGCGGGTGAGCGGAAGGTCGAAGTCGGCCGCATCGGCGTCGTCCAGAAAGTACGGCAGTTCGCGGAACTTATCGTCGACTTCCATGCCGCCGCCGGCCTGCGGGCCTGCGGCTCTTCCGCCTTCGCCGGAACGGCTACGGCGGTCAGATTAGACCGCATTAAACCGTTGGCAAGTCCGTCGCCGGCGGTTTGCGCCGGTGCCGCGGGAACCGGACAAACAGGTATCAGCCGCCGTGCCGGCGGCGGCGGAGAACAAGGAAGAGCGCGCTGGCACCGAACAACACGGCGTAGAACGAGGGCTCGGGGATGACCGCAAGGTTGTCGATGTCGAAGTTCACAGGGCCTTCGGTGCCGCCGCTGTTCATTGTGAACGTGCCGGACACGGAGGTGCCCTGGTTGCGGAAGCGCGCGTCCATGTAGGAGACGCTGCCGCTGCCGGTAAGGTCGTCGATGACGACATCGTAGCGCCCCATGGCGGGCCGCACGGAAACTGTGATGAGGTATTCGTTGCCGGTGATGACGTTGTCGAAGTCTCCGGTCATGTCCTGTTGTCCGGAGGTGAAACCCGTGCCGAAATCGCTGTCGAAGACGCGGAATTGATCTTCTTCGTCGATAATGATGACCCAGTTTGCGCCGGCTCCGAGGTTGGCGCCTCCTTCGATATCATAAATGCGCGCCTGTCCGGTGCTGGTGTTTTTGCGGAAGAGAAACTGGATCTGGTGGGGCTCGGCGATATCGAGCGCGCCGAAGTTGCCGTACGAGCGGTTGACCGCACCTTGGTTGTTGATGTCGCCCCCGGTGAGACCGTCGGCCGTGGCGAAATTGAGGTACGTCGACCCCGAGCCGTTGACAAAGGGAGTGGCGCTCTGGATGCCGGCTTCATAAACGGGCGAGCCGCCGATAAAGCTGGCGCTGTTATTCCATGTGGACGTCCAGCCGCCTCCCGGCGAACCGGGATAGCCGTCGATGTCCGTCGGGTCGCCGGAGAAGGTTAGCATTGTCGTCTGCGCGAGCGCGAGCGCGGGCACAACGGCGGGCATTAGGAGGATAGCAATCTTCATATTCATAGTTCTGGATTTTGGCGATACGATATTTCCCGGCGGAAAGCGGGTGCCTTTCACCGGGATTGTGTAGTGTAGGGAAGCATAGCTCCATCAAGAAAGCTCGCGTGGAAGTATATAGAAGAATACCGGGGGTGTCTTTCCTTTTTTGCGCCATAAGCTCCTCATTTTGCGCCATCCGCTTGTGCCGCAAAGCGCGCGGGGAAGTGCCCGCCGAAGCAGCGACAGTGCCCCCGGATCATCTTCGCGGAGGCAAAGCGTGTCCCGCGCAGGTCCGGAGGAGGCGTTTGCGTGTGTCGAGAAGGCGTTGTCGATTTCAGAACGGAAGGCGCGGCGGCTCAACGGGAGGCGACGTAGAGCAGGTCGCCGGCTGCGCGGGCGGCCGTGGTTCGTCCCTCCCGCACAGCGTCCTCCAGCGCGGAGAGCTTAGGGGCGATGGCGGGATCGCCGTAGAAGCGGTTGCGCAGGCCTTCTTCGATGAGCGCATGCAGCCACTCGACCTCTTGCTGCTGCCGCCGCCGGGTGAAGACGCCGCTGCGGCGCGTTTCCTCAACAAATCGCTCAATGCGCTCCCACAGCTCCGGGAGTCCGGCACGGGTGTGCGCGGAGAGGGTCACCGCTTTCGTCTCCCAGCCCTCCGTCGCCGGCTGGAGAAAGGAGAGCACGCGGTTCAGCTCCGCTTTGGCGAGGCGGGCGCGGCGTTCGTTGTCGCCGTCGGCTTTGTTCACGGCGATGGCGTCGGCGAGTTCCATGACACCCTTCTTGATACCCTGCAGTTCGTCGCCGGCGCCTGCGATGAGGACGAGGAGGAAGAAGTCGACCATCGAGCGCACGAGTCCCTCACTCTGGCCTACGCCGACGGTTTCGAGAATGAGGGTGTCGAACCCGAAGGCTTCGCAGAGCAGGACGGTTTCGCGGGTCTTCCGCGCCACGCCGCCGAGGGTGCCGCCGCTGGGGGACGGGCGGATGAACGCATTGGGGTGGCGCGCGAGGGTTTCCATGCGGGTCTTGTCGCCGAGGATACTGCCGCGCGAAAGCGAGCTGGAGGGATCGACGGCGAGGACGGCAATCTTGCGGCCGCGCCCGCAGAGCCACGAGCCGAGCGATTCGATAAGACTGCTTTTGCCCGCTCCAGGTACGCCGGTGACGCCGATGCGGACGGACTTGCCGGTTTCCGGCATGAGTTCGCCGAGGATCGCCTGCGCGAGCGCCTGGTGCCGCGGCGAATTGGACTCGACGAGCGTGATCGCGCGGGCGAGGATGGCGCGGTCGCCCGCGCGGATACCGTCGACATACCCGGCTGCGTCCATCTCGGCGCGCCGCTTTGGCGGCGGCAGGGGCCCGGCGCTTTCCGCGTTGCCCGGAATAACGCTCAGCGCGGAGCGGAAGAGCCTTTCGCCGTCGTTGTTTTTCATCGCTCTTCATTGGAACGGGCAAAACGCCTGCATGCAAGTTCCCGCCCCGCCATCGCTCTGGACAATCACGCCGCGTGTGGTTTCGCTTACCGGATGGACTGGGACCTCACTTCCTTTTTTCCCTCGGTCGAGAGCGCGGAATTCCGCGGTTTCCGAACTGCGCTGGAGCGGCAGGCGGGCGCTTTGCGTCCGCGTGTCGAAGCACTCGCGCTCAATCCCTCCGCGGACGTTGAAGTGTGGGTTCACCTGTTGCTCGATCTCGAGGACTTCCACGCGCGTCTTTCCCACATCGGGGCTTACCTGAGTTGCCTGACGGCGGCGGACACCTCGAACGAGGCGGCGACGACAGCGGAGAGCGCTTACTCCGAGCTGCGGGCGCGCGCCGAAACAATCGGCGAAGGCCTTGTCGCGGCGCTCGGCCGGGCGCCTGACGCAACGGTCGAAGCCGTCCTGCGCGACGCTCGCATGAAGAGCGCTGAATTCTCCGTGCGCGAAACAAAGAGCCTCGCCGCGCACCGCATGGACCTCCCCCGCGAGTCGCTCAACGCCGCGCTCTCCGTCAACGGCACAAAGGCGTGGAACCAGTTGTACTCCCGCTTGAGCGGCGAGCTGACGTTTCCTGTGCGCAAGGCCGACGGCACGCAAGAGCGCGTCCCCATGGCGCGGCGCGCCAACCTCCTCGCCTCGCCCGACCGCGCCGTGCGCGAGGCCGCGTTTACCGGCGGCAATGCTGCATGGGCCGGCTACGAGACGATCTGCGAGCGGGCGCTCAACGCCATCGCGGGCGCGCGCCTCACCCTCGACCGCGAACGCGGCGTGGAGCACTTCCTCGACAATGCCTGCCATGACGCGCGCATCCGCCGGGAAACACTCGACGCCATGTTCACCGCGATCCGCGATGCCGCCCCCGCGCTGCGGGCGCTGGCGGCCTATCGCGCGGAGCTGCTCGGCGAGCCGGGCGTCTCCTACCGCGATCTCGCCGCACCCGCCTTCAAACCGCCGGAGGACGAACCGCCGATGGAGTGGGATGCCGGGTGCCGACTGATCGGTGATGCCTTTGCCGCGGCGTATCCCGCTCTCGGCGCGTTTTTCCGCGAGTCGCTGGAGGCGCGGTGGTACGACCACATGCCGCGTCCGGACAAGCGGCCGGGAGGCTTCTGCACGACCTCGCGGTTCAGCGGGGAGAGCCGCGTTTACATGACTTACGAGGCGGACCTCGGCTCGCTCCTCACTCTCGCGCACGAGGTCGGCCACGCATGGCATTCGCGGGTCCTGCGCGGGGTGCGTCCCTTCGCCTCGGGCTATCCCATGACGCTCGCCGAGTCGGCCTCCACCTTCGCGGAGATGATTCTCGTGGAGGGCGTGCTGGAGAGCGATGCCTTTTCCGCCGGCCGCAAGCGCGCCCTCCTCGACACAGATCTGCGCCGCGCCGTGATCTTCACCCTCGAACTGCCGGTGCGCTTTCATTTTGAGAAACGATTCTATGAAGAACGCCGCGATGGATTTGTCCCCGCCCGCCGCCTGCGGGAACTGATGATCGCGGAGCAGAAGCAGTCCTTCGGCGACGTCCTCGGCGAAGACGGTGCCGACCCGCTCTTCTGGGCGTCAAAGCAGCACTTCTACGCCGACTCCGTGATGTTCTATAACTTTCCCTATACGTTCGGCTACCTGCTCAGTCAGTCGCTCTTTGCGCGGTTCAGGGAGGAGGGGGCGTCGTTTCTCGGCGAATACGAGCGCTTTCTCGCACTTTCCGGGCAAATGAGCTGCGAAACCCTCGTCCGCGAAACCCTCGGCGAGGCCATCGACGAGCCTGCCTTCTGGTCGCGCGCCCTCCGCCCCCTTGAGAGTCTCCGCGAGCGCCTCGCGGCCTTCTCCGCGGGCCGCGCGGGCTGAGACGCTTTCGGCTTGGCGGGCGGGGCGGGAGGCGCTACCCCTTTCCTCCATGGCAGAGAATCGGAAGATCACGGTTGCGCACGGTGACGGCATCGGGCCGGAAATTATGGACGCCACGCTGCGCATTCTCAAGGCGGCGGAGGCGCGGCTCGATTTCGAGGAGATCGAGATCGGGCAAAAGGTGTATGAGGCCGGTCATTCCTCCGGTATCACGGGTGAATCGTGGGAGAGCCTTCGCCGCAACCGTATCTTCCTCAAGGCACCGATCACGACACCGCTCGGCGGCGGCTACAAGAGCCTGAACGTGACGATCCGCAAGGGGCTTTGCCTGTTTTCCAATGTGCGTCCGTGCCGTTCGTTCTACCCCTACGTGCCGACTCATTTTCCGCACATCGACATGGTCATCATCCGCGAAAACGAGGAGGATCTCTACGCGGGTATCGAGCACCAGCAGACCGACGAGGTGACGCAGGCGCTGAAACTTATCAGCCGCCCCGGCTGCGAGGCGATCTGCCGTTACGCCCTCGAGTACGCGCGTGCCTACGGACGGAAAAAAGTCACCTGCCTCACGAAGTCGAACATCATGAAGATTTCCGACGGACTTTTCCAGCGGGTCTTCGAGGAGGTGGCGGCGGACCCGCGCTACGCGGAACTGGAGACGGAACACCGCATCATCGACATCGGCGCCGCCCTCGTCGCGGCCCGCCCGGAGGATCTTGATGTCGTCGTGACGCTCAACCTCTACGGCGACATTGTCAGCGACATCGCGGCTCTCGTGTCCGGCTCGGTGGGGCTCGCGGGATCGGCCAATATCGGATTCGACGCCGCAATGTTCGAAGCGGTGCACGGCTCCGCTCCCGATATCGCGGGCAAGGACATTGCCAACCCCTCGGGCCTCCTCACTGCGGCGGTCATGATGCTCGTGCACATCGGACAGCCGGACGTCGCCGAGCGCATCCGCAACGCATGGCTGCGCACGCTCGAAGACGGCATGCACACCGTCGATGTCTACAAGGAGCAAGTGTCGAAGCAACGCCTCGGGACGCGCGCCTTTGCCGACGCCGTCATCGAACGGCTGGGCGAAAAGCCCCGCCACCTGCGCACCGCCGCCTTCGGCCACCGCGATCTTGAGGTCAAGCTGCCGTCGATCCCCCGTAAGAAAAAGGAACTCGTGGGCGTGGATGTCTTCCTCGACTGGGACGAAAGCAACCGCGATCCGGCGGTCCTCGGCAAGAAAGTGGAGCCGCTCGCGGGGGACACCTTTGCACTCAAAATGATTTCCAACCGCGGGGTGGCCGTCTACCCGACGGGAATGGAAGGCGTTTACTGCACCGACCACTGGCGCTGCCGCTTCACCGCCCGCAAGGGCGCAAAGCCGTCCCACGCCGAAATCATTGCCCTCCTCGGGCGCGTCAAGAAGGCGGGTCTCGACTTCATCAAGACGGAGCACCTCTACACATTCGACGGCGAGCGGGGCTATTCCCTCGGGCAGGGCGAGTAAACACCCGGCGGCGAAACGCCGCGGACCTCGTCGCACGTAACGATTCTGGGAAATTAGGAGCGGTTAGGGCTTCGCTTTGCCCCGCAACGTGCTCCGGTTGCTCGGGAACGCTGGGGGGGGGCGGGGAGTATGCGGGGTTCGCCGGGGCGTAAGGCACGATACGGCCACTCCGATACGCCCGGTGAAGGATTGGCGTGCTTGGCAGCCGGGTACGGCGGCGGGGTCACTCTCTCTTTTTCTTCGGGCGTGTCTTGACGTCGGCGGGGGGTTCGACGCGGTCGAGCTTGGCGGGTTTGAGGGCGAAGAAGGGCTGTTGCTCTTCGCGGGCGATCATTTTGCAGTGGCGCACGAGCCGCTCGAAGGAGAGCACGTGGTTGCTGAAAAAGAGGCCCGCGATAGCCTGGACTTCGTGGCGGGCGACGCGGTCGTTTACGGTCTGCCGGATTTCCTGACAGCGGTTCACGAAGGTGTCGCGGGCCCTTTCGATGTCGTCGGCGGCGTCGGGAAACTTCGCCGTATGCGGGTCGAGGGATTGCAGCGTTGCTTCGAGGACGCCTTCGGTTTTATCAAAGACTTCGAGGAGGGCGGCGCGCATGTCCGCATCGTAGGCGGCGAGGGGGGCTTTGTGGTGGCGCGCGGAGAGGTCGACGACATGCACGATGTGGTCGCCGATGCGCTCGATGTCGACGGCGATGTGGGTGAGGTACTGCGCGAGGAGCCGCTGGCGGCGTGAGAGATAGCGCTCGGTGAGGCGGGTGAGGTAGGAGCGGACGGCTTCGCGGATTTCGTTCACGGCCTCTTCGTTGGCCTGGATGACGCGTGGCACGCGGCGCTGCCGGCTGTCCTCGAAGTGGGCGCGGGCCGCGCGCAGGCTGGCGGCGAGGATGTGCAGGCTGCGGCGCGACTCGCGCATGACGGCGGCGAGGGCGGACTCCGGGCGGTCGAGGATGTTGGGGTCGAGAAAACTGCTCTGCGCGGCGGCTTGCCGGGAGGGCGTGACGGCGCGTATCCAGGCGGAGATGTGGTGTGTGAAGGGGAGGATGAGGGCGGCGGCGGCGACCATGATGGCCGTGTGCAGGTTCGCCGTCTGCCGTACGACATCGTCCGAGGTCCACTCCATGGCGCGGATGAAAAGGGGCGCGGCGAGGAGGCCGAGGAGGACGTTGAAGACGTTGAAGCCCAGGTTGGCGACGGCGCCGCGGCGCGCTTCGATGCCGCATCCGAGCGAGGCGATGAGGGCGGTGGTGGTGGTGCCGAGGTGCGCGCCGAGGACGATGGGGTAGGCCTGTTCGAGGGAAGTGAAGACACCTGCGGAGATGAGCACAAACGTCATCCCGATGGTCGCCCCGCTGCTCTGCACGACGGCGGTGAAAAGCCAAGCCGCGAGGGTGCCGAGGAGCATGCCGCTCCATGTGCTGCCATCAAAATGCGAGAGGACCGGCATGAGGCTGTCGCGGTGCGGTTCGATGGCTCCGCTCATCAGCTCCATGCCTTTGAAGAGGAGACCGAACCCGAGAATGGCGCGCCCGGTGTTGCGCAGGAGCGGCGAGGGCGCGGCCATGTGGAGAAGAAAACCGCAGGCCACGGCGACGAGGGCATAGTCCGTGAGGCGGAAGGAGATGAGCTGCATGGACAGCGTCGTGCCGATGTTCGCGCCCATGAAGACGGGAATCGACTGTGCGAGGCTGAGAAGACCGGCGTTGATGAAACCGACAGTCATGACCGTCGTCGCGCTGCTGTGCATGAGGAAGCCGAGCCCCGTACCGAGGCCGAGGCCTGCCGTGCGGTTGCCCGTGCCGCGGTAGATGATCCCGCGGAGCCGTTCGCCCGCCGCCGCGCGCAGGCCGTCGGTCATGATCCCCATCCCGAAGAGGAAGAGCGCGAGCCCCCCGAGAATGGTGAAGGTCAGGAAAAATCCTTCGCGGAATTCCATGGCACCGTCCGATGGTCAGGCGGGGCCGGCTTACGCCTCCGCGCGCTTTTCGGGGGTGGCGGCGGCGGGCTTCTCCGCAAAGAGGTCGGACTGCCGGGGGCCGCGGTCGTAGGCGGGGTCGTCGCGGTGGATGTGGCGGGGCGGGCGCCCCACCCGGCGCGAGAGGGCCTCCTCGCTCTGCAGGACGATGCGGTCGCAGATCTGGCGTACGTGGCTCGTCAGCCACATAAAGGTGTCGCTCTTCTCGCGGTAATCGGCCCGGCCGAAGTGATCGACGCGCCCGCCCGAGCGCAGTTCGTCGTTCTGGGCAAACTCCTTCTCGTTCTTGGGCTCGTAGACGGCGTAGGCCTGGCCTCCGTGCTTGCGCACGACGGAAAACACCGGGACATCGCTCGGGCCGTCGGCGATGTAGATCATGTTCTCAATGGGGATGCGGCGGTCCTCCGGGGCGATCTTCGAGTTGACGTCGATGGAGTCGATCTTGTTCGTGCCCTTGTTGATCTCGAAGATAAAGCGGGTCTTGATCGTGTTGTCGACAATCTGCCCGATCTGGCCGACCTCCGCGGCGGAATCGAGTTCGAATTCCTTCTGCTCCTCGAAGCGGGGCGGGAGCGGGTCCTCGATGAACTCGCAGCCGTAGACGCCTTCCACGTGCGGCGCGATGGCGCTCCCGCGGATCATCTCGGCGAGGCCCGTAGAGATGACGTAGTGCTCGAGGCGGATTTCGAAGCGGGCGTAGAGCGGATTGCGCGCGACAAGGTCCTTGAGTGTCTGGAAGAACTCGGGCAGCCCCTGGTAGAACGTGAGTTGCGCGCCGAGCTTGCGCAGAAGGGCGTTGTTCAGGCCGGGGAAGAGCCCGTTGCGGACGTAGGTGAGGATGTGGTTGAGGTAGATGATATCGGTCGAGACGACCTGCCCCCGTTTCTTGTAGATCTCGGGCAGGAGATTGACCTCGCGCCAGAAAATTTTCTCGTCGACGTCGAAGTGCCGGAAGATCGGCCACTGCATGTAGCCGGGGATGAGCGTCTTGTCGAAGTCCCAGACGCAGGCGACGATATTTTGCCGGTGGAGTTTGTCTTCAGCCATGGTGGTTGCCGGGATTGCGCTTGCTTTCCCTGTTCGCGTTACATGCACTATGCGGTTTCGATTCAAGGGCGGATTCCTCCGGAAGCAAAGGAAAACCGCCGCCGCTTATGCGCCGCCTTCCCGACATCCGACCCTTCCGCCAGCGCCTCGAAGAGATCGACGCGCTCATGGCCGAGCCCGAGTTTTTCGCCGACAGCCGCCGCGCCGCGACGGTCTCGCGCGAGCACCAGAAGCTTTCGCATCTCGTCGCCCTCTACGACCGCTTCGAGCGTTTGGAAAAGGACCTCGCCGACAACCGCGGGATGGCGGGCGACGCCGCCGGCGACCCCGAGCTGCGGGAGATGGCGCGCGCCGAGATCCCCGAGCTGGAGAGCCGCTTGGAGGCGCTCCACCGCGAAATCCTTGTCTCGATGGTCCCGCCCGACCCGAGCGACTCGCGCAACACCATCGTGGAAATCCGCGCCGGCACGGGTGGGGACGAGGCGGCCCTCTTCGCGGGTGATCTCCACCGCATGTACACCCGCTTCGCGGAGCGCCGCGGCTGGAATGTCGAGAGCATGCATGCCAGCCTGTCCGAGGCGGGCGGCTTCAAGGAAATCGCCTTTCTCCTTACGGGCGAGGATGTCTACAAATGGATGAAATTCGAGAGCGGGGTGCACCGTGTGCAGCGCGTGCCGGAGACGGAGGCGAGCGGGCGCATCCACACCTCTGCTGCGACCGTTGCGGTCCTCCCCGAGGCCGAGGAAGTGGACATCCACATCGACCCCGCCGAACTCGAGATTACCGTCGCGCGCGCGAGCGGGCCGGGCGGGCAGGGCGTCAACACGACCGACTCCGCCGTGCAGATCCTGCACAAGCCCACCGGCATGATCGTGAAGTGCGCCGACGAGCGCTCGCAGATCAAGAACAAGGCCAAGGCCCTCACTGTTTTGCGCTCACGCCTGCTCGAGAAAAAGGAACGCGAGGAACAGGAAAAATACGCCGCCAACCGGCGCAGCCAGGTGGGCTCCGGCGACCGCTCCGAGCGCATCCGCACCTACAATTTTCCGCAGGGCCGTGTGACCGACCACCGTATCAACCTCACCCTTTACAACCTCGACGAAGTTATGGACGGCGCCATCGACACGGTGGCGGAAAAGCTGGCTGAGGCCGAGACGCAGGAACGTGTCGAAGCCCTCTTCAACCAGACCGCGCCGACCTCCGCCTGAGCGCCCCCTCTGTCCTGTGGCCACCGCGATGCAGAGCGTCCTCGATATCCTCGGCAAAACGACCGGGTATTTCGAGAAGGCGGGTGTCCCGCAGGCGCGCCTCGACGCCGAGCACCTCCTCGCCCACGTCCTCGGCTGCAAGCGCCTCGGACTCTACCTCCAGTTCGAGCGCCCGCTCACCGACGCCGAACTCGACGCCCTGCGCCCGCTCGTGCGCCGCCGCGCCCGCCGCGAACCGCTCCAGCACATCCTCGGAACAGTCGACTTTCACGGGCTCACCCTCCGCTGCGACGCACGCGCCCTCGTCCCGCGCCCCGAGACCGAGTGGCTCGCCGAGCGCGTCATCGAGCGTCTAAAAGACCGGCCCCCCGTGCGGCTCGCCGACCTCGGTACAGGTACAGGGGCGCTCGCCCTCGCTCTCGCCGCCGCCTTTCCGGAGGCGGTCGTCGACGCCGTCGACCGTTCGCCCGGTGCCCTTGCCCTCGCCCGCGAAAACGCCGCCGCCCTCGGCCTCGCGGAGCGTGTCGCCTTCCATGAGGGCGACTGGTTCGCGCCGCTCGCGGGCCGCCGCTACGACTGCATCGTCGCCAACCCACCGTACCTCAGCGAAGCCGACTGGGAGGCGGCGGAGCCCGAAGTCGCGGAATTCGACCCGAAGGACGCCCTCGTCGCGCCGGACGACGGCACCGCCGATCTCGTGCGCATCCTCCGCGACGCACCTGCCCACCTCAACCCCGGCGGTCTCCTCGCCCTCGAGACCAACGACGCCCAGCACACCGCCCTCGCCGCACACATGAACGCCCCGGCCTACGCCTCCGCCGCCAGAGAGAGCGACTACGCGAAGCGCGAGCGGTACCTGTTTCTGACGGTTCCCTGACCAAGGCAGGGCGCGACACCTGGTTTTGCACGTGCATCGTGCGGGCGCATTCTGCCTTCGCCTGCGGCAGGTTTCGCTTCGGAGGGCAGTGGGCGGGGAGGCAGCGATCATATGATCTTACTGTTGGTGATTAGTTTATGGGATTGCCAGAGAAGCTGGCACGGGTTTTGATTTCCGCTTTCCATGCTTTGCATGCGCTTTCTCTCATCCACCTATAGCTGAAACCCATGAAGACGACATTCCCTGCCCGTTATCGCCGTTCGATCCTCCTCTCCTTCCTCTGTGCCGCCGCATTCGTGTTCGCCGGATGCAGCAGAACAATCATAGGCTCAGGGCCCATGAAAACAGAGGAATACACGCCTTCGCCGTTCACGGCCTTGTCGCAGGAACTCTCTGCGCGGGTCACCCTCGAAGAAGGGGAATCCCACCAGGTGCGGATCCACACCTACGAAAATCTTTTCGAGCACATTGAGGTTGTGGTCGACGGCGGGCGGTTGCGCATCCGCACCGATCAGAAATTGCGGGCCGATCCGGCGATTGCGGTGACGGTGGTGGCACCGCGCATCGAGTCCGTTTCCATTGTCGGTTCCGCCAAAGTCGGCGGGAGTGCGACGCTCCGGGGGGATACCGTTACGGCGCGGATTTCCGGATCGGGGCGGATCGAGTTGCCGGTAGCGGCGACCGAAGCGGACATCGCTATTTCGGGATCGGGGCGTATCCACCTCACGGGCGCGGCGGACACGGTGCGTGCGCGCATCTCCGGCTCCGGTAACATCCGCACGGATGAGATCCAAGCCCGCGACGCTGTTGCGGATATCTCTGGTTCCGGTGGGGTCCAGGTGTATGCTTCGCGGACCCTGCGCGCCCGCGTCTCCGGTTCCGGCCGGATCACTTTCGACGGCGGCGCCGTGCCCGATGTCACCGTCTCCGGGTCGGGCTCTGTCCGTCCCGCCGACCGCGACCCGTCGGGATGAGCCGGAGGTCCCCGCATTTCGGAGCCAACGGAGCCTGGGTCGGCTAGTCGGGCGGTCTCCTGATCTGCCGCAGCCTTGGCGAAGCAGGTTGGCCCCCGGCCGGAACGCACCCCGAGCGCTTCGGGTTGCTCCGGCGGGCGGTACTGCCGCACGATTCCGGAATGCATGGATGGCGCCGCCAACGTGAATATTGGGTCTTTTACTGGCCGCTGACCCTCATGGGCCTTGCCATGCTGCTGGCCAATCAGGGGAAGAACGCCGCTCTGGCGCGCTATCCCGACGCTGCCGCGGAGCTGACGACTTTTGCCCTCGCCGTGAGCTTCCATGCCTTTCTGCACGCGGCTTTGGTCTTCATTCCGCAGATGGCGAATGTCTACGGACAATCCCGCGCTTCCGTGCGGGCTTGTTTCGTCTTCACGGCCCGTGCCGGGGCTCTCCTTTGCCTTCCGCTGCTCGTGCTCGGCTGGACGCGCGCGGGATTGCTGCTGCCGCGGTGGATCTTCGGGGTGGACGACGGAGTGGCGGAAACGATGCAGTTGTATTTCCGCCTCCTCGCGCCGACGGTGTTTCTCGACGGTCTGCGGCACGCTTTTACCGGTCTCCTCATCCAGGCGCGGCGCACCGGAGTCGTCACGGTGTTGAATATCGGCTTTCTCGCGACTGTCCTTGCCTTTCTGTTTTTCGGCTTCCGCGCCGGTCTGCCGGCGGCCTGGACGGTGGGCATAGCGCAGCTCGTCGGTTCGCTCGCGGCGCTCGCTGCCACGGGAGCCGCGTGGGCGCGCCTCTACCGCGCGCCCGACGGCGACGACCCGATGCCGTCGCAGCTTGAGTTGTGGGGCTATTTCTGGCCGGTGGCGGTGACAAGTGTGTGTTTCGCGCTGAGCCGTCCGGTTATCTTCTTTTTCGCGGCGCGGGTGCCGGACGCCGTCATACTCATCGCCGCGCTTCGGGTTGCATTTGATTTTTCGATGTTGTTTTTCAATCCGGTGAACCAGTTCCGGCATGTCATGGTGACCTTCGGATTGGGCGATGCCTACGGAATGGGGCGGTTTATGCTGACGGTGGTGCTGGCGCTGAGTGCTTTGCTCCTCCTGAGCGGTTTGACACCCGCGGGATCATGGTTGTTTGCCGTCCTCTTCGGTTTGGAAGGAGCGGTTCTCGAATACGCGACGGCGGCCCTGCTGCCGCTTGCGCTTGTGCCGTTGGCGATGGGATTGCGCAATTGGCAGCACGGGAAGGCGCTCCTGCGCAAGACGACACGCCGTATGGGTGTTTCGGCGGTGGTCCGGGTGGCGGTCATTGCGTGTGCCTCGTGGGTGATGGTATCATTGGGCTGGCTTGGCCCGCGCACCGGTGCCCTGCTGCTCGCCCTCGGGTTTCTCGCCGAGGCGGCGTCGATGTGGATGATCGCACGCGGTCGCCCCGACGCTGCGGTAGACCGGGCGGTGTGAGCAAGCAAGCGCGCCGGGAATCAAACGCTCACGACAGCGCCGTCCCGTGCGGAGGACTCGACGGCGGCAAGGGTGAGGGCGAGCGTGGCCAGTCCCTCTTGCAGCGGGCAGCGGGTCGGCGTGCGTTCGAGGACGCAGCGGAGGAAATGATCGGCCTCGCGGGAGTAGGGATCGTCGCTGTCGTCGAAGGCCTCGCGGCGGGGTGGATCAAGGTTTGTCAGCGTCCATTGCGACGGGCCCGTGCCTTCGCCGGAAACTGTGAGGTTCTTGCAGACGGCGGTCCAACCGGCGGACCATTCTCCGGGGACGGCGCAGTTGCTGGAGACAATGCTGCCGAGGGCGCCGTTGGCGAAGCAGAGTGTGGCGACGGCGTTGTCTTCGATGGTGTAGCCCGGCGTCGCGTGGTGAAGGAGGTTGGTGAGTCGGGCGGAGACGGCGGTGACATCGCCGAAGAGGTGGGCGGCGAGGTCGTAGAGATGGGTGATCTGCTCGACGGTCTGCCCGCCGGAGGTTCCGGCCTCCCGCCACCACGGTGCATGGAGATCGTTGCAGAAAAAGCGGCCTTCGAAGAGGGCGGGGTGGCCGGCCTCGCCGCTCTCCACGGCGGCTTTCAGACGTTCCACGGAGCGGGCGAAGCGGTAGTGGTAGCCGACCATGGTGAGGATCCGGTGTTTCCGCGCGAGCGCGGCCATTTGTTCCGCATCGTCGACGGTGAGGGCGACGGGTTTTTCGATGAAGACGGCGAGCCGCGCCCCGGCGGCGGCTTCGAATACTTCCGTGCGGGCAAAGGGCGGAAGGCAGATGACAACGGCGTCGAGGGTTTCGTGCTCGATGAGTTCGGTGCCTGCGCCGTAGGCCCGCGCTTCGAGCTGGGTCGCGTCGATGAACCCGCGCGCCTTGGCGGCGGACGATCCGGCCACGGCGCGCACTGCGCCAAGGGCATGGTTGTCGATATTGCGGGCATGCACGGCGGCGATGCGCCCGGTGCCAATGATTCCGATGCGGAGCGGTGCTTTCACGGTCAGGGTGTTCGGATGGAAGGGGTAATGTGAACACCCGGACCGTCGGGAGCAAGCGCACGCTCGGCTGTCAGTCGTCGAAAAGACCGGGCTGGGGTAGCGGTGTCTCGCCGCTCCAGCGCAGGAGGGTGGAGAGACCGGCGTCGGCGGCCTCCGGGACGGCAAGGAGACGGTTCAGGAGGAGTGCGGAGGCGAGGGCGTCGAAGAGGGCGCAGTGTGCCTGGCGGCGTCGTGGCGGGCAGTGGGCGCGGGCCGCCGCGGCGAGGTCCGCGGCGAGGCCGAAGGTGTCGACCAAAGTACCGAGGCTGTGTGAACCGAGGGCGGGATAGAGGGTCTGGTAGAGGCGGAGCGTGTCAATCCACGGTCCCCATTCGGCGGATTCGCGTCCGGGCGACCGCCAGTCGGGGACGAAAGGAGGGTAGGCCCATGTTTGCTTGAGGAGACCGTGCTCGACCGCTTTGTTGTGGGCGGCGAGGACGCCGGTGCGCCGCCACCCGACAAAGCGGTCATAATCGTCCGCGAAATAAGCGTGCCCTGCGGTATCGCGCCCGAAGAGCCCGTGGACCCGCGAATCGCTCTCGCGGATAGGACCGGTGGGGCGGCAAACGCGGGTCGCCGCCTCCGTGACGGCACCGCCGCGCACCGTCGCCACGCCGTATTCGATGACACCGTAGGCCGGATGTCCCTCGAAGTCGATCACGTGGATGGTTGCCTCGCTCCAACGCATGGGGCGGCATCGTCGTGCCACGGGCGGGCGCGGTCAATGGATTTGGCGGTTGCCGCGCGCCGCGGCGACCGCCAATCTCCGCCCCCTATGGAGCCCGACACCATGATCCCGTTTCTGCGGCGCCTCGCCCGCGAGAGCGCGCATGTGATTATGCCGCACTTCGCCAATCCGGACCTGCGGGTGGAGTGGAAGGCGGACGATACCCCGGTGACCCACGCCGACCGCAAGGCGGAGGAAGTGCTGCGCGCGGAGATCACCCGGGAATGGCCGGACCACGGCATCCTGGGCGAAGAGCTGGAAGACGTGGCACCCGACGCCCAATTCACGTGGGTCCTCGATCCGATCGACGGGACGCGCTCGTTTGCCGCCGGTTCTCCGCTTTTCGGAACCTTGATCTGCCTGCGGCGCGGTGCCGAGCCTCTGTGGGGCGCGATCCACATCCCCGCCCTTGGGCAACTATACATCGGAAACAACGACACCGCATGGCTCGGCGACCGCGTGCTGCGCGTGCGCGAGACCCCGCGCCTTTCCGATTGTACGCTGCTCACGACCGATCCGAAATCGCCGTACCAATACCACAGCGCGCGCGGGTGGGACGCCCTCCTCGCCGCGACGGGAATGTACCGCTCGTGGGGGGATTGTTTCGGGTACACCCTGCTGGCTTCAGGCGGTGCCGACATCATGACGGATCCGGCGATGAATCTCTGGGATGTCGCCGCGCTCCTGCCGGTCCTCCGCGGTTGCGGCGCGGCGGTGTCCGACTGGCACGGCGGCGACCCGCTCGCAGAGGGCGCGCAAGGACCCGTCGCCGCCCACCCGAGGCATCATTCTGCGGTCATCGGGCTCCTGCGCGGAGACGCCTAAGGAACAACCTGCTTGTTTCGGATTCCGTCGACCGACTGGCTTTAGACCGCGCACACATCCCGTGCCCAATGGCATCCGGGCTCGTTCGAGTCTTTGATCTCGAGGTAAGCGGTGCAAGGTAGCACGACAGGTGTGCCCGGCGGCACCCGAGCTTGCCCGGGCCTACCGAGGATGAGCAAAGCGGGCGGCGGAGCCTCCGGGACCCGAACCCGCAGCCAAGCCCGCCCGCCACGCATGTCACCCGCGCGGGTCTTCGACGGCCCGGTAGCGCGCCCGCGCGCGCCACCGCGAGGTCGGCCTTGTCGAGCAACTCGACGGGTCGCCTCGGCGGCGGGCGGTTCAGCCGCGCGAAAACACGCGCGCCTCCGCCGCGCTCCAGCCAGTCCCGCGATCCCAGCTCCCGCCCCTCCGTAAAATACCGCACGCGCAGACGCAGCAGCTCGTGCGGCTCCAGCTCCCCGCCGTTCTTCACCGCTTCGAGCAGCGCCGCAGGGTCGATG
>SLLG01000299.1 GCA_007134215.1 Opitutales bacterium | reverse complement strand
CCGCGGAAGCGGGAGCCCGCGTCGTCCCGGGTCACGCCGAAAGGTATTACCAGGACATTTCCATTCCCCGGGGCAAACGACTCACAGCGGCCAAAGAACATGAACTGCTTTCGGAGTCGGATGTCTTCATTAATGTTCCGGTGTTGAAGCACCACGGCGGCACCTCCCTGACCGTTGCCATGAAAAACCTGATGGGGAACGTCTGGGATCGCCGTTTTTACCACCGTACCGACCTCCATCAGTGCATCACCGATTATACCACATTCCGTCAACCCGACCTCAACGTGGTCGACGCCTATCGGGTGATGATGCGCAACGGACCCCGCGGCCGCTCGCCGGAGGATTTGGTGGCAATGGAAGCCCAGATTCTTTCCACCGACATCGTGGCTGTCGATGCGGCCTCCAGTCTGCTTTTCGGGATGCAGCCAAAAGAAGTGGGGCACATCCGCCTCGGCGAGGAAATGGGCGTCGGCACCCTGCAGCTCGATGACTTGAATATCAGCAGACTGCGTATGTGATGCGAAGGCATTTGCTGAAGGTTTTCCGAGTCCTTGTTTCCCTTCTGTTTCTGACAGCGACCAGCCTCCTCTTTCTTGATTTCACCGGTGCGCTCTCCCCCGGTTTCATCAATGGAGTCACTTGGATCCAGTTCGTCCCCTCCTTTTTGTCTTATCTCCACCTACCGGGCTTTCTCGCCCTCGGATTTCTCGTTGTGCTGGTGGGGACCCTATTGTTCGGGAGGGTTTACTGTTCGACCGTTTGCCCCCTCGGGATTTTGCAGGATGTGATTTCCGCGTGCTCCCGCTTCTATACCAAAAGAATCCGCCGGCGGCCCAAGCTCTACCGTCCGTCCGCACCGTACAACTGGTTGCGCCACACCCTCTTGGCCCTGACGGTCCTCACTTTTCTTTCCGGCAGCATTGTTTTCCTGAACCTGCTCGATCCATTCAGCCTCTTCGGGAAGATCTTCGCCGGGCTGATCCGTCCGGTCTATTTTTCCCTCCATAATTTGGCCGCCGACGCCCTCTACGGGTTCGGAATTTACTCCCTCTATCACGTCGAAACCCGGCAAGCGAACCTGTGGCCACTGATCTTTCCCGCTTTGATGCTCGGTTTGATTGCCGTTCTTTCCTTTCTCAGAGGGCGCCTCTATTGCAACACGGTCTGCCCGGTGGGAACCTTGCTCGGACTGCTGTCCCGGTTCTCCCTCTTCCGGATCATGATCGATGAATCGCTCTGCACACGGTGCGCCCAGTGCTCCCTGAACTGCAAAGGCGAGTGTATCGATCTCAAGAACAGCCGAGTGGATGCCACGCGTTGCGTCGGCTGTTTCAATTGCCTTACCCTCTGCTCACAGAAGGGAATCGATTACCAAAACCATTGGTTTCCTCCGCGGAAAAAAGCCTCGGCACCCCACCGCAGAGAAGTGCCCGGCAAGGCGGCCCCGGAGCCATCTTCGCGGCAACCGGGGATCTCTCACAAAGTGACCACCGGCAAGGAGCGCCGGGAATTTCTCTTCCAACTTACCGCTTGTTTTTTCGGATTCGCCGCCGCTTCCCGGGTGGTGAGGGCGCAGCCCCCGGCGCCGGAAGACATCCAGGAAGACCTCGGGATCAAAGTGACCCGACCTTCGACCATTCCCGAGAAGAAGCGTTATCCGGTTTCTCCTCCCGGATCGCTTGGACTGGCCCATTTCACAGGCAGCTGCACCGCCTGCCAGCTCTGCGTCACTGTTTGCCCATCCAAAGTCCTGCAGCCCTCCTTTCTCGAATACGGCTTCACCGGGATGATGCAGCCCCGGATGGACTTCCATGCCAGTTTCTGCAATTACGATTGTGTCCGGTGCACCGAAGTTTGCCCCACCGGCGCCATCCTGCCGCTGTCGCGGGAACAGAAACATCTCGTTCAGACGGGTATCGTGCGCCTGGAACTGAAGAACTGCGTCGTCCCGACCCAAAAGATAGCCTGCGGGGCATGCGCGGAGCATTGTCCCACCCAAGCCGTTCATATGGTCGACTACCAGAATGGTCTCACCATCCCGGAGATCGTCCCCGAACAATGCATCGGTTGCGGGGCCTGCGAATATATCTGCCCGACCCGCCCCTACCGGGCGATTTATATCGACGGCAGTCCAGTCCATGCAAAAGCCGTCCCCCCCGCTATCGAGAAACTGGACTACGAACCGGATGACGATTTCCCGTTTTGAGCGTGATTCCAGCAGACGCGTGGCGTAGCTGTGCCGGAGGAATTCCGGTTCGCTTCCGCGCTGTGTGTCAAAAAGCGATGCCCATGCCTACCGTGGCGACACGCCCGGGCATCGGGTACCCACGACGCAGTTCGTAATCGCGCCCGAGCGCGTTTTCGAGGGCGGCAAACACTTCGAAAGAGACGTGTTGCGCCTCCCGCCCCCATGCGGCACGAAGGTTGAGGAGCGCGTAGGGGGAGATTCGGATGACACCGCCTTCAAAACGGGTGTTTACCTGATTCCGCACGGCGGCGTATTGCATGTCTCCGGCAAGGGAGAAGCCGCCGGGGAGCTCCGCGGCCGCGCCCAGCGTCGTCGTCCAACGCGGCGTAGCGGGCAGGTCGCCGCGGCTTGGGTTGAGCCATGAGGTTCCCGCGAACAATTTTAACCCTTCCATTGGCTGCCACCGGAGGGTGCCGTCCACCCCGGTGATTGAATAATGATCGAAATTCCGGATCCCAGGAGGCGTGGCCGGCGGGGGCGTGAACCGGATCGCATTGCGGGAGCGATCGTGAAAGAGGGAGGCTTCGACCGAAAGATTGCGGATCGCATACCACTGGTATCCGATCTCGAAATGGTCCATGACCTCCGGATCGAGATCCCGCCAACTGTCCCCGAGGTTCCATCGCGCGGCGAATACCGCCGCATACACGCCCGCAAGGTTGAATCCGCGGGCATGCTCGATCTGCACGGTGTGTTGGTTCCGGCTGGCTTGCAGCGATGTCTGGGCTCCCCAAACGCCGCCGAACTCGCGGCTTTGATTGTAGCGAATGCCCGCCGTTGGGGTCAGTTCCCACTCACCTGCCGGAAACACCCGCGACACGCTTCCCCAGGGGGCGAGATTTCGGAAGCGCCCGCCGATGGACTGGCGCGGCCCGTCTTCGGCGAACACCTCCCGCGTCTCCCCACCGTAACTGTCCGCGTCGATACCGGCGGTCGCGCGCCATTCTCCCGGAAGGTCGCGGTGATGGCGGGCGCGCAACCCGTAGTTTTCGAAATCTGTCAACGTGTTCAACTGCTGGGCGGGACGCCCCGGGGGTGGCGGAGGGGGTGCCCTCCACTCGCGCCAGTTCAGCGAGCCGTCATCGTAGTAAACCCGCAGAAAGCTCCCGCGGTCCGGACGGTCCTGCTCGACAGCCGCGCTGAAGAGAGTCGCCTTGGTCGCGAAGCGTTCCGGGACGGGAGTGGACTCTCCCTCCGGATGCGGATCGCGCGCCCACCCTTCATTGTGATGCACCCGCAACCACGCCCGCCATTCCGGGCTCAACTGCGCGCCGAGGTGACCGTAGAGAGCCGAGACTGAGCCGGAGGCGTCCGGGCGGTGTCCGTCGCTTGTCCGTGAGGACGCCACGAAATACCCGTCCACGGGACCTTCTCCGAACCCGCCCTCCGCGCGGACCATGCGGGTGTCATGCCGCCCATAGGAGGCATGAACCGCACCGACGGGCGGCTCGCCGGGCGACTGTTTGGAGACAACGTTGACCGCGCCAAAGCCCATATTGCCAATGTAAACCGGTTGCGGACTCTTGTAGACCTCGACTGTGCGGGCGGCGTCGATGGACACCATGTCGAGGATGGGGTGGCTCCAAACGCCGACAAACCGCGGGATCCCGTCAACAAGCGAAATGATTTCCGAACCCGGCCGTCCGGCGCCGTGCCCGCGGATGAACACGGCTCCGCCGTCGCTGCCGCCGAAGGAGCCCACCATTCCGTAACGGGACACCGTCACACCGGTGACGCGGCGCAGGGCTGATGAGAGGTCGTGCGCATTGAGGGCACGTATCTGTTCGTCGGATACGCGGGTGACCTTTCCTCTTTCCGGATCCCAATCGACCGCGTCGACGACCGGCGATACTACGGTATAGGGGGGCAGCTCGACTATCCGGTCATCGGAGTCGGCGGACGCAACAATGACAGCCGGAAGAACAAGGCAGGTGATCGAGAATCCCAAAGTTGTTAAACGGATTGCCGGAATCATTCGGGAATCCTGACAGTTTCAACAATGGGCGGAACACTCCAAGGCCAGCGGACACACCCCTTGATCTCCGGAAACAGGACTACGTCGGCACTTCCTTTGAAGGCAATCGTGACGACGGGGTGGCCGGGGAAGCAATCGCGCGCGCGCCGGAAGGTCGCTCCGCTGACCGAAACATCGTCCACAATCAGGATGGATGCTCCCGGCGGGATATCCGGCACCGGTGCCAGCAGTCGGGGGGCATCGGATTCCGGTTCGTTGTCCGGATTGCGAAAGCGCAGGTGCAGGTATTCGAGAGGCAACCCCAGCCGGTAGGCGACGAGCGCGGCCGGCACGGTGCCGCCGGTGAGGATCCCCACGACGTGGTCGCCCCCGGGCAGGGAGACTTTCCGCAGCCTCTCCCGGATTGCATCAAAGCAGAGCAAAGGCTTCGCGGCGCTCATTGCGCGGTGGCCGGAGGTTGGCGATAAAACCGGACCGCAAGGTAAGTAACGATCGCGAGAAGAGACATACCCGGCCACGCGGTAGCAACGGAGCCCACCCAATGCGCGACTGGTCCGGCGGGATGCAAGGACGGCATGATCGCAATGAGGACCGCCGATGCAGCGACTGCCACCGGATACGCGAGCACGGGATCATGGATACGTGGTCCGCGGCCCGCGAATCGCCATCTCAGAAACAACACAAACACCATGAGCTGAACGCTGAGAATCACAGCCATTGGAGGCAGCGGGCGCCCAGTGAGTAAAAAATTCGCCCATGGTGCCAGCAGGGCGATCGCAATCCCGCCCTCCATGCGGCAGAACAGGGCCGCGAGAAGGGGGCCGAAGAACATCGGAAGCAGGCGCGCTCCCCAACTCTCGTCGCCCCACACCGGCAACAAATGGATGACAAAGGGGGCAAAAAGAGTCAGCGCGAACAAGCCCGCCGCCTCGGCGGCACGCCAGCGTGCAGCGGGGACTTGTCCGGCGATCCCGGACGGGGTTTCGGTCAGATCCTGATTCATCATCTCAAACCGGCGTAGCATGATGTCTATCGGCTGGATGCCGCCCGTGTCAATGAGCGGAAGCCACTTCGCTCCGCTGGTTGAACGACCGCCGCAACCCGGTGAGTGCATATCGACAATGTAAGTCGTTGTTGACAAAGTGACCCAGTGCGCGGAGCGGGTTAAGGGAGGGCGGAAGGCCGTCGGCGTGAGGGGTCGGAAGCCTGTCTGAATAAAGCGCGGTAGCTGCAACATAAAGCTATTGATCGAATTCGCTATGGCCGACGTCTGGCAGGCACTTAATTGTGTCGCAAATTTTCATGTTGGTAGCAAAAAAAGTCGCAATTTTGCCTTGAGAAATCGACGCAAAATAGCGTATGCTTGTCTCGAAGTTTCCATCATATACCGGAAACTTTTCTTCTGTTTTAGGGGGAATCATTGAAGCGAGCCGAGTTGGGGAACTTGGCTCGCTTTTTTGTTGCCCTTTCGGGGCGAACGGGCGCATCCACTGTGGAAGGTTCACTTAAATAAAACTCAAGACCATGTCCCCGAAAATGAAGACTGTGTATCTGATTGCCAACGGCGACCTGCGCCAGAGCGCGAACGAAGTCTGCTGGCCCGCGCAGGAAGCGATGGAAAAGACCATCGCGCAGCGTGTGGAAGAACAGGGCTACCGCCTCAAGCGCGCCCATCCCTACAAGCCCGCGCTCAAGCACGGCTTCATCGGAAGCCAGCGCGAGGGCATGGACATCTTCGCCAAGCTCGACCGCGACGCGCCCCTCATTGTGGCGGAGAGCGTCTGGCAATACAGCCACCATGTGCTGCACGGACTCGTCGACCACCGCGGTCCCATCCTCACGCTGGCCAACTGGTCGGGCACATGGCCCGGTCTGGTCGGCATGCTCAACCTCAACGGCTGCCTGACCAAAGCCGGCGTGCGCTACAGCACCCTCTGGAGTGAGGACTTCAGCGACGATTTCTTTCTCAAGGGCTTCGCGAAATGGCTGAAGACGGGGCGGGTTACGCACCGCGTGATCCACGCTGCGCCGCTTGCGAAGTGCGCGGTGCCTAATGCGGCGACGGAGCTGGCAAAGAAGCTCGCCGAAACCCTGCGGCGCGACAAGGCCATCATGGGCGTCTTCGACGAAGGCTGCATGGGCATGTACAACGCCATTATCCCGGACGAGCTGCTGTTCTCCACCGGCGTCTACAAGGAGCGTCTCAGTCAGAGCGCGCTCTACGCCGCGATGCGCGACGTGCCGGAAGTCGAAGCGCGGGCGGTCTACGACTGGCTCGTTAAAAAGGGCATCACTTTCCACTATGGTAAGGACGAGGCCGAGGACCTGACAGAGGCGCAGGTGCTGGAGCAGTGCCGCATGTATATCGCCGCCTGTCGCATCGGCGATGAGTTCGGGTGCGACGCCATCGGTATCCAATACCAGCAGGGGCTCAAGGACCTCTGCCCGGCGAGCGATCTTGTCGAGGGCATCCTCAACAACAAGGAGCGCCCGCCCGTGAAAAACGCCGCGGGCAAGAACATCCGTGCGGGGCAGCCCTACACCCACTTCAACGAAGTCGATGAATGCGCCGGGCTCGACGGCATCTTTACCCAGCGCGTCCACACCGCCCTCGGCCAGCCGCCGGAGAACACGCTCCACGACCTGCGCTGGGGCGACCACGACCAAAGCGGCACGACCGATGAGTTCGTGTGGGTCTTCGAAATCAGCGGCGGCGCTCCGCCCGCGCACCATGTCAAGGGCTTCAAGGGCACGCACGGTCACCGGCAGCCGCCCATGTATTTCCGCCTTGGCGGCGCGACTTGTTCGGGCGTGGCCAAACCGGGCGAAATCGTCTGGAGCCGTGTCTTCGTCGAAAAGGGCAAGCTCAAGATGGACCTCGGCCGCGCCAAAGTCATCAGCCTGCCGGAAGAAGAGACCCGTCGCCGCCTCGACTCGACGACACCGCAGTGGCCCATCATGCACGCCGTCACCTACGGGGTTTCACGCGACCAGATGATGGCCCGCCACCAGGCGAACCACCTGCAGGTCGCCTACGCGAAGAGTGCCGAAGAAGCCGATCAGTGTCTCTACGCCAAAGCCGCTCTCGCCGCCGAGTTGGGTCTCGAGGTCGCCCTCTGCGGCACAAAGGCCGACGGAAAAGCGTTTTAAAACAGGCACACGGCTGATTCGCCCGGACCGCGCAGCGCGCTCCGCTGCACTTCGGCACCGGGTCCCGCGGAACTCCCATTCGGCCCGCCGGATGCGCGTTTTCCCGCACCTCCGCACCGGCCAGACCTTCGAAGGTAGCGGATTGAAGATGTAGAAGGGCAACCGACTGCTCCGCTCCCGAAGGAAAGAAATGGTAGTGATTCGGCCTATGAAAATAGAGCTTTAATTCTCTTTTGCTTTAATCGCCCGGGTCGCTGTCAAATTTTGCAGTAGCTCAGAATAATAAAGCTGAAACTCGATTCAATGATAGATTGCGAATGCATACGGAATTCTCGTTGAATTCCTCATAATAAATGCAGGTTAATAAAGGCGAGAATTTGTTATATCTCTGAGATCTATCATCTGGAGGGACGGCTACGGCGGGGCGGGGCGGTTTTCGGGGGGCGTCTGGTTTTGCCGGTGGGGTTGAGTGAGCGCGCCAGCGAGCGGATGGGGGTGCGGGTTTGCGGGTAAGGGATTTGTGAAGCGGGCAGGTGAATCCCCTGTCTGTCCGACCAAATCAACCCAGTACGGGATTTTTTGGTTCCTGCCGAGGAGGTATGCGGTCTAATGGGGGGAAAACAACAGGCTTATGGCCGGAATCCGTTTCCGGTCCGTGCCTGGTTTCTCTGTCATGTCACTTCCGAACGCGAACCTCACCGCCCACGCACGCACGGCGCGCATCCGCAGTGAAATTCTTTTTGGCTTGCAGAGGGCTATGGAGGGGGTGATCGAGGCGGAGGAGCGGGAGGACGAGGCGGAGGCCGACCGTATTATCAGTGAGGCGGTGGCGGCGACGGTGGAGGCCTTGCAGAAGCGCGGGCTGCCTCCGGAGATCTTCGACGAGCGCCGTCTCTCGTCCCTTTTTCTCGAAGTACGCCGGGCGCACTATGTCGCGAACACGACGACGCCTTTCGCCGGGCCGGTGGCCGCCGCCCCTGCTTTCAGTGTCGTGGGCGGCAGTGGCGGCACTTCGGATGCCGCGTCCTCGGCGGAGCCCCGGAATCCGCCCGCGAAACCGGCGGCGCGCCGCCGCCGCGAGCCGAAAGACGATGACATCGCGTCCATGATCGATGACATGCTTTTCCGCTCCGGCTGACCTTTTTTCCGGGCAGCGCCGTCCGCTCCGCCGCTCTGCGGCGGAACCCGTGCCGCACCGCTTTCCGCCCGTTGTCACAACAAACATCCAACGTCACCAACAGCCATATGACTACCAAAACCGAAACGCTCGAGAAAACGCCCGTGAACGAAAAGCCGACGCCCGCCGCCGACGCTCCCGCGGCCAACCCCATGCCCCGCGGGACTAAGCCGTCCCGCACCCTGCTGGTGGGCTTCGACCTCGGTACGAACACCTCCTGCGTCCTCGCCGGAGCGAAAAACTCGACGGATTTCGATGTGAGCAAGGTCGTTCCCACGGTCGTTGGTTACGTGCGCGAGGGGCTTGTGAACGGCATCCTTCCCGAGGGCAGGGACCGCTTGTTCGGTGATGAAGCCATCGAGCACAAGATCCACCTGCGGCTCGTCTGGCCGGTGCATGACGGGATCATCGGCGACGCCGGGGCCGTGCGGGACTTCATCGGGCATATCCGCGATTTGGTGGGCGCGGACGATTCCACCGAGATCCGCGCCGTCATCGGCGTGCCTGCCAATGCTGACGACAGCGCGCGGGAGGCGGTGCGCAAGGCGGTCACGGGGATCTTCGACCGGGTGCTCCTCATCCCCGAGCCCTTCCTCGCTGCCCTCGGCTTCCGCGATGATTCGCGCCTTGGCCAGAGCGGATATGTTGATCCCGTGACCAACTCGCTTTTCATCGACATCGGCGCCGGGACAACGGATCTTTGCCTCGTCCAAGGCTATTTTCCGAGAGCCGACGATCAGATCAGCTTTCAGTTCGCGGGCGATTCAATTGACGACCGAATCCGCGCGGGGCTTGCCAAGGTGTATCCGGATCTCAAGCTCTCCGACATCCAGATCCGCGAGATCAAGGAGCAGCACGGCTACTGCGGACCAAGCCGCCGCCCCATCGACGTGCGCGTGATCATCGGCGGCAAGGGGCGCACCATCGAAGTCGCGGACATCCTCGGCGACGCCTTCAACGAACTCGTCGACCGGGTCTACGAGTCGCTCAAGGTGCTCATTGAACGCGCCTCCTCCGACTCCGTGCGCGAACTCCTGCAGAACATCCTCATCACCGGCGGCGGCAGTCTCGTTAAAGGTATCGACACCGTTCTGCAAAAGCGGATGGAAGAGGACGGCTACGAAAATCCGCGGGTGCGCACGGTGGGCAAAGACTACAAGCGCTTTGTCGGCATCGGCGCCCTCAAGGCGGCGCGCGCCGCCCGCGACAACCAGTGGCAGGTGGTCTTCCGCTGACGGGGACAGCATGAGGCGAGGCGGGGCGTGCGGAGCGGCTTTGTGTCCAGCCGCCTCTGTGCCTCGCTGAAGCTTCGGCCTACGGTGTTGCCGCGAACTGCGCGGGGCAACGCTGTGACGAGCATGCGGCACGGACGCCTGTCCGGGGCGTGCGTTGTCTGCAAATCCCCGGTGCCATGGACGCGGCGAATCATCTTGAAGCGAGCGGCGGAATGGGTCTGAATGTGCTTATGAGCTTCTGGACCGCTATTGTCATGATCGTCGCCATCGTTTTTGTCGCGGAGATTGTGCGCGCAACTGTGAAGGAGAAGAAGGGTGCTTCGAAGAGGGACGCTGCGCTGGAGGCGAAGGTGAAGGCGCTTGAGGAGCGGATCGCGAGTCTTGAGAGCATCGCCGTGGAGAGCGACCGCGAGGCGAAGTTCCGCGATCTCGTGTGATCGAAAAAAAGCCGCCCGGTGGACCGGACGGCTTTGTGTGAAAGCGGTGTTTCGTTTGCGGGTCGGGCAGGAATCAGCCCTTTGCCTTTTTGTAGTTGGCTTCGACAGCTCTCCAGTCGACGACGTTCCAGAAAGCCTCGATGTAGTCCGGCCGACGGTTCTGGTAGTTAAGGTAGTAGGCGTGTTCCCACACGTCGAGTCCGAGGACGGGTGTGCCGCCACAGCCGCCGAAGGCTTCACCCATGAGGGGGTTGTCCTGGTTGGCGGTGGAGCAGACGCAGAGCTTGCCGTTCTTCACGCAGAGCCATGCCCAGCCGCTGCCGAAACGGGTCACGGCGGCGTTGGCGAAGTCTTTTTTGAACTTTTCGAAGCCGCCGAGTTCACTTTCGATGGCCGCGCCGAGGTCGCCACCGGGGGCACCTCCGCCGTTCGGGCCGATGACCTTCCAGAAGAGGCTGTGGTTGGCGTGCCCGCCGCCGTTGTTGCGCACGGCCGTGCGGATGGACTCCGGGACCTTGGAGAGGTCCGCGATGAGCGCGTTGACGTCATCGGGAGGGGAGACGCCTTCGCCGGAGAGGGCGTCGTTGAGCTTCGTGACGTAGGTGTTGTGGTGCTTCGAGTGATGGATTTCCATCGTGCGCGCGTCGATGTGTGGTTCGAGCGCGTCGTAAGCGTAATCGAGATCCGGTAGTTTGTATGCCATAATTTTGTTGATTGGTGTGTTAGCGTTTAAGCAGGTTTTAAGGAAACGCGGCATCGGCGCGGCGTCAACTGTCGCGGCGCTTTAAGGCGAAATAGGCTTGGAGGATATCGCGGCATTCGGCCTCCATGATGCCCGCCGTGATGTCGAGCGAGTGGTTGAGGCGCGGCAGGAGGTGTAGGGCGGTCGCCCCGCCGAGGCAGCCCATTTTCGGATCGCGTACGCCGTAGACGACGCGCTCGAGCCGAGACATGATGGCCGCGCCCGAACACATGGGGCAGGGCTCCTTTGTGACGTAGAGCGTGGCATCGTTGAGGCGCCAGTCGCCGATGACGTTGGCCGCTTTGGTGATGGCGAGCATCTCGGCGTGGGCGGAGGGATCCTTGAGGGTGTCGACGTGGTTGTGAGCTCGGGCGATGATCTGCCCGCCGTAGGCGATGACAGCACCGACGGGCACTTCGTCGCGCTTCCATGCCTCGACGGCTTCGTTGAAAGCCCACTGCATGTAGTAGGCGTCGTCGCGCAGCAGTTCCGAGGGATATCGCTTGGCGAAGGGGCATTCCAGTGGTTGGCGGGAGGTTTCGTCCATGGTGTTTCCGTAGCGGGCGACCTTCGGGGGCGGGCACGGCGCTGGCAAGCGGGAAGGTTTTTGGGTTGCGGCGCGGGCTGCGGGCGGAAGCATGACCGCCATGCAGGCTTCCGACTTGTTCATGCTGCCGGGCTCGCTGCCCTTTGCGGATCATTTTGACTCCGGCGCCGCCCCGTGGGCATGGCTGCCGCGCATCGCGGAGGCGCTCGCGGCGTTCGACTTCGGGAATGCGCCGCCGCTGCCGGACCTGCCAGCGGGCGTGACCGTGGAGGGGCCGGTGTTCCTCCACCCGTCGGTCAAGCTGCCTCCGTTTTGCTTCATCCGCGGCCCTGCCTACATCGCCGAAGACGTCGAAATCCGGCCCGGGTGCTACGTGCGCGGCAATGTCATCGTCGGGGCGGGGTCGGTTCTCGGCAATTCCTGCGAATACAAGAACTGCCTTCTTATGGAGCATGTCGAGACGCCTCACTACAACTACGTGGGTGATTCGATTCTCGGCAACCGCGCACACCTCGGGGCGGGCGCGATTTGCGCGAACCTCCGCCTCGACCGCTGTCCCGTCGTCATCCGCCTCGATGGCAAACGCTTTGAGACGGGACTGGTCAAAGTCGGTGCCTTTCTCGGTGACGGGGCGGAGGCGGGTTGTAACAGCGTGCTCCAGCCGGGCACAATTCTCGGCAAAGAGGCGGCCGTTATCTCCATGCCTTTCCAAGGCTATCTGCCCGCAGGGCGCATAGCCGTGGCTTCGCAGACCACGCGCATCCTCCCGCGACCCAGTGTCATCGGGACGACTTGAGGGATTCCCGCACCGACGCCAAGGGTTGCTGCACGGCTGCCCTTGTAACCTGCTGTTCTTACGACGACAGTAATTCCGGTAACTGCGCGAGGCCCGTGAGGACGCGGTCGGGGCGGACGCCGGCGCAGTGGGGGTCGTCTTCGCGCAGGCGCAGGGAGCGCTTGTCGCCGGCGAAGAGGGCGGTGCGGAAGCCGGTGTCGTGTGCGGGCCGGATATCGTTGCGCTGGTCGTTGCCGGTGTAGAGGGACTCCCGCGGTGCGATGCCGCGTGCGCGCAGGCAGGCCGCCAGTTTTTCGTAGAGGCGTGCGGAGGGTTTGCCCTCTCGCTCCGCGAAGGAGTAGACGCACAAATCCGGGTCGAAACCGAGGGCGTCGAGGGGCGCGCCGAGGAAGGCTTCCATCATGAGGGGCGTGTAGAACTGGGCGTTGGAGACAATGCCGAGAACGAGTCCGCGTCCGCGCAGTTCGGCGAGCGTCTCCCTGAATCCGGGCATGGGCCAGACGGGGTTGGCGCGGCATTCGTATTCGATGGCGAGGGCGTCGCGTTGCGCGGGGTGGACGGGTGCGCCGGAGAGGATGCCGTCATTGCGCAGTCTTTTGATAATGCTGTCCCATACTTCGCGAATCTCGACTTCCGGGATATCTACACCGTCGCGGCGCCGCGCGTCTTGTGCGGCGAGGATGGCTGAGTGGAGGCGTGGGGTGAGCGGAGCGGAATGGTTCTTCAATGGGATCCCCGCTGCGGCGAAGGCCTCGCGAAGAGCCGCTTCGTGATCCTGTTCTTGCGCGAGGCTGATGTCGCCGGAGGCGGAGATGACGAGGGTGCCGTAGATGTCGAAGAGCACGGCGCGGATACCGGGAAGGGGACGGGTGTCCGGCACGGTGCCCGTCGGTACCGGATCGAGAGGACGGGCGCGGGCTAGGATGCGTTCCTTGAGAGAGGGTGTCTTCATTGCGATGTACCGGAGAATCAATGCACGTCGCCTTTTTCGCCTTCTTCGCGCACCCGCAGTTCGCCGGGCACGGCAGCGTAGTAGATGCCCACCCACAGCGCTTTCGTGAAGCGGAAGGTGAGGACGGGTACGACGAGCACGCCGCATAGTGCCGTGATAACCGCGGTATTCAC
The DNA here is from genome assembly GCA_007134215.1 of Opitutales bacterium. Lineage (GTDB taxonomy): Bacteria > Verrucomicrobiota > Verrucomicrobiia > Opitutales > Oceanipulchritudinaceae > SLLG01. Next base: position 3,674 of record SLLG01000299.1, on the reverse strand, counting down.
GGAAAGCACCCCGAAGAGGGCGAGGAGTGCGACGGGCAGAACCCAGACGACACAGGCGAGGGTGTAGTTGAGTGGCACGGCGCCGTAGCTCCAGCCGTCCTCCAATTCAAGGGGGAGCCCGCAGTGCGGGCAGCGTTCGTGAAGACGGAAGGTCGACCTAAAAACGGAAGAACGGTCGCACCGCGGGCAGTGGTGGCGGAGGCTGCGCCGCAGGATGATCTTGCGGGGAAGGTCTTCGGGCGTCGGCATCAGGTGCGGAGGAGGTTGAAGCGCGCAGGGTCGAGAAAGGCGTCGAGGACCGCGCTGGCGTCGTGCGCTCCCGGTTCGGCGGTGTCGGACGTAAGGACCGAGCGGTAGGCGGCGAGGAGCGTCTCGCCGTAGCGCGACGGGCCGAACTCCGCCGCCACTGCGTCGCGGTTGCGGTGGACGATTTGCGGTGGTCGTGCTTTCGGAAGGCGCTCAACGAGCGAATCTCCCGGGCCGTCGGCGGCAACGCGGTCGATAACCTTGCGCTGGATGTCTTCATTGAGGCGGCCGAAGTCGAAACCGTCGGCGCATCCTGCGGCCTCGAAGGCGCGCTCGGCGGCGCCGTCCGGCACGGGCCGTCCGTAGGCCGCGAAGGCCGTGGGAAGCGCCCCGGCGATCACTCTGCGGAGGGAGCGTTCTTCATTTTGTGTGAGGGTGACGGGGAGCGCGCCGTAGAGTGCGTCGAGGGAAACTCCCTGCGCTTTGAAGCCCGGCGTGATCTCGGGTAGGTCGCGTCCCGTAATGTCTTTGCCGAAAAGAAACGGTTCGAGAAAGGCCAGCCCGAAGCCCTCCGCCACGCTGGTCGTGACGAGGGCTTCCGCGCCGCGGATGAGGGCGGGGAAGTCGTAGTGCCTGCCGAGACCGAAGGTGAGGGGGAGGGCAAGCTTCCGCGCGAACGCAACCCACGATTCGTAGACAGGCCGCCACACCGGGTTGTCGGGTGCGAGGGTGGCACCGAAGGCCGTGCCGGGAGCGGCGGCGCGAGCAGCGGCGGCGAGGAGGACCAGTTCGCCCATGTTTTTGCGGCGGATGCCGCGGGTGGGGTAGAGAAAGTAACGGCGGCCGTCAAAGGGCCGTGCCGTCTCCCGCCCGCTCAAGTCGGGAACGGACACTGCGTTGGGCAAAAGGTGACGTTGTGCGCTCTGTATACCCGCGGCGCCAAGGACGGCGTCGTCGCGCTCGTTGAGAGTGGCGTAGTGGATCTGCGGGGCGGCGGGGTAAAGCGCGCGGGCGAATGCCTCCGCGTCCGGCAGGACCGCCCGCTGCGCGCGGTAGTTGGCGGGACGTCCGTCCTCCGCAAAGTCGTGGATTTGCAGGAGGACGCGTGCGCCGTTGTCGAGCAGCCAGCGCAGCGTGGCGGGGAAGGTCACGTTTTTCCCGAGGCTGTGGTTGTGAATGTGCCACAGGTCGGGCGGACCGCCGAGGGCGCTTTGCGCCGCCGAGAGCATGCGCTTGCCGAGGACGGGACCGTCGTCCGTCGTGTCTGGCGCGTCCCGGTAGCCGAGGCCGTCGACAACCACCGTCGCCGCAAGGTCGGCGCCCTCGTAAGGCTCGCCGCCGAGCACAATGCACTCCGCGCGGCCCACGAGCGCCGCGACTGCGGTTTCAATCACCCGCGTGACGCCCCCCCGGCGCAAGTGGTAGTGGACAATGGCTACGCGCATCGAAGTCCGAAGGCGGAAATCGGTGCTGCGTCGCTCAGGCCGCGCCGGAGAAGAAGCGTTTTACTTTGGCGACAGCGTAGTCGCGGTTCATCATGGCGATGAAGTCGAGGCTGATGCCCTTGGGGCAGGCGGCCTCGCACTCGCCGATGTTCGTGCAGTTGCCGAAGCCGTTGGCGTCCATGGCGCCGACCATGTTGATGGCGCGCTTGTAGCGCTCGGGCTGCCCTTGCGGGAGGAGGTTGAGCTGCGACATCTTCGCGCCCGTGAAGAGCATGGCGGAAGCGTTGGGACAGGCCGCTACGCACGCTCCGCAGCCTATGCACGCGGCGGCGTCCATGGCCTTGTCGGCGATTTCCTTGGAGATCGGGAGGGCGTTGGCGTCCTGCGCGGAGCCGATCCGCTGGTCGATGAAGCCGCCCGCCTGAATGATCTTGTCGAGCGGTTCGCGGTCGACCACGAGGTCCCGCATGACGGGAAAGGGCTGCGCGCGGAAGGGCTCGATGGTGATTGTCTCGCCGTCCTCGAACTTGCGCATATGCAACTGGCAAGTCGTGATCATGCTGCCCTTGCCGTGCGGGATGCCGTTGATCGTGAGTGAGCACATGCCGCAGATGCCCTCGCGGCAGTCGTGGTCGAAAGCGACCGGTTCCGCGCCGTTGTCAATGAGCTGCTCGTTGAGCAGATCGAGCATTTCGAGGAAGGAGGAATCGGGCGAGACGTTGTCGAGCTTGTAGGTAACAAACTCGCCCGGGGCGGCCGCGTCTTTCTGGCGCCAGACGCGGAGGTTCAGGTTGAGCGATTTTTCCGACATGGGTCTATCGTCCGGTGGAAGATTTACTTGTAGCTGCGCACGGCGAGCTTGATGTTTTCGAAGTTGAGCGGTTCGACGTGTTTTTCGGGCTCGTTGCCAACGCCGGTGAATTCCCATACGCTGACGTTGGCATAGCGGTCGTCATGGCGCACGGCCTCGCCGTCCTCGGTCTGGTGTTCGACGCGGAAGTGGCCGCCGCAGGACTCGTCGCGGTCGAGCGCGTCGTAGCAGAGAAGCTCGGCGAACTCGAGGTGGTCGGCGACACGGCCCGCGCGCTCCAGCTCGATGTTGAGTTCGTCGGCGCCGCCTGGGATGAGGACGTCGTTCCAGAACCGCTCGCGCAGGGCGCGGATGTCTTCGATGGCACTGGTGAGGCTCTCCTTGCTGCGCGCCATGCCGACTTTGTCCCACATGATTTTGCCGAGGGCGGTATGGAGGCTGCGCGGGCTGCTCTTGCCCTTTATGGACATGAGTTTGCCGGTACTTTCCTTGACGGCGTTTTCCGCGTCGGCGAAGGCGGGGTCGTTGATGTCGGTCTTGCCCGCTTCGCCCGGCGGGATGGAGCCGAGGTAGTTGCCGAGCGTGTAGGGGAGGACGAAGAAGCCGTCGGCGAGGCCCTGCATGAGGGCGGAGGCGCCGAGGCGGTTCGCGCCGTGGTCCGAGTAGTTGGCTTCGCCGGCCGCGAAGAGGCCGGTGATGTTGGTCATGAGGTTGTAGTCCACCCAGAGTCCGCCCATTGTGTAGTGGGGGGCGGGATAGATGCGCATGGGCCGCTCGTAGGCGTTCTCCCCGGTGATGTTTTCATACATGTCGAAGAGGTTGCCGTAGCGGGCCTCAATGGTCTTGCGCCCGAGCCGTTGAATGGCGTCGCGGAAATCCAGATACACGCCGCGACGCTCGCCGCCCACGACCGGACCGACGCCGCGGCCCTCGTCACAGACTTCCTTGGCCGCGCGGGAGGAGATGTCGCGCGGAGCGAGGTTGCCGAAGCTCGGGTATTTGCGTTCGAGGAGATAGTCGCGGTCTTCCTCGGGGATGTCGTTGGGGTTCTTGGCGCAGTCTTCTTTTTTCTTCGGCGCCCACACGCGCCCGTCGTTGCGCAGCGACTCGGACATCAGCGTGAGCTTCGACTGGTGCTCGCCCTCCTGCGGGATGCAGGTCGGGTGGATCTG
>SLLG01000206.1 GCA_007134215.1 Opitutales bacterium | reverse complement strand
CAACGCCGAACGTGCCGAACACCATGAACCGAACTCTTCACAAATACCTTGCATCCGCCGCCCTCGCTTTGGCCGCCCCTGTGCTCAGTGCCCAAGCGCTTATTGCCTACTGGGATTTCAACGACGAGGCCGTGCATGATCCGCTCGTGAACACGCCGCTATCGTTCGCGCCCAACGCGGGAACGCAGGCGACCGCCTCGCTCGACGCGGTGCTGGCGACGACGGCGAGCCCGGAGACCTACGGCGTCCTCGCCGAGGGCACAACGGTCAACGATATCGTGAATGAACCGCCCGTGGCGGGCAACGCCTTCTCCTTCACCCGCGGCGAGCGCTCGAACGGAGCGACGCTGACGGTCTCGTTCGATGCCAGCGCAATCAACCTGCCGGTGGAGCTTTCCTTTGCCATCAACCGCGTCCACGCCAACGGAGTCAGCCAGTATCAGGCGAGTTACTCAACTGACGGAGGCGACACTTTTGTCGATCTCGGCGGCGCCGTCGACATCACCGAAGGCGTCTGGGAAGCGCATACACTTGATTTCGGCTCCGTCCTGAGCGGTGCGGCGGATGCAAGCGTGCGCCTGACCTTCAGTGGCGGCAATCAGGTGTGGAGCACGGGCCACCGCACCAACGTCGACAACGTCGCCCTCACCGCCATCCCCGAGCCCCGCGTCTACGCGGCCCTCTTCGGTCTTTTGGCGCTGGGTTTCACGGTGTGGCGCCGCCGCCGGTAGGACGTCCGCCTCAAGACACGCCCACGTCCCGGCGCCAACAGAGTGTGCGCTTTACCCACGGATTCTGTGCGCGGGTGTAGCTCAGGACGGTAAGGCAAAGGTGCCCCCGTCGGCGACGAACGGAGCCGCCCGGGAGAAATTGGACAGGTTTGCTTGCCGGACCGGTATCCCTTTGCCAGCGGTGCGGCGACTCCGTTCCGGGCGTCTGCGTGCACCTGTCCACGGACCCGGAAACTGTCGAAGCGCAAGAGATCTTAGCAAATTTTCTTCATTTACCGAAAATTTTCTTGCCATATCCGCCGGACTGACGGGAAGAATAACGTCCATGACAGGCTTCGGAGGCTCCGGTGTTCGAGAGCGGTCTACCCTGACCCGCGGACATGGTTTCCAAAGCCGGAAAAAACCACTGCACTGACGAATGGTATGCGCTCGACATACATCCGCTTTCTTTCGCTTACGCTGCTTGCCGCAGTTGGCATAATCATCGCTCCCAATGCGTGGCGGGAATCCGCCGTGCCCAACGTCGAAGGCGACGGCACCATGACGGCGGACGAAGCGCCGCGCGCATTCCGGGATGCGTCCGGCGGAATCCGGTCGGCAACGGTTCCGGAGGCGGTGGTGGCGAAGTCGTTCGAGGGGGTGGATGACAGTGATGGCACGTCCGGATTTCGGGAAGAGATTTGGGAGGATTTTGCCTATCCGGCGGTGCTTTCGAGAGAGGTAAACGGGCATACGGTGCACAAGGTGGCCAATCACCTCGTCATAACGGCGCGCGGTGGTCACGCCATCCTCCCGTTGAAGGCGTGGGCGTCGGCGGAGTCCGGACGGTGTGTGCGCGCCTTGGCGGACGGTACGTGGCTTGCCGAATGGGCGGAGACCTCCGCGGAGGCGCATATGTCGCACCGCCGGGCGTTGGCGGAGGCCTTGGGTGACGCCGCCGTCGTCGAGCCGGATTGGATCGTGCGCGCGGCATCCGTTCCCAACGATCCGCTCTATGCGTCGCGCCAACGGCACTTCGAGCTGATGTTCGCGCCGGACGGTTGGTCCGTGCGGACGGATGCGGGCGGGATCGTCGTTGCCGTCCTCGACACCGGGGTCGACCGCACCCACCCGGACCTGATAAACCGCGTGCGACCGCGCCCCGGAGAGCTGCCGGGCACCGGACGGGATGACGACGGAAACGGATTCATCGACGATGTCTACGGCTGGGACTTTATTGACAACAACAACGATCCGCGCGACCCCGACGGGCACGGCACGCATGTGGCCGGGCTCATCGGTGCGGAAGGCAACAACCAGCTTTGGGGGACCGGTGTGGCATGGGATGTCACGTTGCTGCCTGTCCGCTTTCTTGACCACAACGGTGTCGGAACGACGTCCGATGAAATCCGCGCGCTTGATTACGCACGGGTCTCGGGCGCACGCATCGTGAACGCGAGCTACGGGGGGCCGGGTTTCAGTGAGGGGGTGCTGGCGAGGCTGCGTGCTCTCGAAGACGCGGGCATCTGGGTGGTCGCCGCGGCGGGTAACGACAGTGCCGATACGGACCGGTCTCCCGTGTATCCCGCCGCGCACGGTCTGAGCAATATGATCAGCGTGGGAGCAGGGGACCCGGAGCGGGACAGGGCGGGCTTCAGCAACTATGGCCGTGAGTCGGTCGACCTGTTTGCTCCGGGATCGGGAATCTACTCCATCGAGCCGAACGGACAGTTTCCAAGCCGCAGCGGCACCTCCTATTCGACGGCATTGGTGAGCGGTGCCCTCGCGCTTGTCCTCGCCGAATATCCGCAAGCCGCCCGGCAGGAGATTCGCTCCAGAATCGTCGACCGTGTGCGCTTTTCTCCCGGTTTGGCGGAGCAATCGCGGTCGGAGGGTTTCCTCGATCTTGGCCATACCCTTGCGCCGGGACCGGGCCGCGCGCCGCGGATCGTGGAGTCGCCCGTGGCGGAGCATGTGCGTCCCGGCGCTTCGGTGACGCTCTCGGTGCGGGCAGTCTCCTCGGCAGGCACGACCGTGCAGTGGCTGCGCGACGGCGAACCCATCCCCGGCGCAACCCACTTTAACTTCAGCATCAACCGTTTCGACGAAGCGGATGAAGGCCTTTACCAAGCCCGCGTCAGCGATCTTTTCGGAGAGGCCCTGAGCGAACCCGCTCCGGTGCAAATCGACCGCCGCCCGCCGTCCATAGTCCGTATGCCGGGCGCAGCGTCCTTCACGCCCGGCGGTGAGTTGCGCGTGTTTGTCGAGGCGGAAAGCGCCTCGGAAATTGAATACCAGTGGTTCTTCAATGGCGAGCCGATCGCGGGAGCGACATCGCCGGAGTTTGTCATCCCCACCGGCGGCACGGAGAGCGCGGGCGATTACTTCGTGCGGGTATCCAATCCATACGGTCATGTCGATTCGCAGGTGATCCCGGTCGGTTTTGGAGGCCTCACGGAGGATGCGTGGGAATCTGTCGTGGAATTCCCGGACAACGGTGCTACTATTTACGGCGGCGATATCTTCAATGTCGGGTGTAAGGCGTTCCGCTATGAAATGGAACACGGGTTATTCCGGATCGATTCTTTCGGCGTTCACCACCGGGTGCCGTTTCTTGAAGAGTTCCTCTACTTTGTCGGAAGCAACGGGCGTCAGGCGGTTTTTGTCCCCATTTGGATGGATGAGAATCGTTTATATATTCTGGATGCAGAGGCACGTTTTGAGGAATTGACGGACCTCCCCTTTGAAATCCCGCCAACCTATTGGCAGATGCGTGGCACTGGGTTCATTGCCCGCGAGTCCTTCCCCGGACACGTTGCCGACGGCGAGCCGCTTTGGCTTTCGCCCGACGGGAGGCAGTGGGAGGAGGATGCAGGGCTTCCTTTCCGCCCAGACCAAATCACGCGGGGACCCGGTGCGTGGGTGGCCGTCTTCGACGAGGAGTCCGCGGGCGAAAGGTACGTCCGCGTCCACCGCCGTCCGGATTCGACGGGACAATGGGAATCTGTCCTCGAGTTGCCGTTGCCGGACGGCATCCCGCGGCCGGGGCGTCCGCAGTCCAACGACGAACGCTTTGTCTTTTCCGTTGGCAGCGAGGTCTATTCTTCGGCGGACGGCCTCTCATGGGAGACTTCGAACACGCGCTTCTCCACGTTTTCATTGAGCGAACACGGGATGAACCACCTCGAACTCTTTTTTGCTTCCGCACGGCTGGAACGGATTGGAGGGCGGGCTCTCTACGCTTCCCGTGACGGGCTTGACTGGTTCCTCACGAGTAGGGATGCGCATCCATTTGTCACGACGGGCGGCGCGGGTTTCCGCATCACAACCAACGGTAGACTGGAGCGCGCGCGGCTCGACGGCACCGCGTTTCCGGATCCGTTGCGCGTCCGCGTCGAAGGCGACAGCCTCGTGCGCGAGGCCCCGGCGAGCTGGGAGATCCTCGCCACTGTCGAGGAACCGGACGAGGTCGTGCGCATCGAGCTTTGGCGTGACGATACTCTTGTCGCCACGCGCGACGCACAGGACGCCCGCTTCACCGTGGAGGCGGACGAACCGTTCATCGGTGTGTACACCGTGCGGGCGTATTACGAAGACGGCTGGGTGAGCGTCTCCGGCGGGATTCCGCTCCGTGTTGTCGGGGGGCGCGTTTCCTCGGTCAAGGATCTACCGGGTTTGAGCGGCGCGAGGATGGAATCCGTACATTACTATCCCTCCGGTGGATTCATTTTCGCCCGTTCGATCAACAGCCTAGCACATCTGGAGGACGGTCCTTTCCAGCGTTCATCCGACGCCGTTGATTGGACACCGCTCACCTCTGAACTGGAGCAGGGAACGCACTACAGAAGGCTTCTCTTAACGAGTGGGGGAACGCCCCTGCTGTTACAGAATGGCTCACATCGGCACACACGGGTGGGGAGCTTTGTGAGCGAAATCGGTGTCGTCGATTTGCATGTTCCCGAAGCCGCGGAGGGCTTTGCGCATGCCCCCTTTGTCTTCGACGGTTCGGTCCATCTGCTCGCGCTCTCAGGCGATCTCTTCCGTTTGCGCAGCGACCGGAGCTGGGAATTTCTGCGCAACACCCGCCCGACGGAGGACTTCGATCCGGAACGCACCGGGTCACAGCCGCCGTTGAGGGTCGATTCGGGGAACGGGCT
>SLLG01000340.1 GCA_007134215.1 Opitutales bacterium | reverse complement strand
TCAACCCGCGCCTTGTCTACGGCACGGTTACCGGCTACGGACCGCGGGGCCCGTGGGCGGGCAAACCCGGGCAGGACCTCCTCGCACAGGCGATGTCCGGCCTCTGCTGGCTCTCGGGCAACGCCGACGATCCGCCCACGCCGATGGGCCTCGCCGTGGCCGACCTCACCGCCAGCGCGCACTTAGTCGAAGGCGTCCTCGCCTGCCTCGTTCGCCGGGGCGTTTCCGGCAAAGGCGGACGCGTCGAGGTGAGCCTCATGGAATCGATTCTCGATTTGCAGTTCGAGGTGCTCACCACGCACCTCAACGACGGCGGCAAAGCACCCGCGCGCAGCGCCGTGAACAACGGGCACGCCTACCTCGGCGCCCCCTATGGCATCTACCCGTCCGCCGACGGGTTCATCGCCCTGGCCATGGGCGCGATCCCGCGGCTTGGCGAACTGCTCGGGTGCGCCCAGCTCCTCGAATACACCGACAGCCGGTCGTGGTTCACCGAGCGCGACACGATCAAAGCGGTGCTCCGCGACCACTTGGCAACCCGCCCCACCGCACACTGGCTCGGCATCCTCGAACCCGCCGATATCTGGTGCGCCGAAGTCATGGGCTGGGACAAACTCCGCGCCACCGAAGGCTACCGCGCCCTCGAAATGGAGCAGGAAGTACGCTGCCCCGGCGGCACTCCCATGAAAACCCTCCGCTGCCCCATCCGTATCGACGGCGAAATTTACCGTTCCCCGCGCGGCGCGCCCGCCATCGGCCAGCACAACACCGAAATCGAAGCAACGCTTACACGGAATTCTCCAACCACTGATGGGCGCTGACCGAGCAATCCGTTGCCGCCCGGCGTTCCGCAGAGCCTCACGCTGTATGCCCCGCGTGCATACCCACACCGGCCCCATCAGCATCAGTGTTCATCAGTGATTGCATCCTACCTCCACCTCAGACAATCCTAAGCCATGATCGATACGCACCAACACCTCCTCTATCCCGACCGTTTCACCTACGCGTGGACTGAAGACATCGCCGCTCTTCACGGTGCCTTTCCGCTGGAAGCCTACCGCGAAGCGGCGGCGGGCACCGGCATCGAGGGCACCGTCTTTATGGAGGTCGATGTCGAAGCGGCGCAGAACGCCAGTGAAGCCCGTTATTTCTGCTTGCTCGCGGAGGACCCCGCGAACCGTATCCTCGGCGTCATCGCCTCGGCCCGACCGGAGAACGAGGGCTTCGACACGCACCTCGACGCCATCGCCCACCCGCGCCTGCGCGGCATCCGCCGCATCCTCCACACGCAACCGGACGAGCTGTCGCAATCGACCCGATTCCGTGAAAACGTCGCCCGGCTCGGCGCACGCGGGCTCACCTTTGATATTTGCGCCCTCCAGCGCCAACTGCCCCACGCGCGCGAACTCGTGCAAGCCGCGCCGGAGACCACATTCGTCCTCGACCACTGCGGGGTGCCCGACATCGCGGGCAACGACGCGCCCACGGGCGACGGCTGGAAGCAATGGAAGCGGGACATCACGGCCCTCGCCGAACTTCCCAACATCAACGTCAAGCTCTCCGGCATTACCGTCTATGCCACCGAGGAACAGCGCAACACGGAGGCCCTGCGCCCGTACGCCGATGTGCTCCTCGATACCTTCGGGCCGGACCGCATGGTCTGGGGCGGCGACTGGCCCGTCTGCAACCTCGGCAGCGGCCTGCCGCGCTGGTGCGAACTCACCCGCGAACTCCTCGCCCCCCTCGCCGACGGCGAACGCGCAAAAATCCTCGCCGCAACCGCGCGGCGGGTCTATCGCCTCTGATCCATGAAAGCCGCCCTCGAAGGCATTTTTGTTCCCAACATCGTCCCCTACGACGCCAAGGGACGCATTGACGAAGATGAACTGCGGCGCATCATCCGCTGGCTCGGCGACAGAGGCGTCACGGGATTCTACCCCAACGGAAGCATGGGCGAGTTCATCCGCCTCAGCTTCGAGGAGCGCAAGCGGGTCGTGGAAATCGTCGCCGAAGCGGCGGGCGGACGCCCCGTCCTCGCCGGCGCGGCCGAACCCAACGTCGATCTCGTCCTTGAAATGTGCCGCCACTGCGCCGACCTCGGCTGCCGCGCCGTCTCCATCACCGGTCCCTACTACTACAAGCTCACGCAGGAGAGCATCGAGACCTACTTCCGTGAACTCGCGGCGAAGTCGCCGATCGACATCGTCATCTACAACATCCCCGCCTTCGCCAACGAGATCTCGGTGCCCGTCCTGCGCCACCTCGCCTTCGACTGCCCGCGCATCATCGGGACGAAGGACACCTCGCGCGATATGCCGCGCTTCCAGCAAGTCCTCCACGAAATCAAGAGCCAGCGCCCCGGCTTCGCCGTCCTCATCGGCTGGGAGGAACTTCTCTGCGCCAGTCTTTTCATGGGCGGCGACGGCGGCACGCTCTCCAGCGGCGGGGTCGTGCCCGAGGTTGTCATGAAACTCTACGACAGCGCCCGCGCGGGCGACTGGGACGAAGCCCGCCGCGTGCAGTTCAAACTCCTCGACCTCTTCGCCCTCATGGTCAACGCGCCCAACTTCCCCGAGGGCTTCCGCACGGGCTACGAACTGCGCGGATTCCGGCCCGGGCGCGCGCGCTTCCCGCTCTCTCCGGGCGAGATGGAGTCGATGGCGCAGATGCGCTCCCGTCTCGCCTGCGTCCTCGCCGAGTGCGGCTTCAGCGAGGCCGCCCACGCCTGCGTCCAGCCCGGCGCCAACGACGACGCCACCGTCGAGTCCATCGTCCGCCAAGTCATGCGCGAAATCCGCCGCTTCTAACCCTTCCACTTCCTCTTCATCTTCATCCGCAAAAGACAAAGAAGATACCACCACTCAAAAACTCCACTACACCACCCTCGTCCAAAAGCTCACGCGTTCGGCTACAATTCCGCCAATTCACCCAACCGCATCCGGCGCAAGCGGAGTTGCGCCCCCCCAATCCCGTTCCACCACCTCCATGCCCGCCACCGCCCGACAGCCGGCCCTCGGTTTTCTTGAGACGCCGTTTATCAGCATCACGGCGCTGGCCTGCGACGCCGCGCTGAAGGCCGGGACCGTCCGGCTCCTCGGCCTCGAACCGATCGGCACCGAGATCATCCTTTCGCGTTTCGCCGGAAGCACGGCGGACCTCGAAGCCGCGCTTGCCGCCGCCGAAGAACGCGTCCTTGCCGCCGGCAGCCGCGTCGGCGCCGCGCGCCTCATCGCCAATCCCGCCGCAACCCTCGATCAAGCCACCGAAGCGCCCAACAGCATCAACCCGCTCTACGGCGGACGCGAGTACCTCTTGCCCACCGACTATCCGCAGCCAATGAACAACGCCATGAAACAACACGCCATCGGAATCCTTGAGACGCAGGGGCTCACCGCCATTCTCCACGCCACCGACGCCATGCTCAAGGCCGCCGATGTCTCCCTTGTCGGCAAAGAGAAGATCGGCGCAGCCTACGTCGCCATCATCATCCGCGGCGACGTCGCCGCCGTCGAAGCCGCCCTCCAGGCCGGCGCCTCCGCCGTAGGCGACCTCGGCAAACTCATCGCCACCCAAGTCATCGCCCGCCCCCACGAGGACTTCCTCGCCCTCTTGCCGAAGTGAAGCCGCAAAGGGCGGTGGATTCGTGCGGGTGCACGCGTTTTCGGCACGCCTCTTCCCCTTGCGCAAGCCAGGATCTCAGAGCCGCTTGAGGGTGACGATCGTGATGTCGTCGAAGGGTTCGCGGTTGCCGGAGAAAGCGCGCACACGGTCGAGAATGCACGTGTTCAACTCGGTGGCTGAGCGCCCGGCAAGGGAGCGGAGGGTGTCGGCGAGGCGGGCGCCGGAGAACTCGGTACCTTCTTCATTGGACGCCTCGGTGACGCCGTCTGTGTAGAGCAGAAAAACGTCGCCCGGCCCGAAGGGCACCCGGCGGTCGCTGATGGCGGGGCCGAACATTTCGTCGGGGACAATCCCGAGGGCCATGCCGTCGGCCGCCAGCGGTTCGGCGCGGAGCATACCGTTGCCATGGTTTTTGCAGAGCATGAGGGGCGCCTCATGGCCGGCGCGCGCGAACACGATCTCCCCGCCGCCGAGGTCGACGACGGCGTAGACTAGGGTGACAAACATGTCCTCGCGCATCTCCTCATTGAGGACTTCGTTGAGGCACCGGAGGACTTCGGCGGGTGACCCGTGGCTGCGGGCGAAGTGGCGCAGGTTGCTCTGCGTAATCGCCATGACAAGGGAGGCGGGCACGCCCTTGCCGGAAACATCCGCGATGGCCACGCCGATGCGGTGCTCCCCCAGATCAAAGATGTCGTAAAGGTCGCCCCCTACCTTCTGCGCGGGAAGATAGACCGTGGCGATGTCGAGGTCGGAAGCCCGGGGAAAGATCTTCGGCAGAAGCATGCTCTGGATCTCGCGCGCGAGGCTGAGGTCGATGTCGAGACGGTTCTTCTCGATCTGCATGGCCATGAGGTCGAGGTTGTGGATAGCCATGCCCGCCTGCTCGGCGAGGGACTGCGCGACGGAAAAGTCGGACTCACCGAAGGCCCCGCCGTCGGAGGGATTCACGATGGCAAGCACACCGATGTTGCGCTCGCGGAAGCTGATCGGCGTGACAATCACCGACCGCACCTGGAGGACGGAATCGTCGTGCTTGATGACGCGCGGATCGCTGAGCGCGTTTTCGATGAGGATGCCCTTGCCCGACTGCGCGGCGGCGCCGACCAGTCCCTCGCCGACGTCGAACACCTCCGAGCGCAGGATTTGCTCGAGGAATTTCGCGCGGGTGCCCACCTTGCCCGCGAGCCCCGACGGCAGGGGCCGGTGCGGGGGAAAGAGCCCTTCCACGGAGACACCCCGCAGCTTCGCGCCTTGGC
>SLLG01000371.1 GCA_007134215.1 Opitutales bacterium | reverse complement strand
GTCGGGCGATGGCGTCGAGTCGTTCGCGCAGGAGGGTTTCGTAGCGGCGGGGGGACCTATGTCGCCAGCCAGGCGCAGGAGGTGCGGGAAAGCGGGGCTGAAGAGATGTCCGGTTTTCTGAGCAACAGCTTTGCGCGCGCCTCCGGCAAGCTGGTCGGCGCGCGAGTCGCGGAAGGTACGGTGAACGGTCTCGTCGCCCGGCGCCTGGGACGTCGGTCGCTGCGCTGGCTTCGCCCTGTGGCAACGGGCGCCGCAAGCCCGCAAATTCAGGGAGGACAGCGATGACGGGCGGCGGCTTCGGTCGACCCTTATCGCGCGGAATCTTCCCGTTCGCCGTCTTGCGGGAATTGGCAACCGGCCTGATCAGGGGTATCCATCTCAGGAAGCTGGCGCTCAGTCTGCGACCGCGCCGGCCAGGTTCCCGAAATCCACGGGGTAATTCCGGCCGTCGTTCAGACGGAGGTTGACGCCGCAGGGAGAGCCCGATGCCGCCCATGGCAAGAATTCCAGCTCTTCGACCGGTGCCAGTTCGTCGTCCGTCCAGCGCCCGCTCGTCCGGTGGAACAAGGCTGTCACGAAAACCTCCATGCCTTCGTGATCCTCTTTACGCCGTCGTGTAGCAAACGGTACCACGCTTATATCGGACTCGGGATTGCATCCATGATGTTCGACGGCCCCGGTCTCATCCCAGCCGCGAATGCCGACCACGGCGAGTCCTCGTCCGTCCCGACCGTAGATCTCGGTCACGGGTAGTCCGTTCAGGTTTCTATGGGTCCTTTCCGGTTTCCGGCCGTCCGGGCAGGGCAGTCCCAGGTGACCGAGCCTGATTTCGCAAGCATACGGTATCGCTGCACGATCCACCCGGATCACTCCGCCCGGGATGACGATTTCGGCGAGGTCAATTCTCGCCCACCACCCCGGCAGGTCGCATTGACGGTAAAGCACGCCTTCTTTCATTCCCGCGAATCGCAAGTTCACAGATGGCAAAAAGGTGCGCCCGTCCGGCTCCGCCCGCACTGCGTAACAGGCTGCGGTCGCGTTGTGCCCGTCGTCGGCTTCGGCTGGAAACGCTGTGTTGTAAACCAACCGGGTGTACAACAAGTCACTCTTCTTCGTCCGGACTTTACCCGGGCGTAACTCGGCGGTGCCGGTCGCCCCATGCGCTGAAAGCGTCAAGCCCGGTCCGTTCAGCACAAACGTGCGCGTCTGGTCGCCGAGGGAAGTCCAAACCCCTTCTTCCTCTGCCGTCGTCCAGAACGCCGAATCCTTATTCAGGTAGAGCGCGGAAAAGATTTTGCTCAACCAGTAGGGACTTGCCGGCTTGTTGTAAGACTGCAACACCGCATCAAATGGCCGGTAGAACCCGAGTCCGGCCACTCCATTCTCAAAAACGTCGTCACGTTCCGCGAACTGGAGGAGGTTCCCGGAAGCAATCCGCCTCGCCCATCCGGGAGCCACCTCCGGATCTTCCAGCAGGAACGAACACGCCAACGGCGCAGAGGCCCCGAAACGGTAGACGATACTGCGCCCCCACATCGGCATATGGCCGTTTCTCCCGAACAGGCAGGGATAGGTTTTCTGGAATTCACGGTGCCGGCGGGCTACGATTTCCGCCGCCTCGGGCTCGTGTTTGTATCCATAAACCCGGCACCAGATCGGACCGTAGAACTGGAAGGCCCAGCAGGAGTAGAAATCGAAGTGTGTCGCGTCCCGGTACCAGCCGTCGCCGGCATAGTAGGACCCGAGATGCGAGAGGTGATCCATGAGGACGGTCCGGTCGAAGGCGACACCGTTCCGCTCGAGAAACGCGCCCATCATGACGTTGAACCAGCGCCAGTTGTGCGAATTGGTGCGGCCATGCGCCACTCGCGAGAACCATTCAAGGATCCGGGCACGGGTGGGTCCGGGGATTGAGTTCCAGATCGTATTTTCGGCGAAAATCATCCCCAGCGCCAAGGCCGCGCCTTCGACCGTATGGCCCAGGACCGTGCGTCCGGTGGAGCGGCGGGTTTCCTCGAAATGCCCGACAAAAAAGGGAGATTGCGGATCGAGTGCCATGACAAGTTGTGCGCGGTAGTAATCGGCGACGTGATGGCCCGCCACGTTCGATTCGGGCCGTTCCTCCACCAGTGGCGCAGCGATCATGAAGGTGCGCGCAAGGGCTTCGAGGTTGACTTTTGGCCCGGCGGTATCGGCCTGCCCGGGTATGACCAAAGGACACTCCTTCCCAACCTGGTGCCGCAAAACACCGTCGAGGAGGAATTCAGCCGCGTCCAGCCAGTGCTTCCGGTTCATTCCCGTGTGGGGGCTCTGGACGAAATCAGGAGATTCAATCTTAAACGCCATAATTCGAAGGGTAGCGAATTCAGGGGATCGGTAACAGCCCGATGTGGGTTGAGGACGAAAAAACCGTCCAGGACGTCGGCAAACATCAAGGTGTGGAGCGGTGTTTATCAAGGAGTATGCCTACCATGTAAAAGATTGTTGCGGAAATTCGCGGTTCGCTGGATAGTTGGATGAGGTGATGGAAGAATCGCAGTTCTTTCGATAGGGTGCAGCAGTTTACCATTTTCGCCTTGGCGGGGAGGGGGCGGCGAGGGTGGCGACGATGTCTTCGGTCTGCTCGGTTTGCATGGCGCTGAGGAGGTGGTGGATGGCCGAGTTGGTCGCGGATGTGTTTGAGTTGTTCACCGGCCCGCCCGGAGTGCATCCGGTCCGGCTCACGCCTCCGGAGCGTGCGGCATCTCCGCGCCGCGTCCCGGTTTTGGAAGGATCTTCCGGGTTACCACGAAGCAGTGGAAGAAGGTAATGAGGAGGCAGAGGTTTTCCATCCGCATCCAACCAATGTCTTCGCGTTCATCGCGTCCTTGTAGCGCGGCGGGCGGTGGAAAATGCGGCGGAGAGGCTTTCCAACGGGATTTCTCTGCCCGAAGTGCGGGCAGATGACCTACATCCAGGACGGCAAATGCCGCCAGTGCCGCAACACGGCCTGCGGCTAGAAGGAAGGCGGCGGCGGGGAACAGATGTCGGCAGGCGCGTTTCGCGGCGCGGCGCTCGCTGAACTTCACGCTGCGGTGATCGCCATTGCGGGGTGCTTGCACGCAGCTCAGGCCTCTCCGTTCTCCGTGAGGCTTTCGATTTCGGTGTGGGCGTTCTCCCACGCGGCGAGCGCCGCATCGAGGTCGCGTTTGCTCCGCGCATGGTCTTCGGCGCGGGCTTTGGCGGCTTCCGCGTCGCGGTAGGACTCCGGGTCGGCCATGGCGGCTTCGAGCGCGGCGACGTGTTCCTCCAGTTCGGTGACGCGGCGTTCGAGGCGCGCGGCCTCGGTGCGCAGGGGCGCGAGTCGGCGGCGGATTTCGGCGCGGTCCTTGCGGCGGCGGACGCGTTCGCCCGGCGGCTGGGCGCCGCTGTCGCGGCCGGCGGCGGACTCGCGGGCGCGGTCTTCCTCGTCTTTCCGCGCGAGGTACTCGGAGAGGGTGCCGGGAAGGTGGCGTACCTTTCCCTGTCCGATTTCAATGACCTTTTCGACAAGGGGATCGAGGAAAGCGCGGTCGTGCGAGACGACGAGGAGCGTGCCTTCGTAGCCGAGGAGCGCCTGTTGGAGGACTTCCTTGGCGCGCATGTCGAGGTGGTTTGTGGGCTCGTCGAGGATGAGGAGGTTGGCCGGGCGCACGAGCATGCGGCAGAGGGCGAGGCGGTTTTTCTCGCCGCCGGAGAGGACGCTGACGCGCTTGTCGACGTCATCGCCGCGGAAGAGAAAGCCGCCGAGGAGGGTGCGCAACGGGACGGGGTAGCCGGCGGGGGCCGCCTCTTCGAGCGTTTGCAGGACGGTGAGGGAGGGGTCGAGCGTCTCGCTTTGTTCCTGTGCGAAAAAACCTGCCTCGATATTGTAGCCGAGGGCCGTGGTGCCCGCCGTGGCTTCGATCTGCCCGGCGGCGATGCGGCAGAGGGTGGACTTTCCCGCGCCGTTGACGCCGACAAGGGCGACGCGCTCGCCGCGGCGGAGCGTGACGTCTACGCCCTCAAGCACGCGTTTGTCGCCGTAGTTTTTGTGGATGCCTTCCATGCGGAGGACTTCCTCGCCGCCGCGCGGCGGTGTCGGGAAGGCAAAGGAAAACGTGTCGTCATCGGCATCGAGTTCGATGCGCTCGACTTTGGCGAGGGCTTTGACGCGGCTCTGGACCTGGCGTGCTTTTGTCGCCTTGTAGCGGAAACGTTCGATGAAGCGCTCGGTCTGCGCGATCTGCTTTTCCTGGTTGCGGGCGGCCTGCTCAAGGGCCTCGCGGCGCACGCGGCGGGCGCGCGCGAATTCGGTGTAGTTGCCGGTGTAGCTGTCGACGCGGCCATTGTCGATGTGCACGATGCGCGTGCAGAGCCGGTCGAGAAACCAGCGGTCGTGCGAGACGAGGACGAGCGCCCCGGGGTAGTCTTTCAGGAACCGCTCCAGCCAGCGCAACGAGTCCATGTCGAGGTGGTTGGTCGGCTCGTCGAGGAGGAGGTAGTCGGGCTTGCCGAGGAGGAGGCGCGCCAGGGCCACGCGCATGCGCCACCCGCCGGAAAAGACACTTCCCGGACGTTCGAGTTCGGCGACGCTGAAACCCAAGCCGAGGAGGACGGCTTCGGCGTCGGCCCGGAGGCGGTAACCGCCCATGGCTTCCCACGCTGTTTCGAGTTCGCCAACCGCGCGCACCGCCGCCGCTTCCTCTTCCGATCCGCGGGGGGCGCGGCCGAGCGCGTCACGGGCCCCTTCGAGCCGCCTGCCGGTCTCGGCGAGCGCCGCCGCGCCGTCGGCCGCTACGTCGACAACGGGGCGGTGGAGGTCGATGACCGCTTCCTGCGCGAGGACGCCGATTGTCGTGCCGCGGGCGGTTTCGATGTCGCCGCTGTCGGCGGCGAGTTCGCCGGTGATAAGCTTGAGAAGGGTGGATTTGCCCGCCCCGTTGGCACCCACGATGCCCGTGCACCCGTCACGCTCCAGTTGCAGGGAAACTTCTTTGAAGAGATGCCGCCCGCCGTAGGCGAGGGAGATGGAGTCGAGACGAATCACGGTCAACCGGCGCTACGCGCGGTGCGCGGGGACCGCGTCAGCTTTTGGACGGGCGGGTTTCGCCGTCTCCATCCTCGTCGCTATCGTCGCCTTTGTCCTCGTCCCCGTCCTTTCCTTCATCGGCATCCTCGTCCTCGTCGGTGTCGAGTGGATCGTCGTCTTCTTCGTCGTCTTCCGGCTCTTCATCCTCGTCGTCATCCCACCGCATGGTTTCGTCTTCCTCGATCTTCTCGTCGTCCGCGTCTTCAAAGTCGGGGAGGTCGTCGATATCTTCGTCGCCGCTTTTCGGTGTGTCGTCGTCCTCCAGCTCGTAGCCCTCGGGCACGTAGTCGAGGATAGCGGTGATCTCGTTGAACGGGTGGACGGCGCGGCCCTCCATGTATTCCTGGTTCTGCCGTTCGCGGATGTCCTCCTCGATTTCGTCGACCGTGATGTTCTCGTCGAAATCGATGAGGTCGTTGAGCAGCTTGACGCGGAATTTCGTGATCTGGTCGAGAAAGTCGGCGTAGGGTCCCTTTTCCTCGTCGATAACATCGGGCAGGCAGAAGAGGACGGTGTCCTCCTCAAGGAGCGAGTCGCGGGTGCGCGCAACCCGCACGGTACCGTCCTTTTCCTCCCGGTCGATGCGGAAGGGGAAAAACGCTTCGTCGAGGACGTCGGCGTCGAACCCGTATTCGCGCAAGAGGTCGCATTGTTCAAGGATGTAGCTCATCTGGCGCGGATCGATCACGCCGAGCCCGTCCACGTCCCAGTGGACCGGGTCGGAGATCTCGGTCACCCACCAGTTGAGGTCTTCGCCGAGGCGCACGATGCACCATTCGAGTTTCGGATTGCTTTGCGACATTGGGTCTTTCGAAGGGAAACGATGAAAAGTGGATGCCCTTCCCAACGCCGCGCAAGAGCAAAGTCAAAGGGAATTTGCGCCTCCGCGGCGGGCGTCCGCGGTCCCCGCGACATGGCGCTTGAAAATACGCCCCGGTTCCCAATGATGTGTCCCCCATGGGATTCTATTATGAGAAGGTAGTGCGTCCGATTCTCTTCCGTCTGGATCCGGAAAAAGCGCACGACCTCGGCGTCACCGCGCTCGATTACCTCGGTCGGATGACGGGGCTGTGCCGACTCATGGAGCGCTTCAACCAGCCCGCGCGCACGCGCCCGATCGAGTTGTTTGGGCTGCGCTTTCCCAACGCCGTGGGGCTTGCCGCGGGGATGGACAAGGAAGCGAAGTTCTGGCGCGCCGCCGCCGCCCTCGGTTTCGGGCATGTCGAGATCGGGACGGTCACGCGGCACCGCCAACCGGGCAATGACCGCCCGCGGGTCTTCCGCATCCCGGAACACGGTGCGCTGATCAACCGTATGGGCTTCAACAACGAGGGCTGCGAAGCGGTCGCGAAACGGCTGCGCGCCACCCGGCGCTCCCGCAAAGGCTACATCCCCGTCGGCGTGAATATCGGCAAAAGCCGCATTGTTCCGCTCGATCAGGCGGTTGAGGACTACGTGGAATCCTTCAACGCGCTTGTCGATTTCGCCGACTACGTGGCCATCAACGTGAGCAGCCCGAATACCCCGGGCCTGCGCGAACTCCAGGGGCGGGAAAACCTCAACAGCCTCCTCGGCGAATTGACGCGCCTGAACCGCAACCGCGCCCGCAAACTCGGGCACCGCCCGACGCCGATCCTCCTCAAGATCTCCCCCGATCTCGATTTCCGGCAAATTGACGAAATCCTCGGCGTCGTCGCCGAACAGGAAATCGACGGTGTCATCGCCACCAACACCACCATCACGCGGCCCGGCGGTCTCGCCCGGTTCGGCGAAGCCGGCGGCCTCAGCGGGCGGCCGCTGCTCGCGCGCTCTGTCGAGGTCGTCAACTTCATCAGCCGTGCCACCGCCGGCAAGTTGCCGATCATCGGCACGGGCGGCATCGACAGTCCCGCCGCGGCTGGCGCCATGGTCGACGCTGGCGCGCACCTCATCCAGATCTACACCGGTATGGTCTTCCGTGGTCCCTTTATCGCCAAAACGCTCGCCCGCGCGCTCGCCCCGCGCCACGGCGAGTGGATCTGAGCACGGCGGATTGCAGGCGTGGCCGGGGTGTCTTCAGCCTCCGGTCGGCGGCGGCGCGGGCGTTCCGAAGTAGCGAGCGCGTGCGGCTTCTGTGCCGCTTGACGGGGGTGTGCGCAGGTTCGCTGCCCGAATCTTCGCCGGGCGATCAATCTGCCCGACTACTGTCGGCAAGGGAAAACTCCCTTACAGGCCCGACTGGTTGATCTGGGTACCGTAGAGGCGGTCGCCGAAGTCGCCGAGGCCGGGGCAGATAAACTTGCGCGGATCCAGCCCGCGGTCGAGGGCGGCGGCGTAGACGGGAACATCCGGAAACGCCTCGCCGAGGCGTTCCAGGCCCTCCGGTGCCGCGACGATGCAGAGGAAGCGGATCTTCGTCGCCCCCGCGTCGCGCACGCGCTGCACGGCCCGCACGGCGGAGCCGCCCGTCGCCAGCATGGGGTCGACGACAAAGACCGGACGGTTTTCGACCGGCGGAAGCTTGCAGTAGTAAGCGTGCGCCTCCGCCGTGGCCTCGTCGCGTTCCAGCCCAATGTAGCCGATCGAGACGTCCGGCAGCAGCCGCGTGAAGGGTTCGAGCATCCCGAGCCCCGCGCGTAGCACCGCCACGGCGACAACATAGGTGGAGAGTTCTTCGCCCTCCGTTTCCTCGAGCGGCGTGTGCACGCGCACCGGGCGGGTCGGCAATTCGCGCGTCGCTTCCGTCAGCAACAGCCCGGTGAGCCGGTGGCAAATCACCCGGAACGCCTCCGGGCGCGTCGTTTCATCGCGCAGACGGGTGACGTAGTGCCGCCCGAGCGGGTGATCGAGAAGATGGAGCGCCATTTCCCGCTACGGTGGCGACTTCGGAACAACGGATCAAGTCCGTTGGATGCCGTGCAGGCCGGATTGCGCCGTAGGACGCTGGATTAGAGCCGCCGCCGCCGGACCGCGAGTGCGAGTGCGGCGAGGCCAACGAGCGCGGCATACACGGAAGGCTCGGGGATCACACCAGTGACTTCGACGGTGTTGAATTGCGTGCGGTGGAAAGTGGTCCCCGAAGCATTCGTTTTGGTGTAGAGGCGGAAGGTGATGCTGTCCTCCGTGCCCGCCAGCATGAGGCTGGAGAGGTCGATGGAGGTGTCAGCCCAGTCGTTGTCGGTGTTCGGAAAAGACGGATTCACCTCCGGTCCGATATTCGAGGCAAAATTGTCCAAACTCGAACGCACTGTGAGGGTCGACAGACGGTCTGAACGAAAGTCAAGAAGGGCTTCGTTTCCGCCCCACTGCACACCCGTACGACCGACGATATTGAGCGAGTCAAAGGAAATCATCCCTGCGGAAACCGTTCCGAAATCGACGGTGAACTCAAAATAATTACTGTCCGAACCGTCCTCCCAAGCATAGGTGTTCTGTTGCTGACCCGCCACTTGTGCTGCTCCGACGCCACTGGATCCGGCCACGTTGGCGATACCCGACTGCGTTTCATTTGTCGTATTTTGCCGCACAACACTGAAGGTTGCCGGGCTGAAGCCCGGAGCGACGGTTTCCGCGGCGGAGGTGGTTGCGGAAATTTCCGTCGGCGCGTCGCTGAAGTCGAAACTGACGAGTGTTACCTGGCCATGGGCCATGCCGAGGGCGAGAGCGAATACGATGAGGACGGTGGGGATCTGTTTCATGGTTCGGGAATATGGGGTGAAAGTTTCACCGGACCGGAATCTCGACCGGCGGGTGAATCCAGCTTGTGCAAAACAGGAAAGGGTATCGTTGCCGCGCGGGAACCGGTTCGTCAAGAGGAACTTCATCCGGGAATGCTTTGAAGGGCGATGACGAAACTTGCCATCGGGCGCGGCATGTCCGACAAACGCGGGATGGTGAAAGACGTGTTGAAGCTACTCCTGGAGGGCGAGGCCCTGACCACGCCGCGCATGGCTGCCGTGCTCGGAGCAACGGAGGCGGAGGTCGATGCCGCCCTGGACGCGCTCCGTGCCGAGCAGACGTTGCTCGGCTGGCGTCCGGTCATTAATCCCAAAGCAGTGGCGGATAACCAGGTCCAGGCGCTCATCGAGGTGTCGGTCACGCCCGAGCGCGGGGGCGGCTTCAACCGCGTGGCGGAGCGGATCTCCAAGTTCGACCAAGTGGAGACCTGCTACCTCATGAGCGGCGGCTACGACCTGATGGTCGTCGTGCGCGGGGCGACGCTTCTGAGTATCGCGACCTTTGTCGCGGAGAAGCTCTCAACGCTCGGCGGGGTGCGCTCCACGGCGACGCGCTTCATGCTGCGCTGCTACAAGGAGAGTGGATTTCTCATCGACGGGGCGGAAGAGGCGGACGAACGCCCCGCCGTGAGCCCGTGAACCGCCTTCCGTATACGCTAAGGATTGGAATGAAAGACGCTTCGCCAAACCGATTTGTCGCGGACCACGTACGGTCGCTCCCCCGTTCCGGCATCCGCGATTTCTTTGCTCTCGTGCAAAAGATGCCGCATGCGATTTCGCTCGGCATCGGCGAGCCCGACTTCGTCACGCCGTGGAACATCCGCGAGGCGGCGATCTTCTCGCTGGAAAAGGGCAAGACGAGCTACACCGACAACCTCGGCCTGCTCGCCTGCCGCAAGGCGGTGAGCGCCTACCTCGCGCGCGTCTTCGGCCTGTCCTATCATCCGGAGAAGGAATGCCTCATCGGCATCGGCGTGAGCGAGACGATGGACACGGCGATCCGCGCCATCCTCAATCCCGGCGACAAAGTGCTCTACCACGAGCCCTGCTACGTGAGTTACGCTCCGGGCATCCGCCTCGCCGGGGGCGTGCCGCTGCCCGTGCCGACGCGGCCGGATCTCGAGTTTTCGCTCGCGGTGGAAGACCTTGAGGCGGCGTGGGAGCCGGGCACGAAGGCGCTCATCCTCAATTTCCCGACCAATCCGACCGGCGGGGTGGTGGAACGCGGCCGACTCGAACGCATCGCCCGTTTCGCCTGCGAGAAGGATCTCATCGTCCTCAGCGACGAAATCTACGCCGAGCTGACCTACGACGGCGAGCACACGAGCATCGCGACGCTGCCGGGCATGCGCGAGCGCACGATCTTCCTGCACGGGGTTTCGAAGGCCTTTGCCATGACGGGATTCCGCATCGGCTTTGCCTGCGCGCCGCACGAGATCATTGAAGCGATGATGAAGGTCCACCAATACGCCATCATGAGTGTGCCCATCTTCACGCAGGAGGCGGCCATCGAGGCACTGACGCACGCCGACGACGCCGTCGCCCGCATGCGCGACAGCTACCGCCGCCGCCGCGATTTTCTCGTGCGCCGCTTCAATGAAATGGGGCTGCAGTGTCACCTGCCGCAGGCAACCTTCTACACCTTTCCCTGCGTCGAAGAGACGGGCCTCGACGAAAAAACCTTCGCCACCCGCCTGCTCGAAGACCAGGAGGTCGCGGTTGTGCCGGGGACGGCCTTCGGCCCGCACGGCGCAGGATTCGTGCGTGCGAGCTTCTCCACCGGCTACGAGAAGATCGAGACGGCCTGCGACCGCATGGCGCGCTTCGTCGGCAGCTTGCATGCCGCCGCCGTCAAGTAGCACTCGACGACAACCGCGACGACCGGAATGCTTCGCGCTGCGCTTGTCGAAAGGGGGACCACCAATCTGTAATGGATCGCTAATGAGGGGCGGTGCCTTGGGTGGGGCCGCGAAGGTTCTCGCGCACGGGGAAGACCGGGCGGGTGATTCAACGCAGCGACATTTCGATACGGTAGAAGACGGGCTCACCGGGGGCGGGTTCGGGGAGCGTGACCTCGAAGCGACCGTTGCCGGTGTGGGTGCCTTCCCGGGCGTTGGCGGCGAAGGATTCGAGGTCATTGCTCTGGGCAACGCGGAAGCGGAAGGCGTCGGCGTATTCTTCGTGCCAGTCCCAGTCGACGGCGAGGGCGCCGTCCCCGCGGGCGATGCGCAGGCCGGGCGGCGAAAAGTCGACGGGTTCGCCGTCGGGAAGGTCGGCGGGGTTTGTCGGATCGGTGCCGTCGAGGAATTGCTGGAGTGCGCTGAAGCCGGAGCCGTCGGGTGAGGCGAGGGGATCGCCGCCGGTCGTGCCGAGGAAAAAGCGCTCCCATGCGTCGGGCAGGAGGTTGCCGTCCTCGTCGTCGGCGCGCGGCGCGGGGAAGGAGAAAAGCGCGATGTGACTGACTTCAATGGCGGCGTCGCCGCACGGGGCGGAGACGTCGGTGTAGCCCGCGACTTCGAGGACGGTGCCTTCGGAGAGGGCGAGATTGCCGGGGAGGCGGAAGCGTTCGCCGTTGGCGCGGAGGAGGGCGTGGCGTGTGCCTGTGGCGGGGTCGAGGAGGATGGTGCACAGTGCGGAGACCGAGTCAGGCACGACTTCGAGAGCGAGGCTGACAAAAGGGCGCGCGGGTAAATCGCCGAGCCACGCGGCGGCGGTGTCGGCGGCGAGCTGGCGCTGCCCTTCGCTGAGTTCGGTGGCGCGCAAGTAACCTCCGGGCAGGTCACCGTATGTGAGGAAGTGGCGGAAAGCTTCAAGGGGCATTGCATGGCGGCCGAGGCCTTCGGTGCCGAGCAGCGAAGCGGCGCGGTAGACATCGTCGGCGAGAGCGCGGAGAGCGGCGGCACCGCTGCCGGGGCCTTCGAGCTGTTCGCGAAGCTGGTGGAGAAGATCGGGCGCGCGGTAGGGCAGGTTATCGCCTTCGGGAAGTCCCAGTTCGGCGAGGCGTCCGCGGTCGACGGGGGTGCGCGCGGCGTCGGCGGAACGGAAGGGAAAGACGGTGAAGGTCTCCTCCGGGTCGCCGCGGCGGGCACGAAGGAGCCCGGTGAAGGCGGCCTCGGTGAGGGCGGCGTGCAGCGTGTCGAGAGGTGCGAGGTTGGTCTCGACAAGGGTGCGGATGTGCCCGTCGTAGGCGTTGCGCGCGGCTGCGATCCATGCATCGGCTTCATCGGTGAGCGAACCTCCGCCGTAGGTGTAGAGGACTTCCGGCCGCTCGATGGCGGGGCGCGGCAGCAATGCGAGTATCTCGCGGCCCGCGCGGGGGTTGTCCGCGCTGGTTTTGATATCGAAATTCCTCGGGGTGGCGAGCGCGTAGTAGGGCCGCGCACGGTCGATATCGAGTTCTTCGAGCAGGACGGCGGGATACTCCCGCGTCTCTTCATCGGCGGCAGCGAAAGCCAGAGCGCTTCCGGACGCATTGAAAGCTCTGAGACGCGTGCCGGTCAGCACGGTCGTGTGTTCGCCTTCCACCCACGCATAGGGACGGGCGGTGGCAAGGACGTCGAATGTCGATCCCGGATCAAGGGTGCCTTCGCCGAGAAGCGCTTCGAGCGTGGACACGCCGTCGCCCTCCGCGCCCGTGCCGCCGAGGGGGTCGAGTCCGGCCGAGATCTTCACGAAGTCAGGCACGCCGTCGCCGTCGGAATCCATTTCGTGCGGCGGTGCGGGGAAACGGTATGCGCCGCTGTGGACGGCGGATCGGGTCCCGCCGTCGACGGTGACCCACTGCAGGGTGGTGTCTTTGTAGAGCCAGAAGGCACCCTCGTATTCACGCCACTCTTCGGCGGAGTCCGTGCGGTAGAGAACGCCGGGAGCTCCCGGCGCATGCGGCTGCGCTTCGGGGAAAGACACGGCGATGGAGGTGCGGAAGTCACCGGGCAGCGGCTCCGGTTCGAGGGCGGCACCGCCCACGCCGACGGGTCCGCCGAGACTGGCAAAGGAAATGTGCGGGAGGAACTGGTTGGCGAGGGCGTAGTCGACATCGGGCGGCGGGCTGCCGAGGGACACGCTCTCGGGGTCGCCGAGGCCGAGGGCCTCACTGCGGAAGCGCTCCGCCTCCGCGCTCACGGTGGGCGCGGCTTCGGCGGACCGCGTCCACTCGCCGGCGAAGAGGCGCCCGCGTACGTGGGCGTCGTCATCGACAAGAGCCTCGCCCTCAAAGAGCACTATACTCGCCGGGAGCCGTTCGGGGGAGGGCCATTCGGGAAAGCTGCCTTCGGCGAGCAGGCTGAAGCCGGAACCGTCGTATCCGTATTGCGCGTAAGCCGACGACGGTCCGTCCGGCGAGACACCGCGGAAGAGGGTAAATCCGCCCGCTCCGTCCGACGCGATACCCGTGATGTATCCGGAAGGCGGCAGAAAGCTTTCCAGTGCCGTGACCTCCGCCGGTCCGCTGAATCCGAAGACAGCGGCACCGTCGAGGTTCTCATTGACGGCAAGGAGCAGGTCCTCCGCACCGGGGTCGGGAAGCGTCTGGAGCGCGCCGAGGGGAAAGCCGATATCGAATTCGCCGATCTCTAGGAAGTAGACGAGCGTGCCGTCCGTCTCCGCTGTCATGACTTTGATAATACTGTTGCCCGGTTGGTAAATAAGCACGGCAGCGGAATCGTCATCGGATTGGAAGTGTCCGGCGGCGGCAAGGGAATTGTCGGGAACGCCTTCCGGCGGAGCGACCTGCCACTCGCCATTGGAAAGAGTGACGCCGTGGATACGCCACGAGCCGGGAACCCCGCCGTCGGAAGTGACCCAGTAGGCGGAGCGTGGCGCGCCGCGTTCGTGCGCGACGGGGGCGAGGGCGTGTGTGACGGGCGGCAGCGGACCGGACCAGAGGGAGGTGAATCCGGGGGCTGTCGGCAGAAAACTCTCCACTTCCGAGGGATGGGCGGCGCCGCCGTCGACCGCCACAGCCATGAGCGGCTCGCGCGGGAACTCCGGATCAGCGGCGGAGGCGATGAATCCGGGGCCGACGCCGGTGGTGAAGACAGAGCGGGGCGGGGGGACCGAGCCAGTCTGGAAGGAAAAGAGGTTCACGCGATTCGTCGCCCGGCCCGCAAAAGCCACGGTGTCGAAACCGAGGGCGAAAATCTTACCGACGGCGGCGTCGTCGACGGGGGCGATGCCGGAAGGATGAAAGGGCAGCCACGTGTAGCCGCCGGAGGCTTCGCCGAAACCGACACGGAAGATACCGGTGGCGCGCTCGGCGACGACGACATCGGTGCGCCCGTTGCCGTTGAAGTCCCCGGTGAGGAACCATTCGACGGGTGACGCATACACCGTGGACGCAGCCTGTGCGGCGGCGAGAGACAGAGCGAAAAGGGATGCGGAAAATAGCGTTTTCATTGGATTTGCACAGGTTGGCTGGGAACAACGCGGTTGATCTCGCCGTCTTCATCGAAAAGGACGAGGAGGTAACCGTAGGTGGAACCGACGGCAACCGGCATGGTGTCGAGGAGATAAAGACCGTAACGCGGGTCGCCTTCGAAACCGTCGTCGTCGTCACGGGCGGCCTGCACGAAGGTGTCGAGGAGGATGCGGAATTCCACCGTTCGGTCGGAGATCGGCTGGGAAAAGAGGAAATACTTCAGGTCCGGCCCGGCGAGCGGGGAGACCTGGATGATGCGGTCGGAGGCCTCGCCGAGTCCGCCGTCGATATGGTACCGGTAGAGCACTCCGGGAAGAAGAGCGCGGGCGGATTCGGCGGCGGCCGCACCGAGCATTTCCGAAGAGGCCGCCTTGTAGAAGATCTCGTTGATCTCAAGGTCGGCCGGAATGAAGTTGCCGTGCGGGGGGTCGCCTTCTTTGGGCTGCCGGTTGTAAAGAAATCCATCGAGATCTTCCGGAATCGTGAATTCGCCGATACGAAAACCCACGCCGCCGCCGAAGCCCGCGGGCAGCATGCGCGCATGCGCCATCGGGTGGAAGTTCTCCTGCACCGTCGGTGCGTCGAGGGCGGGCCATGGGACCTGGTCAGGGTCTTCGTCGTCCGGCGCATGCCAGCGGAAGGTCTCGACATTGCTGAAGGGGCCGGCGAGGCGGGCGGCGCCGGGATCATCGCCGGGCGGCGCCCATGGACCGGCGCTCACGGGGCGCACGGCGAAAGCGTAATCCGCGCCGGCGGGCAGCTCGATCTCGATTTCGAAGTCAGGGGCCGTGCCGCCGAAGGGGCCGCCGACGCGCGGTGTTTCAAACACGCGGAAAGTGCGGTCTTCGTAGTCCTCCAGGCCTTCGATACCGGGAATCGTTCCGCCGTTGGAGACATCCGGGGAAAGAACGTCCGAGATCACGTCGGGTGTGACATCGGGCAGCGCGCCGACCCAGATCTCGAAGCGTTCCGTGCCCGCGGCGGGCGCGAAGAAGCGCAGTCGGGCGCGGCGCAGGCCGTCGCCGGAATCCGAGACTGGCGTAGGGGGCGTGAGGAGCGGACGTTGAAAACCGTCGTGCACGACGTCGAAACAGTCGAGGCGGACGAGCGGGCTGTTCATGCCGTTGGCGTTGAAGACCTGCAGGAAATAACAAATACGCGTGGAGGGTGCGCCGGGAAGCGCGGCATCTTCGGTGCTCACGGACTGCCCCGCGAGGTCCCGGTCGGCGTCCTGCCCGACGAGTGTGAGCGGACCGTCGTTGATGCGGCGGAAGAGCTTCCACTCCACGGCGTCGGACGGCATCTCAAAGGTGATTTCAAGCGGCTGGATATCGGGCTGACCGGGCTGCGGACTCGGATTGCGCGCGACGTGTTGGAAACAGGGGCCGTCGACACCGCCCTTCACCCATTCGTGGTCGATAATGAAGGGAATGACTTCGCCGGTCGAGGGGTCCTTTGGAGTGCCGGCAAAGCTGCCGAACCGCTCGGAGACGGCACCACTCTTAGCCCCCGCGCGTATGACGAAATGGATTCCCTGGGCGGTGTAGGTGGCCCTCGGCTCGCGCACATAGACGAACTGCGGAGGAAACGAATCGCGAATCCCCGGCCGGACGTAGCGGCGTTCAATGCCGGCCCGCGCTTCCTCCGGAGTTGGGCCCGTGCCGACTTCGTACCAGGAAATCATGGGATCGGCGATGAAGATTTGGATGAGCCAGTGGTAATAATTCAGCGCGCGGTCGCCTTGGAGGGATTCGAATCGACGAGGCTGCGGGTCAATGATCACATTGCCGCAGAGAGCGAGAACGCTGCCCGAGGGCGCGGCGGGGCCGGACCAGTCGCGTAGGACGGCGGGCACCGGGGCGCTGTTGCCGGAGATATTGCCATGGTCGCCGCAGGCCGAGGCATCCTCGGCGCGCACCGTGTAGAGGAATGTGAAGCCGGCATCGTCTTCCGCTGTCGGCGCGCCCGCCCCGTCGTCCACGAAAGTGGCGCGTTCGCGTCCGTTGACGTGGGGAACAAAGCCGACAATACCCCTCTTGAAGTCGCGGGCGTTGGCATTCATTTCCTCGATACTGCGCCAACGGTAAACATAATAGCCCGTCGTGGGCGTGTCGCCGGGATTCGCGGGAATGTCCGGGTTCTGCCGCCACGAGATTTCGAGCCGTCCCGTCGCACTGTCGCCGGAGCCGACGCGGCGGTTGCGCGCCTCGAGGCGAGTCGGCACGGGCGGGGGCATGCGGTCGCAGACGGTGACCGCCGTGCCCGGCGAGGGATGGCCATCGCGGCCGAGAATGTCGCGGGCCGTCAGGTAGTAGAAAAACTGCTCGCCGTCCTCGAATGGATCGCCGTCGTTGAAACGGTCGTTGTCGTCGGCGAAGAAAAAGAGGTTGTCGTCCGCCGAAACGGCCGCGGCGGCGGCCTCCGCCTCGGTCAATTCCTCACTTGCGAGGGCGGGCAGCCGGTTTACGCGCACGGCACGCCCGTCCTTTTGTACGAGCCCGAGGAGTTCTTCAATGCGGGGAGGATCGCCATCGTCGAGGTTCTGTTCCTCCGCGAGGTCGCGGTCGAGCCGGTAAATGTTGAAGCCGTAGTGGAGCGGCGCCTGTCGGCGGAGGTCAGCGTCGGTTCCCCAGAGCAGGCGCACGTTGAGGTGGCCGCGCGAATCTGTCAGGGTGCGGTCGACGGGCGCGCCCGGAGCGGGCAGCCGGTAGTCGCGGGCTGGATCGAGCGTGACGCGCCCGACGACGGAAGTGTCCGCGCCGGTGGAGAGTTCGTGGCGGCGGAGTTCGACAGTGGTCTCACCCGCCGGCAGTGGCATGGCATAGCCCCAGCCGAGGCAAAGGGCGACGGCCGGGTGCATGCGGGCAAATAGTGTGAGGGTTTCCGCGACCTCGGGATTGTTCTCCGCGCTGTAGAAGACGAGGGCGAGGAGTTCCTCCAGCTCGAAGCCTCCGTCGGGGAGAAGGTCGAGGAAGAGGC
>SLLG01000013.1 GCA_007134215.1 Opitutales bacterium | reverse complement strand
GGAGTCCCGCCGCGTGAATGGCGCGGAGGCAGTTGACCTGACCGTCATGCAAATGCTTGAGAGCGGCGCTCAGGCCGTCCGGATCCTCGACTGTGGCCATGAGGAGGGCGTCGAGCCCCACCAGGCCGATGCCGAGCGCAAAGGGTCCGCACACGGGGATGCGCACCTCCGCCCCCGGACACCGCTCCGTCAGTGCCTTGCCCGCCGTGAGGACGCCGCGGATGCGCGCGCGGGCATGTGGTTCGAACGGCGGAATTTTTGCCAGGTCCTCAATCTCCGCGCAGGGCCGTGTCACGATGGAGGGAACTTCGTTGCCCCCGGGGGTGTTAATTTCGGCACCATAGGCTTCCGGTTCGAGGTTGTAGACATCGATGCCAACGACAACGAGCGGGTGCCGGTAGCGCTCCCACGCCGCCGCATGGGCCTCTACGAGGCGTGTGGCGTCGCGGGACGCTTCCCACGGCGTGCGCCCGATCAGCGCCGCCGCGTGTTCGTAGATGCCGGGTGAGAAACGCATGGTTTGCCAGTGTCGTACACTGTATCGGATGCGCGGCTGTGGCACAATGCGTCTATCGGGAGAAAATGGTTTGCGGATCGGGCGATACGTCTGTGTAGTGCCTCCATGGATCGCTTTGCGCAGCAGATGCCTGTATCCGTTGCCTTCAAGAGGAGTGGATTCGGCCTGCTGGAGAGTCATCACGCGGAGGACTTCTTCATGGACTGGCGGGTCGATCCCTTCGCGAAGGTCATTCTCGTGGTGGGCGGGGAGGGCACGCTTCACCTGCCTCAAAGAGAATTTGCAATACGGGCACCGGCGTTGGTCGTAGCCCCCGCGAAGGCGCGTCACCGGATCGCCGACCGGGCGGGCCGCCCGCTGTCGCTGGCGGGCGTCTGTCTGCGTCGCGCTAAATTTCCGGAAAGGGCGTTGGTAGAGGCGGCGTGCGCGCATTGGCGAGTGGAATCCGGTACGCCGTTGGTGCGCCGCCTCATGGAGTGGATACAAATGGTATTCGTCGAGGAGCGACTGCAACGCCCGGGGGCCTGGGCGCTCCAACGCAGCCTTGTGTGCCGGATCATCGTCGAGTTGGCACGCACACCCGCGCGTCTCTTTGCGGGCAAGGCGGATTCGGTCGAGCGCGTTACCCAATACGCGCGCGAGCTGGAGGATGCCTTTTGGAAATCCGACGACCTGGATGCCGTGGCTGCGTCCCTGGGACTGAGTCGTCGGCGGTTCACGCAAATCTTCCGGACCGTCACGGACGAGAGCTGGCTCGCCCGGGTGAACCGTCTCCGCCTCGCGCACGCCGCCCGGCTCCTGCGCGAAACCACGCTCTCTGTGCGCGCCATCGCCTTCGAGACCGGCTACGGCGACCTCGCGCACTTCCACCGCTCCTTCAAAGCCCGGTTCGGCACCAGTCCCGGTGCCTGCCGTAAGGCGGCGGATACGCGTGGGTAGGGATGCCGCCGTTCAAAGACGGCGATCCTCACCGCAAATGCGGTAAGACCGGTTGCTTTGAAGTCTATTGCCGTCGGCTCACCCGCGGCGGCGGATGCCAGTTCACTGACTTACGGCAACCGTTCTCCTGCGCCGAGAAGCACACTCGAATACGCGCTGTTGACGATCCCGATGATCCGCAAGCTGATCAAAGACCACTTCGGCATCAGTCTGAGCAATAGTTCGGTCCACCGCGCCCTCGAACAGCACCGGGGCGCGTTTCGGCATCAAAATGGTCTCAGCGGTGAGTCCCCGGGGTCAGTTGTGCTTCATGGTTGTCGCAGGAAGGGGCAAGGCGGCTTGAGTCCCGGGGTGGTTGTCCGCTTTGCGCGGGTATCGTCACCCGAGGTGGAGAATGGCGGAAGAAACGGGGGGGAGTTCGATTTCCGCCGTTGTCGCGGCTCCCGCGATACGGGCCTCGCCGAGGAGGACCTTTTTTACGGTGACGGGCGAGGTCAGCTTCGCGGTTTTTGTTTCACGGAGGGGATTGACGGCAATCAACGTGCGGCTGCCATTGGCCTCCCGGAGGTAGACGACGGGGTAGGGCGCGTTGGGTGCGTTGAGCTGCCTCAAGGGGGCTTCGCTGCCGAGTTCGGTGTATTCGCTGCGCAGGGCGATGAGCCGCTTGGTGTGGTGGAGGAGGGAATCGCCGCGCGCGAGTTGAGCGTCGACGGAAGGCCGGTCCGGGGACGGATCCACGGGCAGGTAGAAATCCTCTTCGGAGGCCGCGGAGAATCCGCAGCCATCGGTGCCGTCCCACTGCATGGGTGTGCGGGCTCCCGTGCGCCGGTAGGCCCCTTCCTTGCTTGGCAAATCATCGGGTGAGCGCATCCCGATCTCATCGCCGTAGTACAGGGTCGGGACGGAGGGGAGGGTGAAGAGGAAGGTGAGTATGTTCTTCAGTTCGGCTTCGGAACGGTCGCGCGAATAGCGGGGAAGGTCGTGGTTGCCCGTGGGAATCGAAATCAGGCCGCGGTTGCCGATGTAGGCGCGATGTCCCTGTAGTTCGCGGAGAAAGGTCTGCAGTTCCCCTTTACCCTCGGGATTGAAGTAGCTCACATCGCCGCGGTCGAATATGGTGTATTTGTTTTCGCCGCGGAACACTTTCATGTAGGAGGCCCCTTCAAAGTGGATCATGAAGTCGACGTGAAAACCGGCTTCGATGGCTTCGGAAGGATTGGACCACTCGGCGATCAACGCCGCCTCGGGGTAGTCGCGGTCCCACCATTGGCGGACTTCATGCCAAAAGTCGATCATCGCCGCGCGGGCCTTGGCGGGATCGTTGCTCTTGACCAGGGAAGCCGCCATGTCCACGCGGAAGCCGTCCACGCCTTTATCGAGCCAAAAGCGCAGGATCCGGAACATCTCCTGCTTAAGTGACCGGACGGAGGAGTGATCGGTGGGCATTTGCCAGGGCCGGCCGGGATCGGGGTC
This sequence comes from Opitutales bacterium, assembly GCA_007134215.1. Taxonomy (GTDB): domain Bacteria; phylum Verrucomicrobiota; class Verrucomicrobiia; order Opitutales; family Oceanipulchritudinaceae; genus SLLG01. The sequence goes on along the minus strand of SLLG01000013.1, from coordinate 14,321 downwards.
GGCATAGCCGTAATTGAGGGCGGGCTGGAAGTAGAAGAAGTTCGCAAGGTAATTGCCGTCGCGCTCGCCGTGTCCGTTGATGAATTGTCCGGGCCCGGTCCCTTTGCCGCCGCAGTAGAAGGTTGTGTCGGTCCAGACATACCGGTCGGAATACGGGTTCCGCCCGTGGCGGCTGGATTCAGCGAACCACGGATGCCGGATAGAGGTGTGGCCCGGAACAAAATCGAGGAGCAGTTTCATGCCCCGTTGGTGCAGCCCGGCGATCAATGCCTCGAAGTCGGCCATTGTGCCGTAGCGGGGCGCGATCATGCGGTAATCGGAGACATCGTAACCCGCGTCTTGGAACGGTGACGCGAAAATCGGGGAGAGCCATACGGTTTCGAATCCGAGATCCCGGATGTAGTCGAGCCGGGACAGTATCCCTCTGAGGTCGCCGATCCCGTCTCCGTTGCTGTCCTGAAAGCTGGCGGGGAAGATCTGGTAGATGGCCGTCTTGCGAAGCCACTCCGGAAAACATGCGTGTGCGTCCATGCTTTCCGACGATTGGACTTCACCGCGGATTTCCGAACCAAATCTATTGTATAGTATCGTTGAATCGCGCGGCCGCGTCCGCCCGGAAGATTTACGATAAACCCGGAAGGAACGGAGAGAAGGACACGCTCCTCGATCCCGAGCCGCCCCACTTTGTCGGCGACTTTCTTATCAACAACCCGGACTCCACGGAGAAGGACGACTATATCTTTTTCGCCCTTTCCGAAACCGCGGAACTCGGGGTCGGCGAAACCATCCAGGTGACTTACCGCCTGCGTTTCGCGGGGGGCGCGCCCCGTGCCGACACCAGCCGGACAGGTCTCTCCCTCGCTTACCGCGATCCCGGAGCGGGGCACAGCCCGTGGTCCCATGCCGAAAACCGGGAGTATTTCTTTTTCACCTCATTCGGGGCGGATGGATTCGGCGGCAGCATCCGCTAGAGTTCCGGTATCCAGATCCTGAACACGGGAACCGTCCTCGGGGCGGATACGCCGGCCGTAAACCTCGCGAATGACGTCGGCACGGTTTTCTTCGAAGTGACGCGGGTGGACGAGACGGGCGTGCGCGTTCTTTACGGCCTCAACGGCATGCCCCCGCGGGAAGCGTTCGACAGCGGCGACATCACAACCGCGTTCACCCATGTCTTTCTGCGTTACCGGCGGGCGACATTGCAGCCGCTGGAGGCCATGCGGATCGATGACATGCGGGTGGTTCTGACAACCGTCGACCTGACCCCGCCCGAGCCCTGGACGTGGTATGTGCGGTTGGATGGGAACGACGGGAACGCAGACGACGACCCGGAAGCGCCTTTCCGCACGATCAGCCACGCCCTTGCATGGGCGCGGGCGGGAGACAGCATTGAGACCGGCTGCGGGGTGTATACGGAGAGGCCCGTTTTCCCGTATTCAGGCGAACCGGAGGCACCCGTCACGCTGCGTGCCGCGCCGGAGAACAATCGCTTCGATCGCGTCGAGGTCGACTACGGTGCCGTCAACCGAAACCGCCTCGTGCCCGGAAGCGGGGCTTCGGTCCTCCCGGCGGGGGACAACCATGTGTTCACCAACGGGCGCGTGGGGCGCAGCTACGGACGGTCGATTGAGATTTCCGGAAGCGGCACGGTGATCAGCAACACCGTTTCGCACGATGCGAGCAGCCACCTGATCACTTTGCACGGTGCCGTCGGCGCAGGCGCATATGTGTCCGCAAACACCGTGTATCGCAGTGGAGACACCGCCATCGACATCGGCGCGAAGGCCAGCGTGATCGAATTCAACCACGCCTACCACGCCGGGATGCGCATCACGGACATCGTGGTCCTGAACACATGGAACAGCGGCGACATGGAGGGCACCGAAATCCGCTACAACTGGGCGCACAGCAATCTCGCTCCGTGGGACGTGAACCGCTCATGGTGGGGAGGGCAGGGTATCCGGCTCGACTCCGGCGGGGCGCCGCTCGGCTGCTCAAACGCCCGCATCCATCACAACGTGGTGTGGAATACCACTTCGCGGAGTTCTCTAACCTTTTGGGGGCTCGAAGAGGGAGTGGAGTATTTCGGGAACTCGCAAATCGAGGTCTACCAGAACACCCTCGACGATTTGCTCGTCTTTGGCGGCAGCGGATCGGTCGCGGGCGGCGACGTGCGCAACCGCAACTTTCAGCTCCGGCCCGGCTCTGCGGCGATTGGGGTCGGCACACCCGTCACCGGTGTCACCGAGTCGTTTCCGGAAAACTATCTCGGGGCCTACAACCCCGGTGCCGATCCGTGGACTCCGGGCGCGCACCTTCGGCCCGGCGATCTCCGCCACCTCGTCACCTCCGTCGAGACCGGCGCGCTCGGGCAGACCAGCGTCCTTGTCACCGGCCTGCCACCGGGGCGCAATTTTCCCGATGCCTTCTTCATGCGCCCCAACGGGCATGAAGCGGTTTCGTGGGTGGCGCGCTACGTTCCTTCCGGGCATTCAGTGACCGGTGTATTCACCTTCGATCTTGCGGCCGTCGGCTCGACCGCCGCCGTCGAGTTCAGTCTCGACGGGACCGAATGGGTCGTCCCCGCGGCCGCCACCGTGGCGCTGCCCGCGCCCGTGATCACAACGGCGGGCCCGTTGTTCGGCACCGCCGCCGGAGGGGGTGAGCACGTGATTACGGGAGAACACCTTGTCGGGCCGACTGTTCCGCTGCAGGCCCTTGACCTCGGGGGGCTAGCCGGACGGATTTTCACCGTCTTCCGCAATCCCGATCCGGGACCGGTGAAGTGGCAGCGTCTCTACAGTTCGCGCTCCGGCACCGATGTTTTTGATTACGAAGCCGGGTTCTACGCCATCGTCCCGACCACCAGCGAGGGCGATCCAACCGCCCACCCGTTGCCGACGCTCCGCGAGATGAACCGGCAGGGTGATTTTTCCGGCGAGAACTTCCGCATCGGGCGCCGGTCCCTTTCCACCGCCGAGCCTTTCCGCGGCGAGATCGCGGAGATGATCGCCTTTTCCGGTGACTTCTCGGGCGTGCCCCGTGCCCAGGTCGAGAGGTATTTGCAACGCAAGTACGGCATTGCCGAACGGCCTGCCGTGAACATTCCCGCCGGTGAAACGGTGGAGCCCCTGCGGGTCTTCGTGGGCGGGGAGGTAACCCCGCATGTGCTCGAACATGCTCTTTCAGTGTTGCCCCCGCATGGGTCGCTGCGGTTCCATGGTGTCCATGATCACCACGCTCGCCCACATCTGCCTGCATGTCCATGACCTCGCCTCCACCCGCGCCTTTTACGGTGAGCTTCTCGGCTTGCCGATCGCCTTCGAGTTCGAACGCAGGGGCCGGCCCTTTGGCTTCTATCTGAAAGTCGACGAGCGCCACTTTATTGAGGTTTTCCTCAGCGACAAGACACCCGTTGAAGGCCCTGCCCGCATCGCCCACTTCTGCCTCGAGACAGCCGACCTCCACGGTCTGCGTGACCGCTTGACCGCAGCCGGCCATCCCTGCACAGAGCCGAAGCTCGGAGCCGATAAAAGCTGGCAGTTTTGGTGCAAAGATCCCGATGGGAACAACATCGAGTTTCACCACTACACGGAAGACAGCCGCCAGTTCAAGGGCGGCGTCGCGCGCGTGGACTGGTGAGGCCATGGGCCTCCGGCAAGAGCACCCCGCGGAACTCACAAATCATCATTTGCGACGCGTTGACCGCTGCTGCCACGCAGATGTTGGTGACCATTCGACTCTGCCTGCGTAAGCGGCCCATCATTGGACGATGTGCGTGGAAGTGCGGATTTCTTCGGCCAGAAGATGGCCAGCCAGACGGTTTCCAGGTCCGGCTCGGTCCATGTCACCTTGTGCCGTTCTCGGATTTCGCAAGCGTCTCCAACGCCGCCAAAACGGCGCTCTGCTCGGCAACGGTGAAGCGCTTCTTGGACGGAGCGAGCTGATTGGACATAGGGTTGAATCGACCTTCTTCGGCGGCCTTGTTGAGCCCGGTCTGCGAAGCGTGACGCCGTGTCCTCGATCGGACGCTGGTCGCTCGTAAACATGAAAAGTCGCAGGCAAATCCTCATTGAAAACCCGGTGAAGCTCCATTTTCCTCTTTGGAAATGTCCAAAGGTAAAGCCCTGCTCAATCCCGAGACGTGCTCAAGCGCCGGAAGGCTTCCTTGTCCCCGCAAACAAGCGCGAGCTTTTGATGCGGCCAGCGCACCAGCTCACGCCCACCTTCTTCTGGAAGTCGCGAATCTCTTTACCGCGGAGCCGTGGCAGCATCCGCTTATAACATTTGACCGAAGAGCCCGTCCGTTGCTACAAGCGAGTCGATTTTTTCACAAGACACCTTCCTTCAATGAAACTTGAACACACTGCAATCCAGGTTGCCGATCCGAACGCCATGGCGGCGTGGTATTGTAAGCATCTCGGAATGTGCATCCGCGCCCGTCAGGAGCAGGCTCCCTTTACCCACTTTCTGGAAGACAGTGCCGGCGATGTGCTTCTGGAGATCTACAATAACAGCAAGTGCGATGTGCCTGATTATGCCAGCATGGATTCGCTCCTCATTCATATCGCGTTTGTATCGGAAAATCCACGGCGGGATGCCGAACGCCTGATTGCCGCCGGGGCCACTTTCGACAGCGAGGTCGATCATGGCGGCAATCTTTTGATCATGTTGCGGGATCCGTGGGGCCTTTGCATTCAGCTTTGCCGCCGTGCCCAGCCGTTCTTTGACCGTAGTTCCAAGCCTTATGATTTTCATCGATGATAGAATATGCCACCTTTCCCCCAATGGCCTTCGGCTGTATGGGATTACATCCCGACAAGCGTGCGGCGTCCATTGATGCGGTCGGCAAGGCCCTTGAACTCGGGTTTCGTCATTTCGACAATGCCGATCTTTATCCCGGTCCGGCCCTGACGGGCGCATCCGAACAGTTGCTTGGGGAGGCCTTCGCCGAGCACAGCGTTGACCGGTCCAAGGTTTTCATCGCGTCCAAGTGCGGGATCGTCTTTTCGCAGCAGCGCGAAGGGCACCGCTACAAGGCTTTCGACAGCAGTCCGCATCACCTCCGGACCTCAGTGGAAGAATCCCTCAGGCGGCTCAAGACCGATTACCTTGATCTATTTTATATCCACCGGATCGACTACCTGACCGCACCCATGGAGGCAGCTGAGGCGCTTCAGCAGATGCGCGCGGAAGGAAAGATCCGGGCGGTGGGCCTGAGCAATTACGATGTGCATCAAGCGCGGGCATTCTCGGTTGGTTGCCCTGTCGATGCTCTGCAACTGGAGTTCAACCTGTTGCATCAGCGACCACTGGCTGACGGAATGCATGCCCTTGCGACAGAGTGGCGGATTCCGCTGTTCGCGTGGTCACCGCTTGCTTCCGGCCGGCTTGCCCATGGTGGTGCATCGGGCTCGGACTGGCTCACGCAGCGCGAAGATGGCGTGAAGCTCCAACTGAAGCAGCTCGCGGATGACCTGGGTATCTCCGTGAGCCAACTCTCGATGGCATGGCTGCAGCACCTCCCCGGACCCGTGGTTCCGATTGTGGGCAGCCTGAATCCCTCCCACCTGGCCGATGCCAGTGGCGCATCCGCCGTCAGTCTCCCGCCCGACCTGTGGTACCAACTGTTGGTGATTGGACGCGGTCATCCCATCCCTTATTCGCCCAAACCAACAGTGCTGGATTAAAAGACGCCTCATGCCTCCGTTTGTTATCTCGACCGGTCAATGAAAGCGGTGGCTTGGGCCTGCTCCAGATACTCAGTATCCGTGAGGTCTCCCTCTCTCTATTCTCACGCGGAGAGTGCTTCCTATTGCCCAACGCACTTTGCGCGCCGACTTCAACATAAGGCGCGTCGGTAAGCTTTCAACCCTTGGGGTCTGGAGATGAATAACCCGGACTACCGAACTTCGGTGCGGAAAAATGCAAGTTACAGGCTAGTAGGTCACGAAGCTGTGGCGCAGGCAGTTTTTCGGCGGGCACTTGGGCTTCACCGCGAGGAGGGGTTCGCCCGTTCGGTCGCGCTTGGCGTTTTCGCGGGCGATGCCGGCGGCCTCTATGATGAGAGGTGTGAGTAATTCGGCCCGGGTTTGGGGTATGAAATTGGGCGAGTTCATCCCACTCTTCGACGAGGAAGGCAAAGACCATGAGACGGGTTTCGACGGGAGACGGGCTTGGGTAGCTCGACCGGCTCCGGCTGCGGACCCTCCTTTCCTTCCGAAATGGAGACAAGGGGCGAGGTGGAGGGCTTCACGTTTTCTTCATCCGTTCCCAAAAGGCGGACCTTCGCTTGTGGGTTTCCTGAATAACCTTCCAGTATTCCGCGTGGGGCGTAAGCGCTTTCCAGTCGGAAATGGTGGGAGCGAGGGTGGAGAGTTTGCGGGCGTAGCGGACCGCATAGCCGTAGTTTTTCGACTTTCCCTCCCCCAAGGTGAATTCCATGACCGCGCGGTAGAGGGCGCTCGTCGCCAGAGGGTGTCCGGGCTCAAGCTTCTTTGCCAGTTCCAGCAAATCACCATAAAACTCCTCGTGGAACTCATCGCTTCTATTTTCCACGATCTCGGCTGCGGCGGCGGGATCCCCGTTCTCCGCAAAGAATCTTGCTTGGGCGAAAGCGCGGTAGCGTTTGCCACGCACAATCTCGCGCATGCGGGCTAAGGCCGCCTCGTGTTCATCCTTGGGTAAGGCGTTGAGGTAGGCTTGCGCCGCATGGGGATAAGCCGCCTCCTCGAAGCGCTCCCAGAGGATGTGCCGGATCTCCGCTGTGTTTCCAAGCGCCTGGTGAATCTGGAGGAGAAGATCGCCGCGTTGATAGAGAAAGGCGGGGTTGTTCACCAAAGGCAGTTTGTCGATAGCCTTATCGGGTTGGCCGCAGGCGAGGTAGACGCGGGCCACCTCGAAAGCCAAGAGCGGATAGGCGTCTTTGGGTCTTCCGGCCAAAGTGGCCTCCTCAAACAATTCCGGATCTCCGGCACTCTCCGCGATCTGCGCCAAGCGAATGCGGACGCCGCCAAAATCGTCGAAATCCTCGGCGCGGGCTTGGGCGCGCCAGTCGGCGATAAGCCTTTGCAAGGCCTCCGGGCGAAAGATTTGCTTCGCTTGTTCGTAGAGAGCATCGCGGGTACCGTAATCCGCCCCCTCCCGCAACTGCATGAAGAGTTTTTCCCCCTCGGGCGGCTGGCCCGCCGCCTCGGCTGCCTTTCCGAAGAGGCGGCTCGCACGGCGATAGGCATCCCCGATAAGGCCGCTCGAGTCGTCTGCTCGCCCGAGAACGCTTCCGTCCGTTTCGATAAAGCGGGCCAGGAGGGGCAGCGCTTCGGCAGGGACCGCCGACAGAAGATCCCTCTCGATGGCATCGAGAACCGCATGCAGGTCCTGCGCCATCTCCCCGGCAAAGCGACGCCCCAAAAAGGACTTTCGGCGCTTGATCGCGTTGATCCGGTTGCGCGTGACCTTTATCAGCTCCGCCGGATTCTTTGCCGCGAGAAAGAGGTCCACGGCCTTGGCGATTTCATCGTTCTCATCCGCCAGTCCGTCCAAAAAACGCGACAGCTCCTCCGCGGAGCAGGACTGGAGTTGAGTCCGTCTTTGATTCTTTCGATTCCTCATAAACCCATTGTCTTCGGGTGGTCCGGCGACTCCAAATCAAATGAGCTGGTTTTTCCTCCCCGGGAAAGACTGGAGGGGGGCGGATTGCATCATCCCCGCCGCGTAACAAGGGTGTAACTGGCGCGAGGCGTCTTGGATTGGCCCGCAGACGCCACTCACCGGTGTCGCCCACCGGTTCAAATTCGGGCCCCAGTGGATTCCATAGGACCGGGTCATTCTCCTCAAACACCTCAAGCCTCATTCCATGCGCGCGCAGGGCATTGAGGATCTCCGCCAGTCCGTGATTGAACCTGATGCTGATCGGAGAATCGACCACTCCGCTACCCTCATAGGTTTCATGTTCGACGAAGGAGCCGCCGCTTCACTCGGAGTAGTCGTGGAAGATCTCGACGGCACCGTCCGGGCGCGAATCCCCCAGGGTCCAGTGCATCGGGTGGCCCTTGCGGATAAAGAGGAAGCCGTCCGGCCGAAGCAAGGAACCGACAGTGGCCGCCCAGCGCCGGATGTCCGGTAGCCAGCACAATGCGCCGAAGCCGGTGAGAAGTCCAAGCTGACCATGTCCGCACCCAAACGGGACAAGGAAAGCGTATCGGTTCCGATGTGGCATTGCAGGTGGATACCACACAAGCCTTTCACCGCAGGAAGCCTCGGCAGATCGAAGCGACCACACTCGATAGGAATCCAGGGTCCCGGCGGAATCGATCCAATTCGTAGCCCTGCAGATGAATCGACACCCGCGCATCCCAGTTGGTACGGTTCATTCCCACGTAGTCTTGCGGCGTTTTCATAGAGTAGGACGGGTAAAGCGTGTGCCTCTTAATGACGAGTCTCCTCTGCCGGAGTAAGCGGCCCATCATCGGTTCACGGGCGGCGGCGGACGGATTTTGCAGGACGGTAGATTCGGATTGAGTTTGACCCGCCGGAAAAGTAAGTGATCAATTACTTCTTAAAACGCGAATGAAATCGATACGGAAGCACCTTTCGGGCGGGGAGCGCCGCGAACAAACGGTCGAAGCGGTGATCAAGCTGTGCGCGCGTGCGGACCCGGCTACAGTCACAACGGAAGAAATTGCCCGACAGATTCGGGTCACGCAGGGGGCGCTCTTTCGCCACTTCCCGACGAAGGACGCCATTTGGGAGGCAGTTGTGGAATGGGTGGCGGCACGGATAGCGGATCGCGTGATGACGGCCGGGGTTGGTCTGGAGGATCCCTTGCAGGTACTGGAAGCGATGTTCAGGGCGCATGTGGACTTTATCGCGCGGCATCCCGGTGTGCCGGGGGTTTTGCTTGGGCAGCTACAGCATGCGGGCTCGACTCCGGCGAAAGAGATAGCGCGGGTCATGTTGGAGCGTTATCGCAACCGGGTGATGACTCTGTTGCGGGAGGCGTGGGAGAAGGGTTTATTGCGCGCCGGCCTTTCGCTTGAGGCCGCCGCAATCCAGTTTGTCGGAATGGTGCAAGGCCTCGTGTTGCAATCGCTGATTGCCGGAAAGGTGGCGCGCATCGACGAGCAGGCACCGGCCATTTTTGAGATTTATCTGAGCGGCATTCGGGCGAAGGAGAAAGACAAGCGATGAGCACGTTGAAGATGAGGATCGGTGAGAACCTGCGTCGGCACCCGTACATCCGGAGATCCGTGGTCGTGGGGGGTGGGGTCGTGCTGGGGGTATTCTTATTGATGATCTTTATTCTCAATCGCCAAGAACCCACACGCCACGAGACTGTGGTGACGCCGACGAATGTGAGAATTATTGAAGCGAAGGCATTGCCCTTCAGTTTGGAGGCGCGGGGGAATGGAGTGGCACGGCCAGCCGAGTCATGGCAAGCGGTTGCCAATGTCGCGGGTCGGGTGGTCGAGCGTCATCCGGATCTGGAGAGCGGGGCCTTTTTGTCCGCCGGATCCTTTTTGCTCGGGCTGGACCCAAGCCGCTATGAATTAGCGGTCACGGAAGCCCGCAGTGAGTTGGCCACCCTTGAGGCGGAACGGTCCCAGTTGGGTACGGAAGAGGCCCATATCGAACGCCTTTTGGAGCTTGAACGGGAGCGCCTTGCTCTAGCTGAAGGAGAGCTGACGCGTTTGAATAACCTTGCCGAACGTGGCGCGGTCTCCCGATCCCAACTCGATGAGCAGCATCGCGCCACTCTTGCCCAACGGCAGGCGGTGGCTTCATTGGAAAGCAGTCTTTCCATTTTTCCTTCACAGCTGGAGCTGCTGGCCGCGCGGCACGCGCGGGCCGAAACGCACCTTGCGCAGACCCAACGGGATCTTGAGGACACTCAATTCTTTGCGCCCTACGATCTGCGTTTGGAGTCTGTGCAAGTTGAACTGCATCAGTTTGCCAGTGTCGGCCAAATCCTATTTCAAGCGGACAACATCAATGCCGCGGAAGTAGAGGCCCATATCCCCGTATCGATGATGCGGCGTCTGGTCGGCGGTCTCAGTCCGGCCGATCCGACAGTTGAGGCAACCTTGCGCCAGGGGCCCACGGATTTTTCCGCCATCGTGGCGGAGGTTGAGATGGTGGGAATGCCTGGCGCCCTCTGGACAGGATACGTCACCGGCATCGCCAGCGGTCTGGATCCCATCACCCGCACGGTGCGGGTGATCGTGCGCGTGAAGGAACCGTATCGCGACGCCCGCCCGCCGGAGCGTCCGCCCTTGCAACGCGGCGTCTACACCCGCGTTCGGCTCTTAGTGCGGAGTCCGCAAGCTTTGTTGGTGGTGCCTGCGTCGGCCGTGCACGCGGGCAGCGTTTTTTTGGTCAATGACAATGATCTTCTGGAGCGGCGTTCCGTGGAGGTGGCATTCGAGCAAGCCGATCTCGCGGTGATTGGTGCTGGACTCCAGGTCGGAGAAAGGGTGGTTGTGGACGATTTATCGTGGGCCGTTCCAGGGCTTCCGCTGGCTACCCTAAGGGATGAGAAGTTGGAAAGCTGGATGGCACGGCGGGCAAACGGAGGTCTGCCATGATACGCTGGTTTTCCGGGCATCCCACGGCTGCGAACCTGCTGCTGGTTCTTATTATCGCGGCCGGACTCCTTGCCGCTCCCCAGTTGAAGCGGGAGACCTTTCCCGACTATCGACCGGTCGAGGTTTCCATTGAGGTCGTTTATCGCGGCGCGAGTGCCGCGGATGTGGAGGATGCCATCGGACGCCGCCTCTACGAAGCGGTCAAAGGCGTCGAGTTTCTGAAGGAGTTTGTTTGCGTTGCGCGGGACAATCTCGCCAGTGCAACGGCGACCATGGCACCGGGTGGCGACTCCATTCGTTTTCTCAATGAGCTGCAGACTGCTGTGCAGGCCATCACGGATTTGCCTGAGCGCGCGGATGCCCCCGTGGTGCGTGAACTGCACCGCAGTGATTTCGTCGCCGCCGTTGCGGTCAGCGGTGATCTGTCTCCGCGTGAACTGGAAACTTATGCGCTCCGGCTGGAAGACCGGATCATGCGACTCCCCGGAGTGGCCCGGGTGAGGGTTCAGGGCATGTCCCAGCGCCAGTGGCAGATAGAAGTGTCACGGGAGATGCTGGCCCAGCATGGACTCTCCGCCCAGGATTTGGCGGCGCGCTTGCGGCGTCAGAGCATTGATCTGCCCGTCGGGATCCTTGAGACCCGCGAGCGCGATGTGCAATTGCGCTTTACAGACCAACGCCGGTCTCCGCGCGAAATGACATCGCTGGTCGTGGTCTCGAATCCACTTGGCGGCGAGCTGACCCTCGGGGACATCGCCACCATTCAGGAGATCGACGAAAAGTCCGAAGAGCAGATTTTTTTTAATGGAGCGAACGCCCTTGTTCTCGAAGTCGACAAAGCGCTGCGGGCAGATGCACTTTCCGTACGAGAAGCCTTGGCGGAGCTTCTCCAGAAGGAGCGTTTTCAACACGACAACCGGATCGATCTCCTGATTACCCAAGACATGACCCGGATCGTGCGCGACCGCTTGCAGATGCTGGTGAAAAACGGCATTCTTGGGCTCGTTCTCGTTGTCATTGTATTGAGTCTTTTCTTTCGTCCCCGCTTGGCTGTCTGGGCGGTAATGGGGCTGCCCGCGGCCTTCATGGGTGCCTTCTTTGTCATGGCGCTGACAGGGCTCACGCTCAACATGATCACCCTCGTGGCCCTCCTCATGGCGATTGGCATTGTCATGGATGATGCCGTCGTCATCACCGACAATATTGCGGTTCAGGCGGTGCGCAACGCTCCTCCGCTTGAAGCCGTCGTGGAAGGGGCGCGCCAGGTTTTGCCGGGTGTCCTTTCTTCTTTTCTCACGACGGTTGCGGTGTTTGTTCCGCTTTCGTTTTTGGCGGGTGAACTCGGAGCCGTCCTCGAGGTTTTGCCTGTTGTCTTGATCGCGGCGCTGGCGGCGAGTCTGATTGAGGCCTTCTGGGTTTTGCCACACCACCTTAAGAGCGGCGCAAGCGCTTTGGCCAATAATTCCAAATCACGCGTGCGCCGACTCTTTGATAGTCTGTTTGACGGTTTCCGCGAGCGGGTGGGACAATTGGCCGACGCTGCCATCCGATTTCGCTATGCTGTGCTCGCCGGGACCTTAGTCATACTTATCGGTTCGTTCGGGTTTGTCGCCGGGGGACACATTGGCAGTGAAGCCATGCCCGATATCGATGGCGATGTTCTCGAAGCACGAATCCTTATGCCACAGGGCACACCTCTGCATCGCACGGAAGCTGTGGCGCGCGAGGTCGAAGCGGCTATCCGGCGTCTTGATGCGCGTTTTGGTCAGGCCCAACCCGGCGGCATCCTTGTCGAGGCCGTGCAAATCCGACACAATCACAACCCCAGCGCGCGCGAAGCAGGTCCTCATGTGGCCACGGTTATTGTGGACCTGCTCACCGCTGAGCGGCGGCGGATGACGCTCCAGGAGTTAACGGCCGCGTGGCGCGATGAGATCGGTCCGATCAGCGGCTTAAAACGATTGATCATTCAAGAACCCGGCTTTGGCCCTGCCGGAACGCCCGTGGAGGTGCGCCTTGCCGGCGAGAATCTTGATCGGCTCAAGGCAGCCGCGCGGGCGGTCTCCGACGAACTTGAGAGTTATTCCGCCGTTTATAACGTGATGGACGATCTACGCATGGGGAAGCCGCAGCGTACCTTCGCACTCGCCGGAGGGGCGCACGCCCTCGGGCTCACCACCACTGAAGTGGCCACGCAATTGCGCGCCGCCCTCCTGGGGGAAGTCGTCGACACGCTTCGTATCGGCGAACATGAAGTGGAGATTCTTGTAAGGCATGCAGCCATCGATCGCGATAGCCTGGATGATCTCACGGACCAGACCATCCTCTTGTCGGATGGCAACCGTGTCCCGCTTGAGGTTGTGGCGGTGACTTCCGAAGAAAGACACTGGGCCCAAATCACGCATATAGATGGACGCCGCACCGTCACCGTCGAGGCCAACGTCGATACCCGCAGGGCAAGTGGCCAGGCAATTGTCAGCAGCCTGCGCAGGAACTGGATCAACGACTTTGAGAGCCGTTTTCCTGATGTGGAGCTTACATTCGAGGGACAGGTTGCAAGTTCCGCCGAAACCGGCGGTTCGATCAGGCGGGGACTTCTGATTGGATTGGTGGGGATATTTATCATCCTCTCGTTTCAGTTTCGGAGTTATGTCGAACCGCTTCTGGTCATGTTCTCGATCCCCCTGGCGTTTATTGGAGCGATCTGGGGACACGTCATCATGGGCTATTACCTTTCGATGCCTTCCTTCATAGGAATGGCCTCTCTTTCCGGAATCGTGGTGAACAATGCCATCCTCCTGATTCATTTCATCAAGGTACGCCGACAGAGTGGATTGGATGCTGTGGCAGCGGCTGGCCAGGCAAGTCGTGACCGATTTCGCGCTATCCTCATTTCTTCCAGTACGACCATCGCTGGCCTTCTCCCACTGCTTCTTGAAACGAGCACTCAGGCCGCCGCCATCAAGCCTTTCGTCATCGCCGTCGTCTTTGGCCTTCTGAGCGCAACGGTGCTGGTCATCCTCGTTATTCCCGCACTCTACATCCTGTTTGCGGAATGGGGATGGATAAGCCCGTCTGATAATTCAGGAGAGATCCCTGTTTGCGATGGGAAATTTGCGCCACAATCTCTTCCCAAGACGCGCTAGCCGGTGATTGAATCTGGTCCGGAAACCTGTCGCGGATTAAGTCGTTATGGTTCCGTAAGTTATTGCCGTTCAACGGCTTTGCGACAGAAAAATGGCGGAGGGTGAGGGGCTCAGCGGCGAGTCCTTAGGTCGTTATGAATAAGCGCTTTACGGAATTTTTCAAAAGAGGGTTTTGGCATAATCAAGGCAGTCGAATTAATCGTAGTTGCGTGGGACTTTAATGGCATGTCGGAGTCTTTGACGAGGGTCCAGAAACTGTTTCGTCGCGTTTCCCACGAGAGAAGAAAGGGATAATAGGCTTACCACCGCTGGTTGAATGTGCAAACTCTCGAAAGTCATGGGAAATACGCGCTTCAAAGAAATCCGCACAAACGTAAAGCCGGGCCGGAGTTCCAGAGAGTGGCCGACCGCGCAATGACGAGGAGGGCGGTTCGCCCCGGATCGCGGTGGAGGGCGACGTGGTAGCTGACAAAAGAGTGGCGGAGGCAGTTTTTTGGCGGGGCTTTGGGCTGGAGGCCCTTCCGGGTCGCGGCTTGTTTGGAGACGAGAAGCCCCGCCCGCTCAAAGGCTCTTTGTCGGCGGAAGGCATACT
>SLLG01000156.1 GCA_007134215.1 Opitutales bacterium | reverse complement strand
CTTGGCATGGCGACGCCGCGCACGTTCTGGCTTCCGAGGGCATCGACGCAGAGGCAGGCAGCGAGTGCGGAGTCGATGCCGCCGCTGAGGCCGAGGACGACATCGTTGAAGCCGCACTTGCGGCAGGAGTCGCGCAGGCCCAATCGCAGCGCCGCCCAGGTGGCGGGGAGGACTTCGCGCACCTTGCCCGCCTGGGCGAAGCGGGTGTAGCTGTCCTGCTTGGGGGCGGCTTCGGGCATGGCCATGATGGCGCGGGAGGCGGTCGGGGCGGGCTGCTGAGTTGTGGGCTGGCCGGGTTCGGGCAGGTCCACGAGCAGGAGTTGTTCCTCGCGCGTGATCGGTTCGGTGTGCGACCGCTGTTCATCGCCGACTATGACGGCGATTTCGTGTTCGGCTCCGAGGCTGCGGCCTTGCTTCGCCATCCTGCTGCCGAACGGCGTGTCGATCCCTTCGCGCTCGTCGAGACGTTCACGCTCTGGGCGGTGCAGCCCGACCGGTCGGCATTCGTCGGGATCCGGGAACTCCCAGCGGGCCACTTCATGCGCGTTGGCGCGGGTGGGCAACGGCGCATGGAGTGCTGGTGGGACCTCACATTCGGTCCGCGTGAGGGCACACGCCAGGAGCGACCTGAAGACCTGGCAGAAGAGTTGCGCGTCTTGCTCGACGAAGCGACCCGGATCCGGTTGCGGGCCGATGTGCCGGTGGGTGTCTACCTCAGCGGGGGGCTCGATTCTTCCATCACCGCCTCGCTGGCGCGGCATCACGCGCCACGGGGCCTCCGTGGCTTCAGTGTCGGGTTCGAGGACGCGCGTTTCGACGAGAGCGAGTTCCAAGACGAGATCGCTGCTTCTCTCGGTGTGGACCTGACACGCATCGACGTCAGCGGGCGTGACGTGGCGGAATGGTTCCCAGTAGCGGTGCGCAGAGCCGAGAAGCCGCTCCTGCGGACGGCTCCTGTGCCAATGCTCCTGCTCTCGGGGGCGGTCCGCGATGCTGGGATGAAGGTCGTGTTGACCGGCGAGGGCGCCGATGAGGTCTTCGCTGGCTATGGCGTGTTCCAAGAGGCCATGATCCGTCGGTTCTGGGCGAGAAGCCCTACGTCGACGATGCGACCGGCGCTCCTCGGGCGAGTGTACCCATACCTCTCGCGCGATCTGAGTCGGGGTGGTGGCTTCACGACTGCGTTCTTCCGAGCTGGCATCGAGGAACTCGACGACCCTCTCTACAGTCTGCGGCCCCGTATGGCGACGACGATGCGGAACTTGCGTTTCCTCAGCCCTGAGGTCCGAGCCAGTGTCGACGCTGTCGGTGATCCGGCGGATCGTCTCGTGTCACGTCTGCCACGCGCGTTCGAAGACTTCGGTCCGCTCGGTCGAGCACAGTACGTCGAGATCCACACCTTCATGACGGGATATCTCCTCCATGCCCAGGGTGACCGCATGCTCATGGCGAACTCCGTCGAGGGCCGTTTCCCGTTCCTCGACGTGCGCGTGGCGGAGTTCGCCGCTTCGCTGCCGGAACGGTTGCGCTTGCGCGATCTCGAGGAGAAGTACTTGTTGAGACGGGCCTTCGCTGCCTCGCTGCCGCAGGTGATCGCTCAGCGCCCCAAGCGACCGTACCGGGCTCCGATCCTGCGCTCGTTCTTCGGCCCGAACGCACCGGCATACGTCCGTGAGGTGTTGGCGCCAGAAGCGGTCGAGACCAACGGGCTCTTCGACGCTCGGGCGGTGGCGCAGCTCGTGGCGAAGTGCGAGCGCTACCTCGACGTGGGGTTGAGCGAAGCCGATGAGATGGGGCTCGTGGGAGTGCTCTCCACCCTCATCCTCCAGGACTCGATGGTCGCGCGACCCACGTTGGCGCCCGCTGCTTCTCCCACGCGTGAGGTCGTGGGCGCGGCATTCGTCGTCGATACCGAGGAGAGGGTGTGAGGAATGCGACCGAGGACCCCACGTCTGCTGCATGATTCGCTGCTCGTCAGCGCTCATGACCACCCCGGCAAGACCGCGATCGTCAGCGAAGACGAGCGCGTCACCTACCGCGAGTTGCTGGTTCGGGCGAAGCGTCTGGCGCGAGGTCTTCAGGACCGTGGTGTGCAACGGGGAGATCGCGTCGCGGTGTTCCTCGAGAATGGTGTCAACACGGTGGTCGGCATCTACGGCACGCTGTTGGCTGGTGGCGCGTTCGTCGTCGTGAACCCGCAGACCAAAGCGGACAAGCTCGCGTACATGCTGGCGGACTGCGACGCAGCGGCCATCATCACCGACGGTCGTCTCGCGCGGCTCGTTGCGACGGTTGCCGACGAACTCCCACACCTGCATACGATCGTGCAGACGGGTGACGGGGCCGAAGGTGAGGCATCCGCGATCGTGGCCCTCGAGGCGTTGCTGGCAAGCCCATCCGAGCCGGTCGCGACACCCACCATCCCGCTCGATCTGGCCGCCCTCGTCTACACATCTGGGACTACTGGGAGGCCGAAGGGCGTGATGCTGTCTCACCAGAACATGGCCTTCGCCCAGGCGAGTCTCGTGGAGTACCTTCGGCTCTCGGCTGATGACCGCATCGTGAACGTCTTGCCGCTTGCGTTCGATTACGGTCTCTACCAGGCGTTGATGGCGGTGCACCTCTCTGCGACACTCGTTCTCGAGAGTTCGTTCAGCTTCCCAGCCAAGGTGATCCAGCGGGTGCGCGACGAGCAGGTCACGGTGTTCCCGGGAGTGCCGACCGTGTTCGCGACACTGCTCTCGATGCACCGTGAGCGACCGCTCGAGCTGCCGTCGGTGCGGACGTTCACCAACACGGCCGCGCATCTGCCCGACGAGTATGTCCCAGGTCTCTTGCAGATGGCGCCCGGAGCGTCGATCTACAGGATGTACGGCCTCACCGAGTGCAAGCGCGTGTGTTATCTCGAGCCCGAGCTGGCGCTGACGAAGCCGTCGTCCGTTGGTAAGGCGATCCCGGGTACCGAGGTGTTCATCCTCGATGATGCAGGCGAACGCGTTCCGCCTGGCGTGACGGGGACGTTGCACGTACGAGGACCGCACGTGATGATGGGATATTGGAACCTTCCAGATGAGACGGCGCACATGCTCAAACCGGGACCTTTCCCGGGCGAGCGCATGCTCTGCACGCACGATCTATTCCGTGCCGATGAGGAGGGATTCCTCTACTTCGTCGGCCGTACGGACGACATCATCAAGAGTCGTGGTGAGAAGGTTTCTCCCGTCGAAGTCGAGAACGTGCTGGCGACGATCCCGGGAATCAAGGAGGCCGCCGTGATCGGCGTGGCAGACGCGCTGTTGGGACAGGCAATCCGAGCCTTCGTCGTTCTCGATCCCGATGTCGTGATGAGCGAGCGTCAGTTCAGGCGCGCATGCTTGGAACGGCTCGAGAACTACATGGTGCCGCGCGATGTGGTCTTCCTCGATGTATTGCCCAAGACGGAGAGCGGTAAGGTTCGTCACAAGAGCTTGCCGCGCGATGACGGGTGACGAATCTGTCAGACGAGGAGGGGTAGGCTACGCTTGTATGGATGCCATCGAGCGCGACGTACGGCGCTTCATCACGGAGAACTTCATCCTGAATGGCGAAGTCATCGACGGAGCCGGTTCGCTCACCCGTAACGGCGTTCTGGATTCGATGGGCGTGCTGGAGTTGATCATGTTCATCGAGGAGCGCTTCGGTGTCAAGGTTCCCGATGAAGACACCGTGCCGGAAAACCTCGATAGTGTCGACCTCATCGTGCGGTACGTTCGTGTTCGATTGGGCGAGGCCCGTGTCTGAAGTAGCTCGGGTCGGTTTCGAGGTCCTACGCTTGGCTGATCCGACCGAGGTCGTCGAATCCATCGTCACGGAGATGCGTCGGGTGGTCAAAGGGTTCCGCCGCCGTGGCGGTGTGCTTGGTCTCTCCGGGGGAATCGACAGCACTGTGGTTGCTGCTCTGGCGGCCAGGGCTTTCGGACCTGAACACGTGCTCGGGGTGTTGATGCCCGAGGCGGAATCGTCACCCGACACGCTGCGGTTGAGCCGCTTGGCTGCCGAGGCCACCGGAATCCACACGGTCCTCGAGGACATCACGCCAACGCTCGAAGCGCTCGGCTGTTACCGGCGTCGGGACGAGGCGTTCCGGAAGGTCTTGCCCGATTACGCAGCGGGCTGGAAGGCGAAACTCGTGTTGCCGAGTGTGGTGGACTCTGATGCATTCCGGTTGTTCTCCGTGGTGGCACTCGATCCCGAGGGACGTGAGCATCGCGCTCGCCTGACTGCTGACGCCTACCGCGAGGTGGTCGCCGCCACGAACTTCAAGCAGCGGACGCGGAAGATGCTCGAGTACCACCACGCAGACCGTTTGAATTACGCGGTACTCGGGACGCCTAACCGGCTCGAGTACGATCAAGGCTTCTTCGTGAAGAACGGTGACGGTTCTGCCGACGTGAAGCCGATCGCGCATCTGTACAAGAGTCAGGTGTACCAGGTGGCCGAAGTCTTGGGTGTTCCGGACGAGATTCGCACGCGACCACCCACCACCGACACCTACGCGATGCCCCAGAGTCAAGAGGAGTTCTACTTCTCGGTGCCGTACGACCACATGGACCTCTGCCTCCACGCGGTCGACCGACCTCTCCCACCCGAGGCGATCGCCGAGGCGCTGGACCTCGCTCCGGTGCAGGTGGAGCGGGTGTTTGCAGACATCGCTGCGAAGCGGCGAATGGCTCGCTACCTGCACGCTCCGCCGGTAGCGCTGGAGGCAATGGAGACGATCGCGTTGGCTGAATCTGAGTGAGGACGAGTGTCACGTGCGCATAAGACCCGTCGAGCCTGAGGACATCGGCCAGGTAGCGTCGCTCTGGCAGTACTGGTTCCGTGGCCGCAGCAGAACGCCCTCGGCTGGGCTCGAAGCGCTCGTGCGGCGGATCTACTTCGAGCGGCCCGACAGCGACCCCACGGTGCCTTCGCTGGTGGCCGACG
>SLLG01000319.1 GCA_007134215.1 Opitutales bacterium | reverse complement strand
GGGCGAGGCGGTCGATGGTGTTTTCGGCCTGTGCGGCGTAGCCGCTGCCGAAGAGGAGGGCGTGGTTGAGGATGTGGTAGAGGTTGTAGAGGTCGCGGCGGCGGCGGTAGCCGTGCCGCTTCGGGCGAGCGGCGTGGTAGCCTTCGTAGAAGGCGGGCGGGAAGCCTCCGAAGAGTTCGGTCATGGCGAGGTCGGCTTCGTCGTGTCCGCGGTAGGCGGCGGGATCGAAGACGACGGGTGTGCCGTCGGCGGCGTAGCCCGCGTTGCCGCCCCAGAGGTCACCGTGGAGGATGGACGGCTGCGGCGGTTCGTCGTCGAAGAAGCGGTCGAGGCGGTCGAGAAGGGCGTCGGCGTTACGGAAGTGCACGCCCTGTTTGGCGAGGAGGCTGAACTGCCAACGCAAACGGTGGTCGCGGAAAAAGGACGGCCAGTCGTCGGCGGTCGGATTGGGCTGCGGGGTAGGGCCGATGAAGTTGTCCCGCGTCCACCCGAACCGCTCCTGCGGCACGGCGTGCAGTTGCGCGAGTTCGCGTCCCATGCGCCGGGCGGCCTCGTCGCCTCCGCTCCCGAACTCGATGAACTCGAGGACGAGAAAGGCTTCGCCGCCGGCCTCCGCGGCGAGGACCGGGCGCGGCACGCGGATCGTACCGGTGGCGGCCATGGCTTCAAGGCTCTCCGCCTCGGCTTCAAACTGTCCGAGGCAGTGCGCGGCGTTGCGTTTCACGAAGAAGGTGCCCGCGTTTGTCCCGAGGCGCGAGGCGTTGTGGATACAGCCGCCCGCGAGAGGCGCGGTGCCGCGCGGCTCAACGCTTTCGCCGAGCCGTTCGCCGATGCGGCGGCAAAGCTCTGTCCACACGGCATCCATCATTCCTTGATGCGGCGGCGGACTTCCTCGAGGAGTCCGTCGCAACCGTCTTCAATGAGGTCGGCGACCGTGCGGAAGCCGGAGCGTCCCCCGTAGTAGGGATCCGGCACCTCTTCGGCGTCGTGTTCCCGGCAGAATTCGCAGAAGAGGCGGATGTTCTCCGCCGCTTCGTCGTCGCCCGCGAGGCGCCGCAAGTGGGCGAGGTTTTCGCGGTCCATCGCGAGCACGAGGTCGAACACGGCGAGATCGTCCTCCGAGACCCCCCGAGCCCGGCCGTTCACCGGATAGCCCCGGCGCTCCAGCTCGTCGCGCATGCGCCCGTCCGGGGGGTCGCCGGTGTGGTGGGCGATGGTGCCCGCCGAGTCGCAATCGACGCGCCCGTCCAACCCCTCATCCTTCAGACGTTTGCGGAAGACACACTCCGCCGCGGGCGAACGGCAGATGTTTCCCATACAGACAAACAAAACACGGTAATCCATTGACCCGCCAACATGGCGCTTCCGCCTCGCAGCGCAAGAATCACCGTGGGAAATGCACAACCATCCCCGCGCGTTCGGCGAGGGCCGTTTGGCGTGCATCCGAAGTCACGAAGTGGCGGAACCCCAACTCAAGCGCACAGGCAACGTGAAGCGTGTCGAGGGTGCGACAACCGATTAGGTGGGCGTGCGATTGGGCCATGTCGGTGCATTGACGCCAGACTGCCTCCCAATCCGGTAAGAAAGCGTGAAGAACCCCTGCGCGCAGATCCTCCTGAATGTCGGCCAATGCGCGATTTGCATGCGCGACCGAACACTCACCTCGAAACGCTTTGAGATGAAGGGCCGAAGCACACTCCGACTGATGTAAGGATAGAAATGGGATAGGCTGTGCGTTTTCGACGGCGAAGGCTTGGACAGCTCCGGACTCAGGCTCATCGGTGTAGAGCTTGAGAAGCAATCCGGTGTCGTAATAACAATTCATCGGTCGCCACGCGTTTCATCGAGGAGTTCATCCGTCGAACTGCCTTTCCACCCTTCTCTCCAGGTGGCGCGCGCGCGGGCGGCGAAGTCGGGAAACGCGGGACGGCTTTGGCCTTGGGGTGCAACCAACTCGGCAACAACCTTTTTATTGCGTGTTATCGCCACGCGCTCGCCCGGTCCCAGGGAACGAAGGACTTCGGAGAGATTGTGCTGCGCCCGCATGATTGAGATTGTTTTCATCACGCATATTTTCAGCGCATACATGGTTGTCGTCAAGCGTCGACGCAGCGGGATTCGCGCGCCCGATTTGCGGCTTTTCATCGCCGCGCCCGCGGGTGAGGATGCACCCATGAAGCGAACGAACGGAAAGCGCGGTTTCGCCCGGAGATTCTATGTTTCGGCAGCCATCCTCGCCTCCGTGCTGGCGGCCGGTTGCGGCGAGCGCGCCTCCACGGTGGGCGGCAGCGTGCTGCTCGTGGGCAACGGCGGCGAGCCGCGCGATCTCGATCCGCACGTGGTCACGGGCAGTCCCGAGGTGAATATCCTGCACGCGCTCTTCGAGGGGCTGATCACCTACCACCCGACGGACCCTGAGGATGTCCTGCCGGGGGCGGCGGAGCGCTGGGAGATGTCGGAGGACGGCCTGCGGTGGACCTTTTACCTGCGCGGGGATGCGCGCTGGAGCAATGGCGACCCTGTCACGGCGCATGACTTCGTGTATTCGTGGCGGCGGGTGCTCGAGCCGACCCTCGGCAATGAGTACGCCGACTGGATGTACATGGTGGAAAACGCCGAGGCCTACAACCGCGGCGAAGTCGACGATCCGGAAGCCCTCGGCCTGCGCGCGCCGGACGACCACACCTTCGAGATAACGCTCCATGCGCCGACGGCGGATTTCCTCCTCATCATCCTGCACCACAGCTTCATGCCCGTGCACGGCGCGACGATCGAGCGCCACGGAACCATCGGGCAGCGGTCATCCGGGTGGACGCTGCCGGGGCGGCACGTCGGCAACGGTCCTTTCCGCCTCGCGTTGTGGCGCCCGAACACGCTCATCGAGGTCGAGCGCAACCCGTATTACTGGGACGCGGAAACCGTGCGACTGGACGGGATGCGGTTTTTCCCGATCGAGGACGAGAACACCGAAGAGCGCGCCTTCCGTGCCGGTCAGCTGCACATCACACAGGGGGTGCCCGCCAACATGCGCGAGCGCTACCGCGCGGAGCGGCCCGATGAAATCCGCTTCGACCCGCTCTCCGCCGTCTACTTCTACCGGATCAACACGACGCGCCCGCCCCTCGACGACGTGCGGGTGCGGCGTGCGCTCTCCCTCGCGCTCGACCGCGAACAAATCGTGCGCACCGTCACGCGCGGGGGCGAGCGGCCGGCCTATGCCCTCGTGCCGTCGCCAACCGGTGGGTACGAACCGCCGCAGGGCCTCGTCGTCCACGACCCGGACAAGGCGCGCGCCCTCCTCGCGGAAGCCGGATTTCCGGAGGGCCGGGAATTTCCCCGCGTCGAGCTGCTCTACAACACCTCGGACAATCACCGGCGGCTGGCCGAGGCCGTGCAGCAGATGTGGCGGCGCGAGCTGGGAATCTCCGTCACTTTGCAGAATCAGGAATGGCAGGTCTATCTCGATTCCACGCAGAACATGGCCTACGACATCTCGCGCGCCGGGTGGGTGGGCAACCTCTTCCCGCTCACATTTCTGCGCGTCTACCTTTCAGACAGCCCGAACAACCAGACCGGATTCGCCTCGGAGGCATACGACGGCCTCATCCGCGAAGCGCGGCACACGCTCGACGACCGGCGCCGCTTTGCCCTCTTGCAGGAGGCGGAAACGCTCTTGCTCGAATCCCACGCGACCCTGCCGCTGTATTGGTACACGAATCCGTTCCTCATTCACCCGGCGGTGCGCAACTGGAATCCGCACCCCATCGACCAGCGGCCCTACAAGTTTGTCGAGTTGGTGTGGGAGTGAGGCGCCGCAGCTTCAAAACAGAAAGCGGTCGAGGACCACGGCGGCGAACAGCGGGGGCAGGTAGAGCACGCTCGCGAGAAAGAGAGAGCGCGCGGCGGCGGCGCGCGGTTCCGGTGCCTGAAGAAAGGCCCGCGCCCGCGCGAGCATGAAGAGCGCTCCCGGCACGGCAACGAGCGCGTAGACCGGTCCGGCCCAGCCCGCGAGCCACGGCACGGGCGCGAAGGCGGCGAGCAGAACCGTGTAGACGAAAGACCGCCGCGCCGTGCGCCCGCCCGAGGAATCGAGGGCGGGAAGGAGGCGGAATCCGGCTGCGCGGTAGTCGTCGCGGTGCATCCAGCCGATGCCGTAGAAGTGGGGCATTTGCCAGAAGAGGAGCAGGACGGCGAGCATCCATGCGGAGGTGTTCCAAACATCCCCGGCGGCGGCCGCGCCGAGCAGGGGCGGCAGCGCGCCGGAGACCGATCCGACCTCCGTCGCCCACAGGCTGCGCCGTTTCATCGGGGTGTAGACGAGTCCGTAGAGGACGATGATCAGAGCGGCCAGCGCCGCCGATACCGGATTGGCGGTGAAGGCAAGGAGAGCGGGGCCGGCGGCACAAAGGATCATGCTGAAAGTGAGGGCGGCGCGCGGCGAGACCGCTCCCTGCGGCAGAGGGCGGCTTGCCGTCCGGCGCATACGCCCGTCAATCCGCCGCTCCCACCACTGGTTAAAGGAAAGGGCTCCGCCCGCCGACAGCGAGATCCCGGCAAACGCGAGAAGCAAGTGGATGTATCCGAGGCCGGGGGCGGCGGCCGCGTAGGCGGCCATGGCGGAAAGGATGGAAAAGAACGCGAGTCTCGGTTTGGTGAGCTGGAGGAGTGCGGTGAGGCGTGTCCGTGCGGTGCCGTGCGCGGGCGCAAGCGCGGGGGAGACGGCTAGGGACAGCGGTGGTGGTGTGGACGTGGCCATAGTGGTCGCGAGGGTAGGGTGTGCCGCCGCGGCATGTCTTGACGCCCGTCAAAGGAGCCGCCGAAGGAGAGGACCGTTGCGCGGCGCGCCCGTTCGGGCGAATGCGCGCGTGCCTTGACGGGCGTCAAGAATCGCCGGACGCACCGATGTAGGATGGGGCCATCGTGCGAGCCCTCCACCTTCCATACACGCAACTCCCCGGCCCGGCGCGGACGCCCGCT